>NZ_JBNHFC010000012.1:0-148837 GCF_059089885.1 Arthrobacter sp. Y3221159
CACAACCTGGGCCTGACGTGTGACCCGATCGGCGGGCTGGTCCAGGTGCCCTGCATCGAACGGAACGCGATCGCGGCCGCGAAAGCGATCAACGCCGCGAAAATGGCGCTCTGGGGCGACGGCACGCACCGCGTCTCCCTGGACGAAGTCATCATCACCATGCGCGAGACCGGCAAGGACATGAGCGACAAATACAAAGAAACCGCCATGGGCGGCCTCGCCGTCAACGTCGTCGAATGCTGACCTGCGGTGTCTCGATGGGACGGCCGGCGGCAGCTAGTTATGGACGGCGGCCCACCAGTTCAAGGTGGAAGCGAACACCAGCCACGCCACGTAGGGAAGCAGGAGCAGGCCGGCGGCCCTGCTGATCGGACCGAACTGCAGGACAGTGATGGCGACGGCGGCTATCAGTGCCAGGATGATGGCCAGTGCCAGCCATAACGCCGCAGAACCCAGCATGGGGTACAGGCCGAAGAACACCGGAGTCCAGGCAAGGTTGAGAACAAGCTGGATGGCGTAAGCGGTCAGCGCTGGCCTGGTGTTCGCCCTCCGCTTCCGCCAGACAAGCCACGCCGCAACAGCCATGGCCGTGTACAGCACAGTCCATACCGGCCCGAACAAGAAGTTCGGCGGGGACCAGGGCGCCTTGTCCGCTGTGACGTACCAGCCGTCAACGTTGCTGGCGGTGGCCAGCCCGCCCAGCGCCGCAACCAGGAAGGACGCTGCCAGGAAGCCGGCCAACGCGGCCACCTGGATGCTGCCGCGGTGGGATTGGGCGCGTTCCTCCGGCGGCGGCATCAGCTGTTCCCGTTCTGGCTGCATCCTCCCACCCTTGCGAGCCCCGGTGCCTGAGTCAAGGCGGAAGGCCGGTCCTGCTGCAGGCTTTAGACTTGAGGCTGCATGTCCGCACACATCCACGAGTACCGAAACCGCGCATCAACCCGATTGGACACGGCCCCCTTGCGAGAATTCACCGCACGTTTTGCCACCGCCGAGGAAATTGAAAACTGGGACAAGCACGTCACGGCCAACCCGAACGGCGGCAACATGCTGCAGTCGGCCGCCTACGCCACGGTGAAAAACGGCAGCGGCTGGAAGGTCCGCTTCCTGGTGCTGGAAAGCCGGGAAACAGCCAGCTACAACCTGGTACTGGAAAAGAAGTTCCCCGTGCTCGGCCGGCTGTGGTACCTCATCAAAGGCCCGGACCTCGCCGCGCCGAAAGATCTAAAGGCCTCCTTGGAAGCCTGTGCCGCACTTGCCCGCGGGCGCAAGCTCAACGTCTTCACCATCAAGATCGAACCGGACATCATTGACTCTGCTGATGCCCAGGCGCAGCTGGCCGCCGCCGGACTGGTCAAGGCGCCGAACATCCAGTCCAACGACTCCACCGCCCTGCTGGATATTTCCCGATCCGAGGAAACGGTCCTTAAGAACATCTCTTCCCGCGCCCGCAACGCCATCCGGCGGGCCGAGCGGGAAGGCTGCGAAGTTGTGCGCAAGGAACAGGGGCCGGAAACGTACCGCGCCCTGTACGACCTCATGGCGGACACGGTCAAGGCCAAGGGCTCGATGCCTCTGCGCAGCTACGAGTACTACGCCGCCTTCTGGGACGAATTCTGCAACCGGGGCCAGGGGAACTTCTTCTTTGCCTACGAGGACGGCAAGCCCAGCGTGGGCGCCTTCGTGATCAACTACGGCGCCAAAGCGACCTACAAAGACGGCGGCTCCACCCAGAACCGAAAACAGTACGGCGACTCGCACCTGGTCCAGTGGACAGCAATCCGGCGCATGCAGGAACTTGGCTGCACCGAATACGACTTCTGCGGCACACCTCCGTCCTCCCGCATCAAGGACAAGAGCCACAACCTCTACGGCATGGGAATGTTCAAAACCAGCTTCACCAAGACGGTCACGGACTTTGTGGGCTGCCACGACTACGTGCTCTCGCCACTGCGGCACCGTCTCTGGGTCAAGGGCGCAGAAAGGGTGTTCCGCCGGATCGAAACGGCGCGGACCGGCCAGCAGTTCTACTGACCCCCACCCGTCCCGCGGCCGCCAGCGCCAGCAGTGCGCCGCCTCAAGCCCCTCCCGCACCGCGGCCCCTGCCACGCCGCGAGAACACCGAAGAAGGTAAGCCCCTTGAATCCAGTTCCCACGGCCACCGGCCTTGAGCCCGCAGTCCTCAGCGATGCCGAGTTCGAGGCATTCGCCCTGAAGCATCCGCAGAACAGCTTCCTGCAATCCGTCGGCTTTGCCAGGTTCCAGCGAGCCCGCGGCCAGGAAGTGGAACTCTTCGGGGTACGCAGGGACGGCGAACTCGTGGCGGCCGGAAAGCTGAACTACACCACCACCCGCCTGGGCTACACCGTGTGCGAATGCGCCAAGGGGCCCCTGATGGACTACGCGGACCGGGAACTGGTGACCGCCGTCGTCGGACTCCTGCGGAAGCGTGCCCGCGAACGCAAAGCAGCCGAGCTGCGAATCTCCCCAAACATCCACTACATCGCCCGGGACGAGGACGGTGCAGAACACCCCGAGGTGCTGGACAACCGTCCGCTCGTGGCTCAGCTGGAAGGGCTGGGATTCCGGCACCAGGGACTGGACATGGACTTCGTGAACGTCAACTGGATGTTCATCAAGAGCCTCCAGGGCATCCAGGACGCGGAAGAGCTGATCATGAGCACCAGTTACCGCACCCGGAAGGCAATCCGGAAGGCAGAGAAGAACGGCGTGTTCCTCGAGCAGGCCACGCTGGAAACGCTGGACGACTTTTACGCCGCCCTCAGCCGGGCCGGGGACGAAAAGGGGTTCGTCTACCGCGAGCGGGCCTACTACGAGCATCTGCTCCGCACCACGTCCCCTGAGTTCACCAAGCTCATGATGGCCAAGATCGACATCCCGGCCTACCGCAAGTCCATCAGCGACCGCCTGGCCAGTGAGTCCGCCACTGCCGCCGACCTCCGCCGCGAAGTGGAAGAGACTGGCAGCAAGAAGAAAGCCAACCGGCTCAAGGTGGTCCAGGACCTGGTGGACAGTTATGAGCGCAGCCTCAAGGACATTGAGCGGTTCCCGGACTCCGTCGGTGTTGCCACCGTGGCCGCCATCCACTTCGTCTGCTACGGCGACGAGGTGGTCTGCGTGATCGGCGGCACCGTCCAGGATTACATCTACTTCAACGGCGCCACGTCGCTGTATTGGGGCATGATGCTGCACGCCCTGGAAAAGGGCTATCCGCGCTACAACTTCTACGGAACGTTTGGCATCTCCGGCCAGGACCAGGAAGGCCACGGCGGCTACGAATTCAAGAAGGGCTTCGGGGGCGAGGTGGTCCAGCTGGTGGGTGACTTCGCGATGCCCGTCAGGCCTGCCGTGTTCCACGCCAACCGGCTTGCGCGGGCGGCCGTCGCGGTGGCCCGCACGGTACTGGGCAGGTTGCCCGGCAGGCGCACATCCTGACGGACAGTCCACACCACAGCACAGTCCACACCGCACAGGGAGGAGGGACCCTTGACTGACCGACCCGGGAGCCCGGCGGCAGGCCGCCCGCAACGGGCAAAACCTGACACTGCAAAGCCTGAACCCGCCGCCACAGGACCGGAGCGGGCCGGAGCCGGACGTTCCGGGGCCCAGCCTTCCGGTGCGCATTCGTCCGGGGTTCGGCCTCACACCGACGGCCTGCCAAAGACGCAGGCGCTGACCGCTGCCGAACTGCGGCAAGACGCTGCGGCCAAGAAGATGCTGCGCCGCCTGGTCCAGGGTGAAAACCCGCCGACGGCGCCGTTGAGCATCGTGGACCGGCTGGCTGGCAGTCCTTATGCAAACCCCACCATCCAGGTGGGCGGCGTGGACACCTCAGCGCGCAAGACGCTTGACTTCGCCCTGCACCTGGCTGAAACCATGTTCCGGTACGGTGCCGGCGCGCTGGAGGTGGAAACCAGCATCATCGCTGTCACCGCGGCGCTGGGGCTGAAAAACATCGAGGTGGACATCACCAACCAGTCCGTGGGCATCAATTACGCGCCCAAGGACCAGACGCCCATTGCGCTGCTGCGCGTGGTGCGGTCCTGGACCAACAACTATGCCGGCCTGGCCAAAGTGCACCAGCTGGTGACGGACATTGTGGCCGGGGGAGTGGGCCGGGATGAGGCCACCCGCAGGCTGAATGAGGCGATCACCTGCCCCAAGCCCTTTCCGCGCTGGATGGTCACGGTGGCCTTCGGTATTTTCGCGGCGGCGTTCGTGGGCGTGCTGGGCGGCGGCCCGGTGGCCTCGGCCATCGCGTTCGTTGCCAATATCGGCATCAGCCTGCTGGCGCGCCAGCTGGGACGCTGGCGTGTGCCGGACTTCTTCATTACCGCCAGCTGCTCCTTCGTGGTGACCCAGCTGGCCCTCCTGCTCTGGCAGTTCGGCCTGACCAGCTCGCCGGCGATCGTGGTGGTGGGCGGCATCCTCCTGCTGCTCCCGACAGGTCGCCTGGTCTCGTCCGTGCAGGACGCCATCAACGGGTTCCCCGTCACGGCGGCCGGACGGTTCCTCTCAACACTGCTGACCTTCGGCGCCATCGTGGCCGGCATCGCCGTCGCGTTTGTGGTGGGTGAACTGACGGGGATGCCGCGGATCGACGTCACGCAGACGTTCCCGCCGGCCTACGATCTGTGGGTCCTGGTCATCTTCGTGGCGGTGGCTGTGATGGCCATCTGCATCACGGAACAGACCAGCTGGCAGCTCCTGCTGCCCACCGCGGCTGTGGGCGTCGCAGGCTACTTCGTCCTGCTTGGCGGCGGGCTGCTCGGCATCGGTGACCGCTTTTCACCGGCCCTTGCTGCCGTGGTGATCGGCCTGCTGGCACGCGTGGTCGCCCTCCGCCTGGGCGCGCCGCAGCTGGTGGTGGCAGTCCCCGCGGCGCTGATCCTGCTCCCGGGCCTCACCATTTTCCGCTCCATGTACGTACTCACCATCGAGGAAGCCGAGATCCTTCTGGGTGCCGGGGGTATGCTCAGCGCGGGCGCGATTGTGCTGGGAACGGCCGGGGGAATCGTCCTGGGCGACACCCTGGCGCGGCCACTGACCCGGAGCCTGGCAAGCAACGAGCGGCGCCGCGCCCGCCGGCGCTGACCCGGCACGCGGCAGGTTCCGGCTGACGGTGCCGAAGGTCAGATCTGGCCGACCGGAAGCTTCTTTTCGGCCTGGAACACGTCCTCCACGCGTCCCTGCGCCCAGTAGCCGGATAGCGAAACCTGCCTGCGTTCCAGGCCGCGCTGGGTAAAGAAGACTTCCCGGAGGGCCTTCATGTAGCCCCGCTCGCCGTGCGCGAAAACGTCCACCGTGCCACCAGGCCATTCGGCGCCGGCCACAGCGCTGACCAGCTGGTCGCTGGACCCGGCCGGTACGCCGTTACGGAACAGCCAGGTGATTTCCACGCCTGCCGGTGCGGTGAGCGGCTGCACGTCGGCGTCGGAATCCACTTCAAGGAAGGCCAGGCCTGTCGCCTCCGGAGGCAGTGCCTCGAGGCACGCGGCGATGGCGGGCAGGGCTGCCTCGTCGCCGGCAAAAAGGTACCAGCCGGCCTCCGGGTTGGGATTGTAGGCGCCGCCCGGGCCGGTGAAGGTGATGGGATCGCCGGGCTGTGCCTTGGCCGCCCAAGGGCCGGCCAGCCCGTCGTCGCCGTGCACCACAAAGTCGATGGCAAGTTCCCGGGCGGCCGGATCAACCCAGCGCAGGGTGTACGTGCGCGTATAGGGCCACTGCTCGCGCGGCATGGTTTCCCGGATGCTCCATAGGTCCAGGGGAGACGGGTACTGGACGCCGGGCTGCGGAAAGACAATCTTCACGTACCGGTCCACGAAGCCGTTGTTGACAAAGTCAGCAAAGCCCGGGCCACCAGCCACGATGCGGACCATGTGCGGCGAGAGCTGTTCCCGGCGGAGGACCTCCAAATTGATCTGGGGGCGGCTCTTCTTGGTGGCGCTGGTGGCGGCAGGAACAGTGCTCATAAGGTAAGCCTAAGCTAAGGAACTGGCGGAAGCTCCCAGGTTACGTCCCGGGCGCCCTGCTCCCGGAGGAGCCGGTTGACCTGGCTGAAGGGCCGGGAGCCGAAGAAGCCGCGGGACGCCGACAGCGGACTCGGATGGGCGCTGGACACCACCGGGGTATCACCAAGCAGCGGACGGACTGATTCGGCTTCCTTGCCCCACAACAAGGCCACCAGCGGCAAGGGCGCGCCGTACGGGGACTGCCGGGCGGCGACCGCGGCGACGGCCGCCGTCGTAATTTTCTCCCAGCCCTTGCCGCGGTGGGAACCGGCGGAACCGGCACGCACGGTCATCACCCGGTTCAGCAGCAGCACACCCTGCTCCGCCCAGGCGGAAAGGTCGCCGTGCACCCGGGCTGGGATGCCAAGGTCCGCCTCCAGTTCGCGGTAGATGTTCGCGAGGCTGCGGGGGATGGGCCGCGTGCGCCTGTCAACGGAGAATGAGAGGCCGACGGCGTGACCCGGCGTCGGGTAGGGGTCCTGGCCCACCACCAGGACCTTCACACCGGCAAGGGGCTGGCGGAACGCGCGCAGGACGTTCGACGGCGACGGCAGCACCTGGTGCCCGGCCGCCACCTCATCTGCCAGGAAGCCGAGGACGGCGCGAAGCTCGGGTTCCACCCCCGCCAGCGCCTCGGCCCAGTCCGGAGCCACGAGGTCCGTCAGCGGGCGCCGCGCGAGTTCGGCGAACTCTTCCATTCCGGCGGGGTCCTGCTCCAATTCGAACAAGGCGTCTGATTCAGGCACCGTCCCATTCTTGCAGGCGAGCGGCGGCACTTAGGCTCGGATGAGGGTCCCGGCCCTCGCCGACGCAAATGACAAGGCTGTTATTCGTCCGTAGCATGGGGGTAAGACATTTTCCCCTAGACCTCGAAGGAGTGTGCCGTGGCGGAACCGGCCCGGGAACATCTGCCCGAGGAATTGCCGGCGCAGGAACCACGGAACACCCTGCTGGCGGACTTCACGCTGCGCGAGTCCCCGCTCAATGAACGCGAGCAGCAGATGCTGGCGCTTGAGCGTCAGTGGTGGAAGTACGCCGGGGCAAAGGAACAGGCCATCCGGGAGCTCTTCGACCTCTCTGCCACCCACTACTACCAGCTGCTGAACGCCCTGATCGACCGCGAGGATGCACTCGCCCACGATCCCATGCTGGTCAAAAGACTGCGTAGACTACGTACGTCCCGCCACCGTGCCCGGACCGCCCGGCGCCTGGGCTCCGACACCTAGGACCACCCGCGCCCCCAGCCGCAATTCCCAAGGAAGTCAGCCATGACCAGATACGCCCGCGACGAATTCGACAAGGTCCCGGAAAACCCCCAGCGGCAAGGTGTCCACCGCACTGCTTCTGCGCCCTCGCGGGTACGTCTCTGGCCCATCCTGGCAGTAGGGGTGGCGGCGCTGGCCATCGGGCTGGTGTCTTTCCTGATCCTTCCGAAACTTGGCTTCAGCGGCACGGGGGCCCAGGTATCTTCCAGCCAGGAAGCGGCCCCGCTGGCGGAAACGGGGACAACGCCTTCGGCCAGTCCTGAAAGCACCCCGGAACCTACTGCGGAAGCCACGCCATCGGCGTCGACCGGGCCATCGCCCAGTGCCGAGGCTGTTCCCGAAGCCACCACCGCGGCGCAGGCGCAGGTCTTCCTTGACCGGACCCAGCCCGTTGCCGTCTACAACGCCACCGGAGCGGCAGGCCTGGCGGGCCGGGTGGGCGGAACCGTCCAGGCGGACGGCTGGACCCTGGGGCAGGTTGGCAACTGGGCCGGAGCGCCGCAGCAGGGTTCCACCATCTTCTACGCCGGACCTGAACAGCTGGCCAACGCCCAGGCCCTCGCGCGGCTGCTGGGCGTCCCTACGCTGGTCAGCAGCACGGACTTCCAGGTTCCCCTGGTTGTGGTGCTGGGACCCGGTTACCGGTGAGCATCCCCGGTCCGGCCGGTCACGCGTAAATAACTATTCCCGGCTCCACTCCCGGACACCTGCAGCGCCAGGCAGGCATTGGCTAAAGTGAAGTCCAGGGTCCGGTCCGGGGCAGGCAAGCATCATTCGGGCTCCTGAGTCCCCGGTCTCAACGGAAAGAGTTGGTCAGCATGGCACTGGGAACCGTGAAATGGTTCAACGCGGAAAAGGGCTACGGCTTCATCACCGTTGACGGATCCGGCGACGACATCTTTGTCCACTGGTCCGCCATTCTGGGTGAGGGCTACCGCGCGCTGGATGAGGGGCAGCGCGTTGAGCTTGAAGTCGGCGAAGGCGAGAAGGGCCCGCAGGCCGAAAGCGTCCGGCCGGCCGAGTGAAGCATTTCCCCGTTTCCGCCGTCCGTATCCGTCCGGCGCTCGCCCTCTCCACGTGTGCCCTCCTGGCTGCCACTGCCTGTTCCGGAGTCACCGGCAACGTCCGCGTAGAGTCAGTCGAGGCGTCAGGCGACGGCATCCTGCGGGTTGGCCTGGTCCTGGACAACACCGGTGGCAGCAGTTTCCTCAATGACTCCCAGCTTGCCGCGGCCAGGCTCGCGGTCAGGGAGATCAACGCGACCGGCGGCCACAAGGGCAGGCCGGTGGAACTCCTGCCGGTCGAGTCGGGCCAGGATGCCGCGGCACAGGCACATGCACTGGTGGCCGGCAAGGCAGACGTTGTCGTAGGACCCACCGATTCGAGCCACGCACCCGCTGTCATTGATGTTCTCTCCCGGGCCCGGACACCGCTGATCTCGCCGGCCAACACGGCTGCAGGACTTACCGGCGCGGACTCCGGCGGTTACTACTTCCGCACGGCCGCCGCGGACGTCGCCCAGGCACCCGTCTTGTTGAAGCTTGCGAAGAATGCCGGTGCTGCCTCCGTTTCCGTGGTGTACCAGGAAGGCGCCTACGGCAAGGACGTCGCCGATGCCATTTCCGAAGCAGCGGGCCAGGCCGGACTGGACGTTGCGGCAACCGAGGAGTTCCCTCCGGGGGAGGCGGGCCGGGCCGCCGGCGCGGCAAGGGAGGCCGGTGCCGATGCCGTGATCCTGGTGGCCCGGGAAGGCGCCCAGGGCGCACTCGCGGAACTGGACAGTGCCGGGATCGCCGGCTCCCGCATCATCCTCAGCGATGGAGCCTTCGCCCGTTACGGGTCCAAGCTGGGCGCCAAGGCACTGGAGGGCGCCCGTGCCGTGGTCCCCGGACAGCTTCCCTCCGCCGGATTCCAGGAACGGCTGCTCGCCGTCGACGGCCAATTGAAGGATCTTTCCTTCGCCGCCGAGGCCTACGACGCCGTCACCCTGGCGGCGCTGGCCGCGGCCCGGGCACAGGACGACGCCGGTCGTTCCATCGCCGCCAACCTCATCAACGTGTCCGGCGGCGCTGCCGGCGTTTCCGCCGAGGCTCCCGCCTGCTCCACCTACAAGGACTGCGTCACGGGGCTGGCGGCGGGTGATGAGATCAATTACGACGGCGAATCCGGCCCCGTCGCGTTCGACGCCAACGGAGACATCACCACCGCGAACTTCAGGGTCTTCACGTATGGTGCCGACAACCTGCCGGCACCGAGCGGCAGCGAAACAGCGGGGCGCAGCGGAAACTGACGCGCTGATCGCCGTCAGCGAATACTCCTCGGACGGCCGCTGCTTCAATCGCCTTTCGCTTGCACTCTCACGTAGGGAGTGCTAATTATTGACTTAGCACTCTGACGTACCGACTGCTAACGCAAGGCCTGTTTCAACCAGGCGGTGCGCGGCATCGGGCTAGGAGCCAAGAAACACCTAACTGGAGTGAGGTCCGCACCCGGAGGCATACAGAGGCCGCCGGCAAAGGACCGTCCGTCGCGGGCACTGCAGCGAAGGTTCATTCTTAACGACCGTCCCGAAAGGACCACTGCCGTTATGGCCAAGATCATTGCATTTGATGAAGAGGCACGCCGCGGCCTTGAGCGGGGCCTGAACACCCTCGCCGACGCCGTTAAGGTCACCCTCGGCCCGCGTGGACGCAACGTCGTCCTCGAAAAGAAGTGGGGCGCCCCCACGATCACCAACGATGGTGTTTCCATCGCCAAGGAGATCGAGCTGGACGATCCCTACGAGAAGATCGGCGCCGAGCTGGTCAAGGAAGTTGCCAAGAAGACGGATGACGTCGCAGGCGACGGCACCACCACCGCTACCGTGCTGGCCCAGGCCCTGGTCAAGGAAGGCCTGCGCAACGTTGCCGCCGGCGCCGACCCGCTGTCCCTGAAGCGCGGCATCGAAAAGGCTGTTGACGCTGTCACCGCCGAGCTGCTGAACTCCGCCAAGGAAATCGAAACCAAGGAAGAGATCGCCGCCACGGCCTCGATCTCCGCCGGCGACGACGAAATCGGTGCGCTTATTGCCGAAGCCCTGGACAAGGTTGGCAAGGAAGGCGTCATCACGGTCGAGGAATCCAACACCTTCGGCCTGGAGCTCGAACTCACCGAAGGCATGCGCTTCGACAAGGGCTACATCTCCGCTTACTTCGTCACGGACGCAGAGCGCCAGGAAACGGTCCTCGAGGACCCGTACATCCTGATCGTCAACTCCAAGATCTCCAACGTCAAGGAACTGGTTGCTGTCCTCGAAAAGGTCATGCAGTCCAACAAGCCGCTGCTGATCATCGCCGAAGACATCGAGGGCGAGGCCCTGGCCACCCTGATCGTCAACAAGATCCGCGGCACGTTCAAGTCCGTCGCCGTCAAGGCTCCGGGCTTCGGTGACCGCCGCAAGGCACAGCTCGCCGACATCGCCGTGCTCACCGGCGGCCAGGTCATCTCCGAGGAAGTCGGCCTGAAGCTGGAGAACGCCGGCCTGGAGCTGCTGGGCAAGGCCCGCAAGGTTGTTGTGACCAAGGACGAGACCACCATCGTCGAGGGTGCAGGCGACGCCGACCAGATCGCCGGCCGCGTTTCCCAGATCCGCGCCGAGATCGAAAACTCCGACTCCGACTACGACCGCGAGAAGCTGCAGGAGCGCCTGGCCAAGCTGGCCGGCGGTGTCGCAGTCATCAAGGCCGGTGCCGCAACCGAGGTTGAGCTCAAGGAGCGCAAGCACCGCATCGAGGACGCCGTGCGCAACGCAAAGGCTGCCGTTGAAGAAGGCATCGTCGCCGGTGGCGGCGTAGCCCTCATCCAGGCCGGCGCAAAGGCATTCGCCAACCTGCAGCTCTCCGGCGACGAAGCAACCGGCGCCAACATCGTCCGTGTTGCCATCGACGCCCCGCTGAAGCAGATTGCCTTCAACGCAGGCATGGAGCCCGGCGTGGTGGTGGACAAGGTCCGCGGCCTCCCCGCAGGCCACGGCCTGAACGCCGCAACCGGTGAATACACCGACCTGCTGGCTGCCGGAGTGAACGACCCCGTCAAGGTGACCCGCTCTGCCCTGCAGAACGCGGCCTCCATCGCCGGCCTGTTCCTCACCACTGAAGCAGTCGTGGCCGACAAGCCGGAGAAGAACCCCGCTCCCGTTGGCGGCGGCGACGAGATGGGCGGCATGGGCGGCTTCTAGCCTTCCTGCCGGGCCAGTCCCGCAGCTATAAGAAATGCGGCCCCTCTTTTCGAGGGGCCGCATTTTTTCTTGGCTGGATTTTTCGAGGACCGGGGCCGCTACTTCCGTGCGCTGGAGAGCATCCCTTCGACTTCCTTCTTGAAGGCTTCGGCGGCAGCCTGGGGAGTGAGGCGGTCGTAGAGCACTTCGTCCGTGTACCGCTTGATGACGTTCTGCACGCTGCCAGCCCCCACCGGCGGGACCGGGGGTGCTTCCTTCATGTCCGGGGCAATGTCCTTGAGGAAGGACACCACCGTGGTGTCTGCTGGCTTCAGGTCGGGGGTAATGCTTTCCACAATCTCCGCGTTGGTGGGCACGCCCCGGTCCGTCATCAGGATGGCGCCGGCCTCCGGACTGTTGGTCAGGTAGTTGATGAAGGTGGCGGTCTCCTCGGGATGCTTGGAGCGTGATGAAGCCGACCAGAACATTGTGGGCTTGTAGTACATCCCGTTGTCCGCGGCGGACCCGTGAATGCTGGGGGCGCGGAGCATCTTGATGCTGCTGCCCGTGGTGGATTCCAGTGAACCCAGCTGGTTGGTCCACCACCAGGCCATGCCAACCCTGTTGGTGCCGAACAGGCTTTCCTCCAGGCCGGCGCCCGAGTCCTCGGTGGCCACCGTTGCCGGAGGGCTTGCCTTGGAGTCGCGTTGCTCCTTCAGGCGCGCCCAGAAGGATGCAGCCGTCGCCGTGTCGAAGTCCAGCTTGCCGTCGGCAGAGTACAGGTTTTCGCCGTGCTGCCGCAGCCAAATGATCAGGTCCGCTTCGTTGCTGCCGTATGCGGCACCGTAGTTCTTTCCGTCGCCGGCTGCGCTGATCTTCGACGCCGTGTCCATGTAGTCGTCCCAGGTCCAGGTGGTGTCGTCCGGGAGTGGCACGCCCGCGGCCTCGAAAACCTTGGTGTTGGCCATGATGACATAGGCATTCTGGCCGGTGCTCAAACCGTACTGCGCACCGTCGTACTGGCCCGACGCCAGGGCTTCCTTATCCAGCTTTGAAGTGTCGATCCCGTCCTGTTTTCCGAGGTCCAGGAGGGCGCCCCGCCCGCCGTACTCGGCGATGTATTTCTGGTCCATCTGGATGACGTCCGGCGCGTCATTCGCTGCAGTCTTGGTGGCGAGCTTGTCCCAGTAGCTGGACCACTCGCCCGGTTCTGATTCGATGTTGATGTTGGGGTGTTCCGCCTCGAAAGCGGCGATGACCTTTTCGGTCTGTGCATTGAGGTACTCATTGCCCCACCACGCGAAGCGGAGGGTGACCTGTCCGTCGCCGCCGGAGCCGCCTGGGGCTCCGCAGCCGGTGGCGAGGATGGAAAGAGCCAGGGCCGCTGCGCCGAGTTGGAATTTCCGCCGGCTGACAGTCCGAATCGTCATTGATGTGCCTTCCTGAATGCCGCCTTCCCTACCCAAAGCGTCCTCGGCTCAGGATGAGGAAAGCGTTTTCTCGAGTAGTACTGAGATTGTTTCCCGAACGGTTCCCGCGCGTCAAGAACTTTCGGTAAACGTTTTCTCGGCCGCCGCCGCTTCGCCCAGGCGACGGGAAAGCCGGTACGTGCCATCATTGTCGTGCCGGTCTGGGAGGATGGACCGGTGACGATTACTGCAGCGGCTGACGGTTCGGCCTTGGGAAATCCCGGCCCGGCCGGCTGGGCCTGGTACGTGAATGACGACTGCTGGCGCGCCGGCGGGTGGCCCCACGGGACCAACAACCAGGGTGAATTGATGGCGGTGCTTGACCTCCTGCGCGCCACTGCCCACCTCCCGGAGGAGGACCTGCACATCCTCTGCGACAGCCAATACGTCATCAACTCCATCACCAAGTGGATGCCGGGATGGAAGCGCAAAGGCTGGCGCAAGGCCGACGGCAAGCCCGTCCTGAACGTTGAGCTCCTGAAGGAGCTGGACCGGGAGCTTGCAGGCCGAAAGTACACATTCGAGTGGGTCAAGGGCCACGCCGGGCACGACCTGAATGAGGCGGCGGATGAACGCGCCCGCGCTGCGGCCACGGCCTATCAGCAAGGCGTCGCCGCGCGCTCGGGCCCGGGTTTCCCGGGCGGGCACCACCCCATTTCGGCAGGTGCCACGGCCTCCCGGCCCGCGAAGGCAACCGCGGAGGCGCGGCAGGGCACAGGGACGCAGCCGGCAGTGACCCCCCAGGGTGCTGCCGAATCTACAAGAACACAAGGCGCCCTGCCCCCGGGGAGCCTGGACGAACCGGATCTGTTCAGCCAGCTCGAAAACGACGCTTTCGACGTCGCTGAAGCCAAGCGGCAGGCCTCTCCGCCCGAAGCCCTCGTGGAGGAGCTGGAGCGCGAGCTGCTTGGGCCGTTGGTGCGCGGTGACATCGGCCGCACGGCCGTCCTGCTGCACCCTGATTTCATGGAGATCGGCAGTTCAGGACGGGTGTGGACGCGCGACGCGATGATGATGGCACTGGAGGAGGACCCGGGGGAGCGGACCGACATCGAGATCCTGGGCGCAGACCGGATTGGTACGGGTGCAGTCCTCCTGACCTACCGGAGCTTCGCCCGCTCGGGAACCGTCCTTCGGAGTTCGCTGTGGGTCCTGGACGGAGACCGCTGGCGCCTGCGATTCCACCAGGGAACACCGGAGGCGTAAAACGCGCACGGCCCGCGGCCTAGCTGAAACGCTGGGTGTTGCCCTGTTCCGCCTGGGCGTAGGTGGCGGCTGCGGATGCCAGGGCTGCGTTGATGGAAGCCAGGGCGGCCTCAACCCTGCCCTGAGTGAGAGTCCACTCGGCTATCAGGGCCTGGAAGTTGGTTGCCGCAGAGCCGCGCCAGGAGCCCTGGAGTTCGTCCAGTCCGTGCTTCATGGTCTGGACATCAGCGCTGATCCTGTCCACGGTGGCCTGGACGTTGGCGGACTTCAGCTGCAGCAGCTCGGTATCGACGGAAATGATGCTCATGGCAGTGCCTTTCGCGATGGTGGGCAGCAGAAGCTTCCCCGCCCGGCCTTTCCGGGTGCTTGCAACGAGCCTAGGAACGCGGGCGTGTCCCGCGCCAAGGGGGATCGCTATATGTGGATAACCTCGCCGTCGCTGCCGGTGGCATCGGCCTGCTGAGGATTGTCCTCACGGCAGGGCAGGCTGACCACCAGGGTGGCCCCGCCGCCGTCGGTCTGGGCAACCCGGACTGATCCGCCGTGGGAGCCCACGATCGCGGCCACAATGGCCAGGCCCAGTCCGCTTCCTCCTGTTTCGCGGGTACGCGAGGTGTCCGCCCGGTAAAACCGTTCAAACACCTTGGAGGCGTCCTCGTCCGATATCCCGGGCCCGTGGTCGCGGACCTCGATGATGGAAAAGGCTTCGTTGTTGGTGCTCCGGACACCCACGGCCAGTTCGATGGGGCTGCCCTCCGGGGTATACCGGAGGGCGTTGCCCACGAGGTTGCCCACCACCTGGCGAAGCTTGGCTTCGTCGCCGAGCACTGGCGCCGGGGAGGCGGGGCCGCCGTCGAGCCCGGTCAGTGAAATGACGCGGGAACGGTCGCTGGCCTGGGTGTCCACCACGGCGTCGTGCGCTATCAGCTGCAGGTCCACCGGCTTTTGCTGCAGCGGCCGCTGCTCATCAAGCCGGGCCAGCAGCAGCAGGTCCTCCACCATGGAGCCCATGCGCTTGGCTTCGCTTTCGATCCGGCCCATGGCGGTGGCCACATCCTCGTCGGTTGCCAGGGCACCATGCCGGTACAGCTCCGAAAAGCCACGGATGGTCACCAACGGCGTGCGCAGTTCGTGGGAAGCGTCGGCGGCAAACCGCCGCATCCTCGCTTCCGAGGCGGTGCGGGCCGCAAACGCCGTTTCGATGTGCGCAAGCATGGCATTCAGCGAACTGCTGAGCCTGCCGAGTTCCGTGGCTGGATTTTCCACCTCCACGCGCCGGGACAGGTCACCGGCGGCAATGGCTGCCGCCGTCTTTTCCACCCTGGCCAGGGGCCGGAAGGACCGGGACACCGTCCAGGAGGCTATCAGGGAGGCCAGCAGCAGGGTGAGCAGACCAACGCCGGTCACCACCAGGCTGGCGTGTTTGAGGACATCGTCCACGCTCTGCAGCGGCAGACCAATGACCACCACTCCGGCGCCCTGGTTGGTCTGGACCGGAACGGCGACAACCCGCCAGTTCTCGCCGTCCGTGCCGCGGACCTGGTACGGCACCACGCCCCGTGCCTGCGCTGCCACCACCGACATGGACTTAATGTCGGGATGGATATCGGGGTCGCCGCCGAACGGAATGGGTTCCTCGCCGGGGGCAAACAGGATCAGGGAGTAATCCGTGGGCACCGGATTGGGTGCCTGCAGCTGGCTGAAGGAGCCCTGTTTCCGCGCAACCCCCACAGCCGCGTTCAGCTTCTCGTCCACCTGGCCCTGCAGGTAGCTGTGCAGCAGCGCGAGGGTGCCGGCCCCGGTCACCGTCAGTGCCACGATCAGCAGGGCCATGATCATGGCCACCAGCTGCGTCCTCAGGGAGGAGGACTTCCACCGTTCCAGCAAGGTCAGCGCTTTTCTGCCGTCCGGAGCACGTAGCCCACACCGCGCTTTGTCTGGATCAGGGCCGGCGCCTCGGGATCGATGTCCACCTTCCGCCGGAGGTAGGAGATGTAGGACTCAACGATGGACGCATCGCCGTTGAAGTCGTACTCCCACACGTGGTCCAGGATCTGTGACTTGGACAGCACACGGTTGGGATTGAGCATGAGGTAGCGCAGCAGTTTGAACTCGGTGGGGGAGAGCTCGATTACGGTGCCGCCGCGGCGCACCTCGTGGGCGTCGTCGTCGAGCTCGAGGTCTCCCACGCGGATGACGGCGTCGTCGTCCAGCAGCGGCTGCGTGCGGCGCAGCACGGCGCGGATCCGGGCCACCACCTCGTCCAGGCTGAACGGCTTGGTGACGTAGTCGTCGCCGCCCACCGTCAGTCCGGTGACCTTGTCCTCGGTGTCGTCCTTGGCCGTCAGAAAGAGGACGGGGAAGTGCTTGCCGGAGGCGCGGAGCTTCCGGGTCACCGTGAACCCGTCCATGTCCGGAAGCATGACGTCCAGCACAGCCAGGTCAGGGGCGTGCGTATCCGCGGCGGCCAGCGCGTCCCGGCCGTTGGCGGCGGAGACAACCTCGAACCCGGCGAAACGCAGCGAGGTGGAGAGCAGCTCGCGGATGTTCGGTTCGTCGTCGACGACGAGGAGCTTGGCTTCGGGACCGGTCTTGTTCATACTCCCATCATGCTCCCAGTCACTGGGAGTTGTCTGGACGTTTACTGAAAACTGCCTACCACCCCATCGTTCCCGGTCCGCCCTTGAATGGGCCAACCACCCGGCTGGTGATCCAACCACCGTAGAAGCCGCCGGCCTGCGGACGCACGCGCTCGCCGTCCACCTCGCAGTAGTCCATTTTCCCGGGATAAACGGCCACCCGGTCCGCGAGCTCCGCGTAGCCGTCCATGGGCTCCGGATAGAACCACGCGGCCCTTTCCGCGGCCAGGCCGCCGCCGAGGACGCTCAGGTAGCTGGCCGTGCCCTTGAACTCACAGAAGCTGCTGCCCTCCGCAGGGATGAGGGATCCTGGCCGGAAGTCTTGCCGGCAAAAGTAGTAGACGGGCGGGTGGCTCGTTTCAAGCACCCGGAGCGAGTGTGTGGTGTCCAGGACCAGTTCCCCGCCCAGGATGATCCGGATCCGCTCGTTGCTTGGTTCCACTCTGGGCGGCCGCGGATAGTCCCACACCGATTCCTGGCCGGGAAGGGGAACCACAGGGGTTTTGCTGGAGTGCATTACTCCAGTGTGCACCCGGCACCGCCGCCCTGCACGACTAGCCCTAGCCGGGCTGGCCGACGTCCTTGGCGTCCATGATCCGGTACGCGTAGCCCTGTTCGGCCAGGAACCGCTGGCGCTTCGCTGCGAAATCCTGATCTAAAGTGTCCCGCGCCACCAACGAATAGAAGCGGGCTGCCCGGCCGTCCTTCTTGGGCCGCAGCAGCCTCCCCAGCCGCTGGGCCTCCTCCTGCCGGGACCCGAAGGAGCCGGACACCTGGATGGCCACGGAGGCTTCGGGCAGGTCGATGGAGAAGTTGGCAACCTTGGACACCACGAGCGTCTGGATGTCTCCAGCACGGAATTCATCGAAAAGCCGCTGGCGGACTTTCACGGAGGTGTCGCCCTTGATGACCGGCGCTCCCAGGCGCCCCCCAAGGTCATCCAGCTGGTCGATGTACTGCCCGATCACCAGCAGCTGTTCCCCGGCATGCCGGGCGACCAGCTCCTCCACCACCTGTGTCTTGGACTCGGAGGTGGAACACAGCCGGTACTTGTCGGCGTCGTCCGCCATGGCGTACGCCACCCGCTCATCCTTGGGCAGGTCCACGCGGACCTCCACGCAGTCGGCAGGGGCGATGTACCCCTGGGACTCGATGTCCTTCCAGGGTGCGTCGTAGCGTTTGGGCCCGATCAGGCTGAACACCTCGCCTTCCCGGCCGTCCTCCCGAACCAGGGTGGCGGTCAGCCCGAGCCGGCGGCGCGCCTGCAGGTCCGCCGTCATCCGGAAGATCGGGGCCGGCAGCAGGTGGACTTCGTCGTAGATGATCAGGCCCCAGTCGTGGCCGTCCACCAGTTCCAAGTGCGGATACAGGCCTCCGCGCCGGGTTGTCAGGACCTGGTAGGTGGCGATGGTGACCGGACGGATTTCCTTGACGGAGCCGGAGTATTCACCAATCTCGTCGTCGGTCAGGGACGTGCGCTTCAGGAGCTCGTCCTTCCACTGCCGTGCCGCAACGGTGTTGGTGACCAGGATCAGGGTGGTGGTGGAACCGGTGGCCATGGCTGCCGCCCCCACCAGGGTCTTGCCGGCACCGCAGGGCAGCACCACCACACCGCTGCCGCCGGCCCAGAAATTCTCGCTGGCCAGCCGCTGGTAGGGCCGCAGCTGCCAGCCGTCCTCGTTCAGTGCGATCAGGTGCGGTGTGCCGTCCACATAACCCGCCAGGTCCTCCGCGGGCCAGCCGATCTTGAGCAGGAGCTGCTTGAGCTGGCCTCGCTGGGACGCGTGCACCACCACCGTTTCGCCGTCGATCCGGGGCCCCAGCAGGGGTTGGATCTTCTTGGCCCTGATTACTTCCTCCAGGACCGGGTAGTCGTCCGTTCGCATCACCAGGCCGTGCTGGGGATCCTTTTCCAGGCGGAGCCGGCCGTACCTGGACATCGTCTCCTCGATATCGATCAGCAGCGAATGCGGCACGGGGAACCGGGAGTACTTCAGCAGGGTGTCCAGCACCTTTTCCGCGTCCAGTCCCGCGGCGCGGGCGTTCCACAGGCCCAGCGGCGTGAGCCGGTAGCTGTGCATGTGCTCGGGTGCCCGTTCCAGCTCCGCGAACGGGGCGATGGCATGCCGCGCCTCGGTGGCCAGCTCGTGGTCCACCTCAAGGAGGATGGTTTTATCGCTTTGGACGATCAGGGGTCCGTCGTTCACGCGGGGGAGTCCTTCACTGGCGCAGTTCCTCCGCAGCCTCAACATCGATGATCCGGTGGATGGACAGGACGCGCTCTGTCTCCTTTGCTGGGTCAAAGACCCGGACGCGTCCGCCGCTTACGGATAGGGGAACAACAACTTCAAGGTTGGCATTCCCAAGGCTGTCCACCACGTTCATGCTGATCCGCTGCTTCAGCCGGATGGCCCGCTGCAGTACCTCCAGCCCCAGCTGGGTGGCCACTTCACCGGCCTGGTCACCGCTGGGATGGCGTACGACGGCGGCACCCGCCTGGCGCAGTACCGCCAGCTGGGCATCCACGTCTTCATCAGCAGGAGCCGAGCGGGGCGGCGTATAGACGGGCCGGAGGCTTTCCTGCGGAACGGGGTTCCTCCGGAGCCGGATGGCAGGATCCTCAGCTCCTTCCACGGCAGGGGACAGCCCCAGGCTCCGCAGAACCTGGGCTGCCTGCCGCGGCGGTGCCGTGGAGATGAGGACCGTGGGCGCAATCCTGACCAGCCCCAGCCCGGCCGCCTTGGGCCCGGACAGGAGCTCGAGCAAGGCCGCCTCGTCCTCGCTCTGGATAAAGCTGGCCGCCTGCCCCACGCGCACGCGGCCGTGGCGTGAGGCGGTGTCCTCCACCAGGTACTCGAGCGGCTGGGGTACGGCGGTGGCGGAGTGCTCCCGCAGGAACTCCAGCAGCCCCGGCGCGTCATAGCCGGAATCGAGCGCGCGGCGGATGGAACTGTCCGTGAACCTGTAGATGGTGGCGGGCCCCTGGCCCTCGGCGTCGGCCATGACAAGGAGCTTTTCGGTCAGTTCAGGGGCGAGGTATCCGGGTGCAACAGCGGTGAGGTCCGCCTGCAGGAGCACATGGTTCAAGGCAGCCGGAAGGTGTTCTCCCAGGATCGACAGGGCCGCGTCCGGTCGGTCCTCCGCGAAGGCGCTGCCCAATTGCGTCAGCGCCCCGGACCCCACCAGTCCAAGCAGTTCGGCCTCCGCCAGGACGCCGCGGATCAGCGAGCTGAACCGCCGCGCCATCCGGGGCTGGGCCCACTCGGCGCGCTGGAGGACGGCGGCGGTGTCCAGCACGGGAGCCGCTCCATCCTGCGCCGAGGCTTCGGTGGTGAGTTCGTGCAGTATCTCCAGGATGCGCTTGCGGATCACCGGGGCGTCGGGGCGCTGGGGCTCGGCGGACAGCGGCACGATGGTGCTGCCGGAGGCGGTGCGGTGTGCCGCCGGCAGCCCCTGGGCGCCATTGACGGGCTGGCCCACCAGGGACGGGACCCGCTCGCTGGCCAGCCAGGCGTTTACCAGCCACAGCCATTGCTCCTGCCGGGGCAGTCCAAGCCACTCCAGCTCCGGCGGCTGGACCCAGGACGACGAGTCCACATCCAGCCGTATCAGGCCCGCGAGCCCGCACAGCTCCAGCAGCAACCCAACCCGCGCCTGCTCAACGCGGAGCAGATCGGCAAGCCGGCGGGTTTCCCGTACCCCCACCCCGCCGCTGCGCAGCGTCATCAGGGGCTGTTCCCGTACGGCGTGCAGAAGTTCGCCCACCAGCCGCAGCGTTTCGGAAATGGCGCTCATCGCCGCATTCCTCCGCAGCATGGCAGTGGTCCGGCCCAGCTCCGGAACGGGCGGTGTGAGGGCGAAGTCGTCGATGATCACGCCACCGCGCAGGGACAGTCCCACGCTGTGCGGCAGTTCCACGTGTGCCGCATCGAGCGGTACCAGCAGGCCGCGGGCCAGGAGCCAGTCAATCGGCCCGACGTCGGAACCTTCCGTCGTGACGGAAGCCTTGCGTTGCGCCTGGGGGACGGCACCCATGGCCCAGTTGCGGAACCTGCCGAGCAACGCCGTCGTCCGTTCCGGCGCACCGGCGAGGATGCCCTTCAGCGCCTCGGGGGAGGACGTCCAGTGCTGCAGGGCGAGGGCGGCCTCCATGGGGGTGGTTGCATCCTGGATGGCGGCGCCGCTGTGGTGCAGCTCGGAGACCAGCTGGACCACGCGCTGGGCAAACGCCGGCTGGAGGCGCACCAGTTCCGTGTAGCTCCGGCCAAGGCCGGCCGGGTAGAGTCCCACAACATCCTTGAGGCACCCGACCGGCAGGTAGTAGTGCTGCCTGGTGCCTGCGGCGGACGTCCCGTGCGGCGGGGCCGCCCGGTGTACCAGTGCCAGTTCCTGCAGTCCGGCCAGGATCTGCTCGACGGTGGCCACGGTGGCACCGGAGATCATCTTGCGCAGCCCCGCGGCCGAAGCACTGTGCTCGGTATCCGTGTTGGTGCACAGGTGAAGGGTTTCCAGCACCTGCATCTGTGGCCGGTTGAGCCGTTCAAGGGCCCGTTGGACGCTGACCCGGGAACTTGCGCGGGCAGCGAGGGCGGAGAAATCGGGAACAGCAGGGGAGATCAGGTCCGGCCGCGCGGCGAAAAGCGCACGCAACGAGTCGTCGCTGCGTGATTCCAGATCCTTGCCGAGCGCGCGTATGAGGGACATCAGTCCCAACGTTACCGCTGGTCCGGCTTTCCTGCCCGGCGCCGCCCGGCAACACTGTCCAGGACGAGGAAGAGCATGAGGAGAAACGCTACCGGCAGGCCATACAGTGCCGCGTACGTTACCAATGACGGCGCCACCGACCCGGCAAAAGCGAGGGCCATCACTGCTCCCACGGCCACCAGGGAAAGCACTGCAATGACTGCGGCCGCGATCATGATGGGCCGCCGGTAGCGCGAGGGTGTCATGAATGTAACGCTACAGCGCTCCGGGCACCCGGCGTGAACGCTGTTGCCCGGCCCTGTTGGAAGCGTGAATAGGGCACCGGGCAGGATAACCTTGAAGGATATAGACCAACACGGTTTAGAGCAGCCATACCTTGAACCCGCACAACAATGCGGATGCGGTGGCGGCTGGCCGTGTCTCATGACAGCAGAAGAAGGTTGATTACGTGCCTACCGGCAAGGTCAAGTGGTATGACAAGGACAAGGGCTTCGGGTTCCTGGCAGGCGAGGACGGCCAGGAGGTTTTCCTGCCCAAATCGTCGCTGCCCGAGGGCGTGACGGAGCTCAAGGCCGGCACCCGAGTGGAATTCGGCGTGGCCGACGGACGCAAGGGCGCCCAGGCCCTGGGCCTGCGGGTTCTGGACAAGACGCCGTCCATCGCCAAGGCAAAGCGGCCCGCCGCCCGGGACCTCGCACCGCTGGTCCAGGACCTGGTGAGCGTGCTGGACAATCTGTCCGGCACGCTGTCCAAAGGCAAATACCCGGAAGGCAACAAGGGCAAGGCAATCGCGGCTGCCCTGCGTAAGGTTGCCGACGAGCTGGACGTTTAGCAGCCGATGAGTCCGGAAGCTGAACAGCCGCAGACGCAGGTGCACGACGCTGCAGGTGCCGCGACGGCTCCTGCAGCGGGAACAGCCCCGGCGGTAGCCAGGAACGCGCCAAAGCGCCGGGCAGGCGTGCCGGTATGGCGGACCGGCAAGCCGGACGCCTTCCTTGCCGGTGCCGTCGATACGGCCCGCACCGCGCTGGAGGGCATCACGGCCGCCGGGGACATCGGGCGGCACCTCGCAGCCAAGAGCGAAGGCGACCGTTTGGTCACGCACCTGTTCGAGTCGAAGCTCGCCGGCTACGCCGGCTGGCAATGGTATGCGGTGGTAACCCGTAACTCCCGCTCCAAGGTGGTCACCGTTAGCGAGCTGGGCCTGCTGCCGTCCGAGGATTCGATCCTCGCTCCTGAATGGGTGCCGTGGGCTGAGCGCGTCCGTCCGGAGGACGAGCAGCAGCAGGAACGGGAAGCCTCCGAATCTGAAGAAACCGCACCGGCAGTTTCCGTCGCTGCTGTTGCCGAACCTGACGCCGATGCCGGTTTCACGGAATCCGACGCCGCCGATGCCGATTTCACGGATGATCCTGCCACGCAGGCGACGGCGAACGACGCCGGCAGCGAGTAACTGCTGAACGTCCCCTTGCCGGGATACACAAACGGCGCCGTCCGGGCGAAACCCGGGCGGCGCCGTCGTACTTAAGGAAAGGCTACTTGCGGAGCTCGCCCACCACGTAGTCGATGCTGGCCAGCAGTGCGGAGACGTCGTCAGGCTCGATGGCAACGAACGTGGCAATCCGGAGCTGGTTGCGGCCCAGCTTCCGGTACGGCTCCGTGTCCACGATGCCGTTGGCGCGCAGGACCTTGGCTACGACGGCGGCATCCACTGATTCGTCGAAGTCAATGGTGGCAATGACGTTCGAGCGCTCATCCGGGTTGGCGACAAAGGGGGTGGCGAACTCGGCGGCGTCGGCCCAGCTGTAGATGCGCCCTGCCGAGTCGGCTGTCCGGGCCGCGGCGAAGTCCAGCCCGCCGTTTGAGTTCAGCCACTGCACCTGGGCGTCCAATGTCACCAGGGTGGACAGGGACGGGGTGTTGTACGTCTGGTTGAGGCGTGAGTTGTCAATGGCGGTCTGCAGGTCCAGGAAATCGGGAATCCAGCGGCCGCTTGCCTTGACCCGTGCGGCGCGTTCCAGCGCAGCAGGGGAGAACAGGCCAAGCCACAGTCCGCCGTCGGAGGCAAAGTTCTTCTGCGGGGCAAAGTAGTAGACGTCGCTCTCAGCCACATCGACGTCCAGGCCGCCGGCTGCGGAGGTGGCATCCACCAGCACCAGTGCATCCTCATCCGCGCCTGCCACCCGCTTGACCGGTGCGTACACGCCCGTGGAGGTCTCGTTCTGCGGCCAGGCATACACGTCCACACCGGCCTCTGCCTGCGCCACCGGCCGGGTGCCGGGCTCGGACTTGATGATGGAGGAGGCGTCCAGGAACGGTGCCTTGTTGGTGGCGGCCGCAAACTTGGAACCGAACTCACCGAAGGACAAATGCTGGGCCTTCTGCTCCACCAGGCCGAAGCTGGCAACATCCCAGAACGCCGTGGAACCGCCCACGCCCAGGATAACCTCATATCCTTCCGGGGCGCGGAAGAACTGGCTGAGGCCCTCGCGCACTGAACCGACGAGGTTCTTGACCGGAGCCTGCCGGTGCGAGGTGCCCAGGACGTTCTTCGATGCGGCGGACAGCGCATCAATCTGCTCCTGGCGGACTTTTGAAGGTCCGGCGCCGAACCGCCCGTCCTTGGGGAGGAGATCGGCAGGAATAGTGATGCTTGGTTCGCTCACGGGGGCTCCAATTTCGGCGTGGACGCGCTTAGGTCCGAACGGGTGGATGGTCGCTGGCGCGCAGTCGGCAATGACTGCATCGAAGGCCTTTCCCATTCTGCCTGAACAGCTGATTCGGCGGGAACCGGGACCGTCATAGTCCAGCTACTGAGACGGGTTGCCAGGCGGCTTCCAACTATTCGGACTAAGTCAAAATAGGCTAAGCTAGCCAACGGACTACGTCGCGGTGAACAGCGATACGGTGGGACAACGCAAGGTACTGCGCTCGAGGAGCTGAGCTGGATGACGGATCTGATCGACACTACGGAGATGTACCTTCGGACCATTCTGGAACTGGAAGAAGAGAACATCGTTGCCCTGCGGGCCCGTATCGCGGAACGCCTGCGCCACTCGGGTCCCACGGTGTCCCAGACCATCGGCAGGATGGAGCGCGACGGCCTGGTGGTGGTCTCCGGCGACCGGCACCTGGAGCTCACCGAAGTCGGCCGCAAGCGCGCCACCGAGGTCATGCGCAAGCATCGCCTGGCCGAGCGGCTCCTGGCCGACGTGATCGGGCTGGACTGGGCTTATGTGCACGACGAAGCCTGCCGCTGGGAGCACGTGATGAGCGAGCGGGTGGAGCGGCGCATCTACGAGATGCTGGACCATCCCACCGAATCGCCGTACGGCAATCCGATTCCGGGCCTTGCCGCACTTGGTGGCCAGCCCGCACTTGCCTCCAGCGATACGGTGACGAGCCTCCTGGAAGCCATGAAGTCCTACGGGCCTGCGTCGGAGGTCACGGTCAGCCGGTTGGCAGAGCCCATCCAGGTGGAGCCGGAACTGCTGTCCCAGCTCGATGAGGGAGGCATCCGCCCAGGCGCGGCGGTAACCCTTGAACGTGTGGGCGACTACATCTCGGTCCGCGTGCCCGGCATTGAAGGCGCTCTGGAACTTCCGCCGGAGGTTGCCGCGCACGTGTTCGTTCACGTTCGCTAGGAAGGCCGGACCACCCGGTGTGACGCCGGTAACGCCAAGATAACGGAATTGTTACCTAGGGCCTTAAGCCCCTATAGTTGAACCAAGCGTTGATACAAAAGCGTTACCTGATCCGGAGCCGAGCTCTGCCAGCGGATCGGGAGCACGAGTCACTAACTGGCAGAGGCGGGGGAACCACAAGCGGCAGCGGGGGACTGCCTTGGGGTGAAGTCCGTCAGCAGCAAGCCTCTTCCAGTGAAGGAATCCCTCAGCGGATATCTCTGTGCCGAAGCTTGCTTACGGCGGGCCGGGTCTTTGAACTCTCTGACCCGAATCCGACAGCTAACTTCGCAGGCTTTCCAGAGAGGAATCCTTCTTGTCCATGCAGACCTCCAGGGGGCGCCGCCGCGCCGCTGGCCCCGCTTCGGCACCGCGCGTCGCCGAAGTCATCCACACGGAGCGCCCCCGCGATCTCCACCGTGATGCGCGGCGCCGTCGGGGTCCGTTCCGGCAAATCACCGAGTTCGCCTCGGCGAGCGGCATCGGCCAGAAGGCCGGCATGGCACTGGCTGCCACCGGTCTGGTGCTCACCGTGACTGTTCCGGCCACCAGCCCGGTCATGGCCACCGACGGGGCGGGCCTTGCGCCTGTTGCGGCCACCGCTGTGACCCCGCAGCCCGCTATCTCCGCCGAAGCCGGAGCGGAGATCGACTTCAGCCGCTCGGCCGTAGTGACCCAGGCGGATCCGGACGGCAAGCTCAAGCAGCTCCTGAGCGCCCAGTCCGCCGGCGCTGTTTCCCGCGCCGCATCCACCGGAAGCCTGGGCGCCCCGCTGGCGTCGCTGACCACAGCCTCGCCCTTCGGTTACCGCGTCAGCCCCATCACGGGTGGTTCCGGCGACTTCCACCGCGGGCAGGACTACGTTGCCCAGTGCGGGACCTCAGTTCTCGCGGCCGCCACCGGCACCGTGACGTTTGTAGGCTGGCACCAGTTCGGCGGCGGCAACCGTGTGGTGATCGACCACGGAAACGGCCTGGAGACCACGTACAACCACCTGTCGTCCTTCAATGTGACTGAGGGCCAGACGGTCTCGCGCGGCGAGGTTGTGGCACTGAGCGGAACCACCGGAGCCTCCACCGGATGCCACCTGCACTTTGAGGTGCAGGTCAACGGCGAAGTAGTGGATCCGACGGGCTGGCTCTAGTCAAATGGTTGCTGACTCTCGAATTGACGTGACCAGCCGTGACCTGAATGTGACATTCGGTCAAAACTCCTGTACCGTCTAACTCGCGTCAACTTTTCCGAAGTTGACGCTCTTGTGCGGATTGCCTAACTCTGCCACCGCTCAAGGTCCGTTCGCATTTCATCGTCTGGCAGGGGCGGGGGAACCAATTTTGGCCTTCTTCACGGAAGGCCTTGGGGTTAAGTCGCAAAGCTTCCTTGAAGCGGCGCGGCCGGGTGACTCCCATCCGAATCCGACAGCTCACCTCGCAGGCATTGGGAGAGGCTACCTTCGTGTCTTCACGCCATAATTCTGCGCGCCACCGTGCGCAACCGGTCCGTACCAACCCTTTGGACGCCGTGTCCAAAGCTGTTAGTGCCAACGCCGGGACAGTGGGTCGCCAGGCAGCTGTTGTTGCAGCCGCTTCCGGCCTTGTCCTTGCCATGGGTCTGCCGGCCACCGCGGACACCACCGCCGGTGTCTCCGCTTCCACCGAGTCCGGTTCCGCGCAGACAGCACTTGCAGTCACCGCAGCACCTACCGCCACCGTTTCCTTCGAGCGCCCGGTGGTCACCACCGTCGCCGCCCCCGTTGTTGAACGCGTGACCGTGCAGTCAACCTCCGACGACGAGGACGAAACCGCCACTTCCGCCCAGTCAACCGCGTCAACCGCGGCAGAAAAGGTTGTTGCGACCGCCGCTTCTGCGGCCACCACCGGCCTCGCGGCCATCGCCTACACCGGCATTGGCAGCCCCTACGTCTGGGGTGGCACCAGCCCCACCTCCGGTTGGGATTGCTCGGGCTTCACCCAGTGGGTTTACGCCCAGGCCGGCATCAGCATCCCGCGCGTGAACGCATGGACCGCCATGACCCCCACCTCCACCCCCCAGCCGGGTGACCTAGTGATGCAGAACGGCGGCGCACACGTCGGCATCTACGTCGGCAACGGCATGATGATCAGCGCACTCAACCCCTCCCAGGGCACTCTGCTGCACTCCGTCGCCGCTACCGGCACCTCCTCCTTCTTCACCCTCGCAGGCTAATAGTTCTTGGGGCTTCGGCCCCGGGAACTATTTCTTTGCCCGCACTTTTTCGCTAAACCACCATCCCCGTTCGGGGCGCGCCGACGTACCCCCAAGATGCCGGCGCGTCCAAAACTCTCGGGTTGCCCACAGGCCCCGAGGTAATCGAAAGAGAGAACTGATGACTACTCGTGCTACCGCACGGCACCGTGCCGAGGTCACCAAAACCAGCTCGATCGCCGTCATTGCCAAGGCTGTGGGCGACAACGCCGGCGGCGTAGGTCGCCAGGCCGCCGTGATCGCTGCCGCCTCCGGCTTGGTGCTGACCAGCGGCGTCGCCGCCAACGCTGCCGACGCCAACATCCAGCGGGACTCCGCTCCGGCGTCCGCCCTGGAAGTTGAATCGGCCATCGAAGCTCCCATCTCCGCTGCTTCCACCATCGCCATCACCTACGAGAAGCCTGCCGTGACCACCACGCCGGCGCCCGTGGTCGTGGAAGAGCCGGAGGTTGAGGTAGAGGAAGCCGCGCCGGCGGCCCCTGCCCCGGCTGCCCAGACCGCTCCCGCTCCGAAGGTCACCGCCAAGGTTTCTGCTGCGTCTGCTCCTGCCGCGCCCGCTTCCGCCAGCGGCAAGGGTGCAGCCATCCTGTCCGCCGCCTACGCCCAGCTGGGTGTCATGCAGGACTGCACCATGCTGGTGACCAACTCCCTGGCGGCCGTTGGCATCAACTTCCACGACTGGCCTGCAGGCTACCTGTCACTGGGCCGCACGGTGAGCGCTGCCGAAGCCCAGCCCGGCGACCTGATCTACTACGCTGACGGCGGCGCCGGCATGGCGCACATTGCTGTCTACGCAGGCAACGGCCAGGCGGTCCACGGCGGCTACAACGGCAACCAGACGGTGGTCTTCAGCGCCAACGTTGGCTCCGGCCCGGTTTTCATCCGCGTCAACTAGTCCCCGCGTCCCCGGCCGGCGCCCCCGACGGCCGGCGATGGAGGAAGGACCCCTGCCCACAAAGCAGGGGTCCTTTCCCTTTTAAGGGAAGCAGGCGGGGCCTGCGGCCGGTCCGTGCGGAGGGCTCCAGGAGACGGCCTGCCAGCGGACGGATCAAATGCCTTCCCGAGGGCGATTAGCTGATAGTGCGCTTCTGTGTTTACTCTTGTGGTGTCGATCCATAGCCCGGACATGCCGAGGGCAGCCGGCCCTCGTGCCCCTGACGGGTGCGGCCGTGAAGAGGTACGTGCATGCGCACTCTCGTTCTGAATGCTGGATATGAACCGCTGGCGGTTGTCACTTTCCGCCGGGCGCTGGTGCTTGTGCTCACGGGCAAGGCGAGCGTGGTGGCCGAAGGGGACGACCCCGTGGTGGGTCCACAGGAAATACTGGGCCGTCCCTCGGTGATCCTCCTCAACCGCTACATCCGCCCGCGCTACAACCAGGCCACCGCCGTCAGCCGGCGGGGTGTGCTGAGACGGGACGGGCACAAGTGTGCCTACTGCGGCAAGGCTGCGCACACGATCGACCATGTCCACCCAAAATCACGCGGCGGAGCCGACTCCTGGGAAAACCTCGTGGCTGCCTGCCTCCGCTGCAACAACGCCAAGGGTGACCATACGCCCGCGGAAATGGGCTGGAAACTGCGCATCGTTCCGGAGCCTCCGCGCGGCACCATCTGGCAGATCAAGGAGCTGGAGAAGCCCACCCCCGCGTGGGACCCCTTCCTGCTGCCCGAGCGCGCTGCCTGACCGGTCCTTCCCTGTTTGTGCGTCCCTGCCTGCCGCTGGCTAGGCTGGAACGGTGCAAGAGCCAATGCCGCATTTCGATGCCCTGATCCTCGCCGGAGGCCGGTCCTCCCGGCTGGGCGGAGTACCGAAACAGCACCTGCTTTTCCGCGGTGCCACCTTGCTGGAACGATCCCTTGATGCGGCGTCCGGTGCCCGCCGGACTGTGGTGGTCGGTCCCGATCCTGGGCGCCTGCCGGAGGGCGTTTTGTCCTGCCGGGAGCAGCCAGAGTTTGCAGGCCCCGCCGCCGCCATTGCTGCCGGGCTGGAGGTGCTGTCAAGGGCTGGCAGCGAAGCGGAGTACACGCTGGTGCTGGCCTGCGACATGCCGTTGGTGTCGGACGCCGTGGCCCGGCTCTCCTCTGCGCTGGCAGCGGAACTGGCTGGCGGCGGTGCCGGCAGGCCCGACGTGGTTATGGCCGCATCTGACGATGGCACTCCCCAAGGCAGAGCCCAGCCGCTGGCGGGTTTTTACCGCACGGCCGGGCTAAAAAAAGCCGTGCACGAGCTCGCCGCCAGGGGAGCCTTAATCAACGGCTCTGTCCGCTCCCTCCTTGCTAGTCTGGACGTGCAGCTTGTCACCGTATCCGCCGCCTCAACAGCTGATGTGGATACGTGGGACGATGCTGCCGCGCTAGGGATTTCCGCCGGCCACCAGGACGATGACCAGGGCCGGCGCAGCCGCAGTTAACTTGGGAGGCAGTTCATGAAAAGCCAGGAAGAGACGCTGGAGGAATGGTGCAGGTCACTGCTCCAGGCCTATGAACTCGAAGACGTCCAGGTGGATGTCAATGCCATTCTCTCGCTCGCCGGAGTGGCTGCCCACTCCGTGGTGCGCCCGGCCGCCCCGCTGACCACTTTCATTGCAGGCTACGCCGCCGGCCTCGCCTCAGGGGCAGGCCGGGCAACAGACGCCGCCTCCATGGACTCGGCCCTCGCCGTAGCCCGCTCCCTGGCCGCCGACTACGATGCTGAAGCTGCCGGGACTCCCGGCGAATGACGGAGGAGGCCCCCTCAGAAGCCGGCGAAGCCGAAGGGCAGGACGCGCATCACCATCTCGCCCACACCTGGGAAGAAGCCCGGCAGGCCGCTTTTGATGCCGCAACGCCGATCCCTGCCGGGCCCGTAGCGCTCGGCCTGGCCCTTGGACGCAGGCTGGACCAGGACATTGTGGCACTGCAGGACATGCCCCACTATGCGTCCTCCGCGATGGACGGGTGGGTAGTCAACGGGACAGGGCCCTGGATTCCGGCGGAACCGGGGACAAGGCTGGCGCCGCACCAGGCCAGCCCGATCGTGACAGGCGGCCTGATACCCCCCGGAGGCAAGGCCGTCCTTCGCAGCGAGAATGCCGTGCTGGGCAAAGACGACGACGGTCTGCCGATCCTGACAACGGGCGGCAATGCCCGCCCCGGCGAGCCCCGGATGGGGCAGCATATCCGGAAGGCGGGCGAGGAAGCCATGGAGGGTGACCTCCTGGTCGCTGCCGGAGTGGAGCTGAATCCGGCCCATCTGGCCCTCGCTGCCCTCGCTGGGTATGACGAGCTGCGTGTCCAGGGCAAACCGCTGGTGCGGCTCCTGCTGACAGGCTCCGAGGTGGTGGCGCAGGGACTTCCCGTTCCGGGCAAGGTGCGGGACACGTTCGGCCCGCAGCTTCCTGCGGTGGTCACGATGCTGGGCGGCATCGCCGGCGGCCAGCAAAAGATCGGTGACTCCTACCAGGAATGGCTCGCCGCCCTGGAGGATGTGGTCCCGGAGGTGCCGGGCGTGCCGGACCTGCCCGCCGACGTCGTGATTACCACAGGCGGGACCGGCCGCTCCGGTACTGACCACCTGCGCAGGGCGGTGGCCGAACTGGGCGGGCGGCTCCTGGTGGATGGCGTGGCCATGCGGCCCGGGCATCCCGCCGTGCTGGCTGAGCTGCCGGACGGCCGGTTCGTGCTGGGGCTGCCGGGCAATCCGCTGGCCGCGATGATGGCGCTGTGCACCGTAGGTGCTCCGTTGCTCGCTGCGCTGGGCCACGGAGCCATGCCGGCCGTGCAGCAGGTTCCGTCCGGCACAGTGATCGAACCCGACCCCGGGCGGACGCGGCTGATGCCCTTCCGCCTCCTGTACGGCATGGCGTCGCCGGCCCAGCACACGGGTCCGGGGATGATGCGGGGACTGGCTTCCGCTGACGGCGTCATGGTGGTGCCGCCGCATGGGGTGCAGTTGGGGGAGCCCGTACCGGCTTTTGCGCTGCCGTGGGGTCCGCCCATTCCCGAGCCGGCGGACACCCCCGCCAAAGCGAAGCCGAAGAGCAGCCGGGCTGGCCGGGCCGCGGGTAAGCCGGCTCCTACCGGCCCGGTGGACTGGAGCGCCCTGCTTGGCTAGGCAGTATTCCCCCCGACCGAAAGAGTTCCCGCAGGACGTTAAGGGCAACACTGCCCTCCAGTTGAGCGGGGGCACTGCGGTTGCAATGATTGAGTTATGAACAGGCAGGAAGCATGGGACGCGTAACCCAGCGCCGCAAGGTGCACAAGTATCTGCTGGACGGCTCGCCAAAGGCCCTCGAGTTTCCGGTCCGGCACCGGGAAGACGTCCTGGCGGTGGAGGAACCGCTGGAAATCCGGCTGGGACGGATGTCCTTCTCCGTCACCATGCGTACTCCCGGCGACGACTTTGACCTGGTGGCGGGATTCCTGGTGTCCGAGGGCGTCATCTGGAGTGCCGACCAGCTGGTGTCCCTCCGGTTCTGCGCCGGCGAGGACGAAAACGGCATGCAGACCTTCAACGTGGTGGAAGCCCAGCTGCGGCCCGACGTTCCCCTCCCGGACACGGGACGCAACGTCTACACCTCCAGTTCCTGCGGTATCTGCGGTACTGACTCCATCGACTCGGTCCGGAAATCCTCGCACTACAGCCCCCAGGACGATCCCGTCACCGTGGACGCCCACGTGCTTGCGTCGCTGCCGGCGCTGCTGCGGGAATCCCAGCGCGTCTTTGAGGAAACCGGGGGAGTGCACGCGGCCGGGCTGTTCAGGATTGCGGACGACGGCGGGGTCCAGCTTCTGTGCCTCCGTGAGGACGTGGGGCGGCACAACGCCGTGGACAAGGTGGTGGGCTGGGCCCTGCGCGAAGGCCTCCTTCCACTGCGCGGCACAGTGCTGCAGGTCTCCGGCCGGGCATCCTTTGAACTGGTGCAGAAAGCTGCCCTGGCGGGAATCCCTGTACTCTCCGCGGTCAGCGCGCCATCCAGCCTGGCGGTGGAACTTGCGGAGGCGAGCGGCCTGACGCTGGCGGGCTTCAGCCGGGGAACCAGCCTCAACGTATACGCCGGCGATGCCCGGGTGCTCAGGCCGGCGGCGGAAGTGCCGGCGTCCTGAGGCGGCTGCAGATGGCCACGGATCATTCTGGAGGGGTTGGATAAGAGGCTACTAGCGGGTAGATTTGTCCATCGAATGGACACCATGGTCCACTTCCAAACTCTAAAGAAGGCACACATTGCATGACGACCGCCGGATAACGGAAGTCCGCCTCGAGAGGTTCGTGCGTGAGCGCATCACCCCTTCCGTCTACGGCCGGAGCCTTCCCCTTGCCTTGAGCAGCTGGGATGTGCCGGATGAGCCGGTCCCTGCGCTGGAGGCCATGCGGCAGGAATTCCTCCCGCAGGAGCATGGTGCTGCCTGGGGCAAACCGTGGGGCACCAAGTGGCTTCGACTCCAGGGTGAGGTCCCTGAGTCATGGGGCACCGAGCCGGACACCACGGTGGAAGTGGTGGTGGACCTGGGCTTCACCATCGAGACGCCGGGTTTCCAGTGCGAGGGCATTGCCTGGCGGCCGGACGGAACCATCATCAAGGCCGTCTCCCCGCGCAACCAGTACATCCCGTTGAAGCTGCTGGGTGGCGGCATGGCAGTGGACTTCTATGTGGAAGCCGCCGCCAATCCTGACGTTGCCCAGGGCTGGACCTTTGCCGCAACACCCTATGGGGACAAGTCCACTGCCGGAACGGCGCCGCAATACCGGCTGGGGACCATTGCGATCGCTGAACTCAACCAGACTGTGTGGGAGCTCCAGCAGGACGTCTGGACCCTCGCGGGACTGATGGAGCAACTGCCGCTGGAGCTTCCCCGCCGGCACGAAATCCTCCGCGCCCTTGAACGCATGATGGACGTCATGGACCCGGATAATGTTGCCGGAACGGCGGCGGCCGGCCGCGAAGCCCTCGCCGGCGTCCTGGCCAGGCCCGCCTACGCATCCGCCCACCAACTGGTTGCCACCGGCCATGCCCACATCGATTCCGCCTGGCTGTGGCCGGTCAGGGAAACCATGCGCAAATGCGCGCGGACCTTTTCCAATGTTGTGTCCCTGATGGACGACAACCCGGACTTCGTCTTCTCCTGCTCATCCGCACAGCAGCTGGCGTGGATCAAGGAGTTCTACCCGGAACTCTTCAGCAGGATCCGCGAAAAGGTCCGTTCCGGCCAGTTCGTGCCCGTGGGCGGCATGTGGGTGGAATCGGACACCAACATGCCCGGCGGCGAGGCAATGGCCCGCCAGTTCTTGGAGGGCAAGAGCTTCTTCCTGTCGGAGTTCGGCATCGAATGCCGGGAAGCGTGGCTGCCGGATTCGTTCGGGTACTCTGCAGCCCTTCCGCAGATTGTAAAGTCCGCGGGCAGCCGCTGGTTCCTTACCCAGAAGATCTCCTGGAACCAGACCAACCGGATGCCGCACCACACCTTCAACTGGGAGGGCATCGACGGCACCCGGCTTTTCACGCACTTCCCGCCGGTGGACACCTACAACTCCGAACTCAGCGGGCGGGAGCTGGCCCACGCCGAACGGAACTACCGGGACCACGGCAGGGGAACAGTGTCACTGGTGCCGTTCGGCTTTGGCGACGGCGGCGGCGGACCTACCCGGGAGATGCTTGCTGCGGCGGCCCGCACCGCGGACCTCGAGGGCTCGCCGAAGGTGCGGATCGGGTCTGCGGAGAGTTTCTTCCGGCAGGCCGAACAGGACTACACCTCGCTGCCCGTCTGGGTGGGTGAGATGTACCTTGAGCTGCACCGCGGAACGTACACCAGCCAGGCCCGGACCAAGAAGGGCAACCGGCGCAGCGAGCACCTGTTGCGGGAGGCCGAACTGTGGTGCGCCACGGCAGCGGTCCGGACGGACGGCGCCTATGCCTACCCGGCAGCCGAGCTCAAGCGCCTGTGGCGGCTGGTGCTCCTGCAGCAGTTCCACGACATCCTTCCCGGCAGCTCCATCGCCTGGGTCCACCAGGATGCGGAGCGCAACTACCAGGCGATCGAAGCCGGGCTGGAAGCACTGATCGGCCAGGCCGCTTCCGCGGTGCTGGGTGCGGGGGAACGGAAGTTCCTCCTCAATGCCGCACCGCATGCCAGGGACGGCGTGCCCGCCCTGGCGGCGGCAGAGCCGGGCATTCATTCCGAAGCCGTCAGCGCAACGGCCGAAGCGGGCGCATACGTCCTGGACAACGGGGTTATCCGCGCGGTGCTGGACGGAAATGGCCTCCTGACGTCCCTGCGGGATTATGCCAGCGGCCGGGAAGCCATTGCCCCGGACCAGTACGGCAACCTGCTGGAGCTGCACCGGGATACCCCCAATGAGTGGGATGCCTGGGACATCGACGAGTTCTACCGGCGCAACGTCACTGCACTGACCAGCGCGGAATCGGTCCGGCTGGAAAGGCAGGGCGGAACCGCCATCGTGGTGGTGGAACGGCTGGCCGGAGCCTCTGCGATCACCCAGCGGATAGCGCTCGAGCCGGGCAGCCCCTCGCTGTCCATCACCACCGCCGTGGACTGGCAGGAACGGGAGAAGCTGCTGAAGCTGGGGTTCGCCCTGGACGTCCGGGCAGACCGCTCCGCCGCCGAGACGCAGTTCGGGCACGTTTTCCGGCCCACCCACACCAACACTTCCTGGGAAGCAGCGAAATTCGAGATCTGCGCGCACCGGTGGATCCACGTTGCCGAACCCGGCTACGGGGTGGCGGTCTCCAACGCGTCCACCTACGGACATGACGTGGCCCGGAACATCCGGGAGTCCGACGGCGGCACCACCACCACCGTGCGCCTGTCCCTGCTGCGGGCGCCCAAGTTCCCGGACCCGGAGTCGGACCGCGGGCTTCACGACCTGACCGTCACCATCCGGCCCGGCGCCGGCATTGCCGAGGCTGTCCAGGAGGGCTACCGCACCAACCTCGCACCCCGGATAGTCCATGGGGCCGCGCCGGTTGAGCCGTTGTTCGCTGTAACCAACCCGGCCCTGGTGATCGAAGCCGTCAAGCTTGCCGAGGATGGCTCCGGCGATGTGGTCGTCAGGCTGTACGAATCGTTGGGGCAGCGCTCCGCCGGGCGCGTCACTGCCAATTTCGCGGCAGCGGCTGTCCGCGCCGTGGACCTGCTGGAGCGCGATGTCCAGGCGCCGGGAGTGGAAGCCGGGGCCGGCGTTGCTGCCCTGCGGCTCCGCCCGTTCCAGCTGGTCACGCTGAGGTTCGCCCGCGGGTAAGAGTTTTTGGGCAGATATGGCGACTTCAGGGCCTCGGAGGGCGCCGTATCTGCCCAAAAACTTCGCGGGAAACAGGCCTTAAATAGGCTGAGTGGGGGCGGTCCCCAACGGCCGCCACCACTCATCCCCCCAATGCGTGCAAAGGCCCCCGGGACAGGAGGCGTTCAAGAATTTATCCCCGTTCGTAAACGCCGCTCGGTCCCACCTTCACACATTCATGATTGTTTCACATTCTAATGAATTTGTGAAAGCTGCCTTGTTACTTTTCGGTAGATGTCCTTTGCCTGCCGATGCTCTTTCCGCTTTTCACCCTTGCGGCCCAGATCAGGGCGAGCCCGATCACGAAGCACAGCACCGCCGTGTAGTTCACGACGAACTCTATGGCGTCCCAGGAGCGGGGGATGAACGGGAACAGCAGTGACAGGGCGATGGCAACTCCGCCCAGTGCCAGGAGCCCGGCCGCTATTCGTATGAGGATGGGCAGGCGGCTGCGCACGGCACGGACCATGGCAGGCAACAGCACCAGCGAAACATAGGACGGGTAGGCCCGGCCCGCCGCCCCGTAGTACTCCACCAGGACAGCGTTGCGGGCGTCCCGCCGGGCCGGGCCCATGAGCCCTGCCGACGATCCGGCGGTATCCATGAGGAAGAACACGGCCACCATCACCACGGAAATGACCAGCAGCACCATCATGCCGGCCCTTCCGGTGACCAGCCGGTAAGCGCCCTCGGCACCAAATCCCTTGGTGACGCGGATGCCCAGGAGGAAGATGGTGGCGAAGATGACGAACCGCAGCAGGAGGTTGGCCAGATTGATCCCGCCCAGTGCCTGGTCGATAAGCACATAGGGCGCCTCGATGCTCAGCAGGATGGCAAGGGTCATCAGGGCGAAGATGTAGAAGGGCGACCGGTTCTCACCCCGCAGCAGGCTGGGTATCCGCGCTATGGCGGTAAGGCCGCAGACTGCCAGCGTGGTCCATTGCAGGATTTCAATCATCCCAGGTTCTCCCAGATCTTTTCTGTCTGTGCTTGGTCCTGCTCCTGGCGCCGCAATACCTTGCCCAGCGCCTGGAGCCTGTCACCGGCAAGGGTGGCCAGGTCGCCGTCGGACATGCTGTCCAGGGCCGCCTGGCGCGCACCCGGCGGCCAGCCTGCCTCTTCCTCCGTGACCAGCCCTGTGGCCACCAGGCCCCCTGTGGGTCCCACTCCGGCCGCCCGCGACGTTGCAAGGGCAAGTTCCGGGGAGAGCCGGTTGGCAGTCAGCTGGGCGGAGTAGTTCTGGGGTGCCACCCCGGTGGCAGCCGAGACGCGGTGCCGCACCTCGCCGTCGTCTATGGCGTCAACCCAGTTCTTCACCGAGGTGGGGTGCGGGGCGGGGCTAAGGGCCGGCGGCTGCGGTCTTGGGTTTCCGGAGGGATCCATAGCGGGGCGCGCCAGCGCCGCCTGCAGCAGGTCCGGGGTGGAGATCTGGCTGATCAGCTCACAGCGCGTGGGCGGCGGGAGCGGGCCGGCCAGTTCACGGAAGTCTTCGAAATACGCCAATGCGGCCACGGGATTGACGTTGAAGGCCCGGGCGATGCTGACCACGGTGGTCACGGAGACCTTGCCCCTGACCAGCTGCTGGGCGAGCGTTGTCCTTTTGATCCCGGAGACCCTGCAGACGTCTGCGGTGCTGGCATCGGGGGCGATGCCTTGCAGCCAGCGCTGGAACGCCTTGGCAGGAAGGGTCATGGGGTGCTCTCTGCAGAACGGACGGTGAATCAATTTTAGCGTGCCGCCAATTCGGCCGATTTTACCGCCGATGCTGTTTCGACTATGCTTGATGGTCGAGCCCGTTGGTCCGTACACCCCCCAAGTCCGGACCAGCGGGTTCTTTCATGCCCTGCGTCCGGGATCCCCGGTATTCCGCACGGCGGCGCCGGCCCTGGTCCGGCAGAAAACCGGGCTGTACCGGTGAAAGGATGGACCAATGACTGCAACCCTCGTTGCCAAGAACATCGCGGGCGGGCATGACCACCGCCAGCTCTTCGCAGGACTTTCCCTGACCGTCGCGCCCGGCGATGTTGTGGGAGTGGTTGGAGCCAACGGGGCAGGCAAGACAACACTGCTGCGGATCCTCGCCGGCGCGGACCAGCCGCAGGCCGGGGCCGTAAGCCTGGCTCCGGCGGACGCGTTTGTGGGCTGGCTTCCCCAGGAGCACGAGCGGGTGCCGGGAGAGACCGTGGCCGGCTACATCGCCCGCCGTACGGGCTGCGCACAGGCCACCGCTGAAATGGAATCCACGGCAGAGGCATTAGGCAGCGGCGCGCCGGGCGCCGACGATGCGTACGCCCGGGCTTTCGACCGGTGGATGGCCTCCGGCGCCGCCGACCTAGACGACCGCATCCCTGCCGTCCTTGCCGATCTTGGCCTGGAAGCGGGCGCAGACGCCCCCATGACCGGCCTTTCCGGCGGCCAGGCCGCCCGGGTTGCGCTGGCTGCCCTGCTGCTGAGCCGGTTCGACGTGGTGCTCCTGGACGAGCCCACCAACGACCTGGACCTGGCCGGGCTCGCCCGGCTGGAGGACTTCGTGAAGGGGCTGCGCGGCGGCGTGGTCCTGGTCAGCCACGACCGCGAGTTCCTGGCCCGCTGCGTCACCACCGTGGTGGAGCTGGACCAGGCACAGAACGCCGTCTCGGTGTACGACGGCGGGTATGACGCCTACCTGGAGGAACGTGCAGTCGCGCGCCGCCACGCCCGCGAGAAGTACGAGGAGTTCGCCGCCACGAAGGCGGACCTGGTGTCCCGTGCCCGGACGCAGCGGGAGTGGAGCTCCCAGGGCGTCCGCAACGCCATGCGGAAGAGCCCGGACAACGACAAGATCCGCCGCGCGGCCAGCACGGAGTCCTCGGAAAAGCAGGCGCAGAAGGTCCGGCAGATGGAATCCCGGATCGCGCGGCTGGATGCGGTGGAGGAACCGCGGAAGGAATGGCAGCTGCAGTTCTCCATCGGCCAGGCCCCGCGGTCAAGTTCGGTGGTGGCCACCCTCCGCGAGGCCGAGGTCCGCCTGGGCGGGTTTACCTTGGGACCGGTCAACCTGCAGCTGAACGCGGGGGAGCGGATCGGCATCACCGGTCCCAACGGTGCAGGCAAGTCCACGCTGCTCCGCCTCCTCCTCGGCGCCGTTGAGCCCGACGCAGGCAGCGCGTCCATGGGCGCCTCCGTTGCCATTGGCGAGATTGACCAGGCACGCGGGCTGCTGCAGGGGCACCTGGCCCTCGCTGACGCCGTCGGGGAAGTCCTTGGCGACATGACCCCGGCGGAGGTCCGCACCCTGCTGGCCAAGTTCGGCCTGAAGGCCGACCACACCGGGCGGCCCGTTGATTCCCTCTCGCCCGGGGAACGCACCCGGGCCGCGCTGGCCCTGCTCCAGGCGCGCGGCGTGAACCTGCTGGTCCTGGATGAACCCACCAACCACCTCGACCTGCCGGCCATCGAGCAGCTCGAAGAGGCCCTGGACAGCTACGACGGCGCCCTCCTGCTGGTGACCCACGACCGCAGGCTGCTCGAGAACGTGCGGCTGGATGTACGTTGGGAACTGGACAACGGCACGGTCACCGAGCAGCACATCTCAAGCAGCATGAGGACCGACAGTTAGGGAACAACTTTTGACCGCGGAGCAGTATCGATGAGCATGGAACAGGTTGCCCGGGGTTCCCTTTACAACCTCGTCAGGGCCAAGAGCGGATCCAAGCCGTTCTCCAAGGAAACCCTCAAGCGGGTCCTGGCTTTTGCCCGGCCGCACCGCGGCAAACTGCTGGCCTTCATCGCCATGTCCGTTGCGACGGCCTTCCTTGCCGTGGCCACCCCGGTCCTGGCCGGCCAAGTGGTGGACGCCATCGTGGCGCGCGCCAGCGAGGGCGAGGTCATCCGGCTGGCCCTGCTGATCGCCGTCGTCGCCGTTGCCGAAGCGGGCCTGGGCCTGGTCAACCGCTGGCTGTCCTCCACCATCGGCGAAGGCGTGATCCTCGACCTGCGCACACGCGTCTTTGACCATGTGCAAAAAATGCCGATCGCCTTCTTCACCCGCACCCGGACCGGCGCCCTTGTCAGCCGCCTGAACAATGACGTCATCGGAGCACAGTCGGCATTCGCCGGGACCCTGTCCGGCGTGGTCAGCAACGTGGTGGCCCTGGTCCTGACCCTGGCGGTCATGCTGGGGACCTCGTGGCAGGTGACGGTCCTGGCCATGCTCCTGCTGCCCGTGTTCCTGGTCCCCGCCCGGCGGATGGGATCCAAGCTGGCAGACCTGCGCCGCGAGGCGGCCGAACACAATGCGGCCATGGGCACCCAGATGACCGAACGCTTCTCCGCCCCGGGCGCCACGCTGGTCAAGCTGTTCGGCCGGCCCGCGGACGAATCCCGGGAGTTCGCCGTCCGCGCCGGCCGGGTCCGCGACATCGGCATCCGGACAGCCATGCTGCAGTTCACCTTCGTGACGGCACTGACCCTGGTATCCGCCCTTGCCCTGGCGCTGGTCTACGGACTGGGCGGCTGGTTTGCCATTACCGGCCAGCTGGCCGCGGGCGACGTGGTGGTCCTGGCTCTGCTGCTCACCCGGCTGTACGCTCCGCTGACGGCGCTGTCCAACGCAAGGGTGGAGATCATGAGCGCCCTGGTCAGCTTTGAACGCGTTTTTGAGATCCTGGACCTCCAGCCGCTGATCCAGCAGAAGCCCGGCGCCGTTCCGGTTCCGCCGGGCCCGGTGTCCGTAGAGTTCGACGACGTCCGCTTCGCCTACCCGTCCGCGGACAAGGTCTCACTGGCCTCGCTGGAGGAAGTGTCCACCCTGGACACCCGTGGCGGCGAGGAAGTGCTGCACGGAATCAGCTTCCGGGTGGAACCCGGGCAGACGGTGGCGCTGGTCGGGTCCTCCGGCGCCGGCAAGTCCACCATTGCCCAGCTGCTGGCCCGGCTGTACGACGTCGATTCCGGCGCCATCCGGCTGGGCGGCAGCGTGCCGGGCTCCGGCCTGGACCTGCGGGATGCCACCTTCGACTCACTCCGGGACACGCTGGGCATGGTCACCCAGGACGGCCACCTCTTCCACGAGACCATCGCCTCCAACCTTCGCCTGGCCCGGCCCGACGCCACCGAGAAGGACATGTGGGACGTCATCCGGCAGGCGCGGCTGGAAACGATGATCCGGTCCCTGCCGGACGGGCTGGAGACCGTGGTGGGGGAGCGCGGCTACCGGCTCTCGGGCGGTGAGCGCCAACGCCTCACCATTGCCCGGCTGCTGATCGCCCAGCCCCGGGTGGTCATCCTGGACGAAGCCACCGCGGCCCTGGACTCCACCAACGAGGCAGCCGTGCAGGCAGCCCTGGGCGCTGCACTCGAGGGGCGCACCGCCGTCGTGATCGCCCACCGGCTGTCCACCATCCGCGCCGCCGACGCCATCCTGGTGGTGGAGGACGGTCGGATCGTGGAGCGGGGCACCCACACCGAGCTGCTCGCCGCGGACGGCCGCTACGCGGAGCTGTACCGCACCCAGTTCGCGGAGGCCGCCGCCGTGGCGCAGGAGGCGGTTCCCGAGCTGTAGCCTTCCGCCGTGGCGCCGGCTACGCGCCTGCGTCCCGCGCCGCGGCCAGTTCCGGAAGGATATGGTCCGTCAGCAGCGGTGCCAGGTCTGGAGGCAGGGCCTCCCCGCTGTGGAGGGCAGCCAGGTCCAGCCAGCGGATCTCGGCGATTTCTGCGGACGGGTGGGCATGCCAGGTGCCGGGCGCGCGGAACACGGTGGCTTCGATATCCGTGGCGGCCTCGTTCGCCGCGTCCGCGATCCAGACGCCCATCAGCTCCAGGTCCTGCGGATCGATCACGATGCCCACCTCTTCCGCAAGCTCACGGGCTGCCGCCTGGACAGCTGATTCGCCGGCCTCCGGCTTGCCGCCGGGATGCATGAACATGCCCGTGCCCCGCTTGCGGACGGTCAGGAGCCGGCCGGAGGGATCGAACACGCAGACGGCGGACACCACAATCCGGGCCTTCATGCGGCAACGCCCCGGACCAGGTGCGATGTCAGCAGCAGGTCCTTGCGGGGGCCGGACACGTCCCAGCTGTAGCTGAAGCGGCCAGGGCCTTCAAAGGTGTAGGCCACGCGGTAGGTATCGGGATCGCACCAGTGGTTGTCCAGGTTGTCGTGCGGGGTGAAGCTCATCCGGTGGAAGGGCCGTCCGTCGGGAAAGAACACGTCCAGGGCGTCGGGCTGCCCGGCGGGCCGCAGCAGGTACTCCCGGAAGGCGGGCCCGGTGAAGGAAGGCCAGCGCACGGTGCCTTCTTCGCGGAAGGCCAGGCCGCCGTCGTCGTCCGGGACGAAACGTACGACGCCGGTGAAGGTTCCGCGGGTGCCGCTGGCCCGGTCCAGCAATTCACGTTCAACCGTCCACAGGCCGCCCGCCACCGTGCTGCCGGCGGGGCTGCGCCCGCCGGTGCCGAGCAGGTAGGCGCGGAGGTTCAACTCCCGGGGATCAGGGTTCAAGTGCCCTCGATTGGATTCGAACCAACGACACCGGCTTTAGGAGAGCCGTGCTCTATCCACTGAGCTACGAGGGCTGGCATCCGGTGACCGGCGGACCGGCTCGAACACGGTTACAAGCATACAAGGTGCCGGGCCGTACTACGCTCAAGGCATGAGTCCAGCACCGTCCACGGCGCCAGCGGCGGCGTTCATTCCGGATACCGCGTCCACCCGGCAGTACATCGGTGCGTGGTCGGTTTTGAGCGTGCTGCAGTATTTTGCCGCAGAAGCTGCGGTGATCGCGGCGTGGGCAGGCCCCCGACCCTACGACCTGCGGACCGGCTACATCAGCGACCTGGGTGCCCTGAACTGTGGCATCTTCGACGGGCGGGAGGTGTGTTCCCCGCTGAACTGGCTGATGAACGCCTCCTTTGTGGTCCAGGGTTTGGGGATGCTGCTGGGCGCCATCCTGCTGAGCTCGGGCCTGCTGTGCGTGGCGGCGCGGGCGGGTGCGCGCGTCCAGCCGGGCCGCAGCAGGCCCTGGCTCGCGGCTCTCTGGGTGCGGATCCTGACCGGAACCGCCGGGGCGGGCACCGTCATTGTGGGGCTGGTTCCCGAGGACGCCGGCTCCGGCTGGCACTTCACCGGTGCCGTCATGTACTTCCTTGCCGGCGCCGCGGCGTTGCTGGTGCTCGGCATCCTCTGGCTGCGGAAATCGGCCATGGCCTGGTTCATCCTGGTCTGCGGCGGGGTGTCCCTGGCCGCGTTGGTCACCGGCGGCCTGACCCGGATGGACATTCCCGAGCCCGGCACGCTGGAGCGCCTCATGGGCTATCCCGTCACCGTGGGAATGGCGACGGCCGGCCTGGTGATTGCGCAGCGGGTGCACCGGCACCGGAAGCAGGTACAGGCGGCAGCGGCCGTCAGCTGACGGCTGTCCTGCCCCGCGCCTTCAGCAGCACGGCTGCGGCGCCTGCTAGGAGGCTCAGGACCAAAAGGACCCACCCGGCAACGGTAAGGCCGGACGCCAGGGCCACCTGCCCGGCGTCGGGCGCTTCCGCAGCGAGCACGCCGTCAATGGCAACGTTGCCCCAGAGCCGGACCACCACGAACAGCAGCGGCAACGCCCACAGTGCCCAGCGGAGTGCCTTGCGGGCGACGTTGGTGCCGATCAGCAGCAGCCACGTGAAGCCGAAGATCAGCGGAAACAGCGTGCCGGCGGTCTTGTGGACGTAGTTGAGCTGGCCGCGTGCATCAGCGTCCATCACCGCCTGGAGCTGGCCGATGTAGGCCGGGTCAAAGCCGCCGATGAGCGAGTCCGGCATCGCCAGCCCGCCGGTCAGCTGCCGGAGCTGGTCCAGGGTCAGCAGGTGCAGGTACCAGAACAGGAACAGGCTGGCCACGACGCCGGCGACCAGGATCAGGTTGCTGTTGCTCTGGGCTTTTTCAGGTGTCCGGCTGGTGGTCGGGTTGATAACCGGCGGCAGGTGGTGCTGCGGCACGGCCGCCTTGGCGCCGTGCTTCTTGATCCGCTGGGCAGGGGTCTTGGCCATGGCACCATTATTCCGCCCCATACACTGAAGCCATGACCATTGGCCGGCACAGCGCTGTTGAACTTGACCCTTCGTTGGATGACCACCAGCTGGCAGCAGCCCTGGTGCGGGAGGCCGGGCAGCTGGCGCTCCTGATGCGGATGGCCGGGCTGCAGTCCCAGCAGAAGACATCCATTTCGGACGTGGTGACGGCCGCGGACCACGCCGCCGAGGCCTACGTGCTGGAGCAGCTGCAGCGCTGCCGGCCCGAGGACGGCATCCTGGGTGAAGAGGGCGCTTCAGTACAGGGCAGCAGCGGCCGGACCTGGGTCATCGACCCCGTTGACGGCACCTACAACTTCCTGCACGGCTCCACGTACTGGTGCTCCGCCATTGCATTGAAGGACGGAACCGACGTGCTGCTCGGGGCCATCTACCAGCCGGAGGAGGACAAGCTCTGGCTGGGCGGACGGTCGCACCCTGCCACCCTCAACGGCGAGCCGCTCACGGTATTCCACGACAACCGCGGCGAACGCAACGGAACGGCCGTCGCCGAACTCGGCGCCGCCACGTACATCCATCCCCGCTGGCTGATGGATCCGATGTGCGCCATGCCCTGGCACGCCGCCGCAACCTCCGCCGCAACCCTGCGCATGCTGGGTTCCGGCTCCTGCGATCTGGGCAGGGTGGCGGACGGGCAGCTCGGCTGCTGGTTCCAGCACAGCTGCCCCGAATGGGACTGGCTGCCGGGCAAGGCCATCGTGCGTGCCGCCGGGGGCGCCGTGGACACTGTCCGGGTCAACGGCCTGGAATGGTTCATGGCAGGAGGCACGACGGCGGTGCGGGAGTTGCGTGCGGCCCTCAAGTCAGGCTCGGTGGCCTAAGCCGGGGGACGGGGCAATGCCGGTAGATTCCGTGGCGTAATCCACAGGCCGGAAGTGCGTGTCGGTCCCACCGCCTAGACTTGTAGGCACCATGGATATGTTGTTTGACCCGTACTCTGACGGACCGTTCAAGGCCGCTCCCGCAGCTGCTGCCCGCACCAAGGCGCGCCCGGACGGCGTCGTCACGGCGGCCGGTCCGGGCGGCAGTGTCCCCGCCGGGATTCCTGCCGGCGGCCGGGAGGCAAGCGGCGGGCACCCCGGTGGCGGCCCGGGGCAGCACCCTGGCAAGTCCCGGCTCGACGCCGCCAAGCTCCTGGAGGGGCTCAACCCGCAGCAGGAGGAAGCGGTCAAGCACGCCGGCTCCGCGCTGCTGATCGTGGCCGGTGCAGGGTCCGGCAAGACCCGCGTCCTCAGTAACCGTATTGCCTACCTGATCGCCACCGGCCGTGCCCATCACGGTGAAATCCTGGCCATCACGTTCACCAACAAGGCCGCAGCGGAAATGCGGGAGCGCATCGAGGCGCTGGTGGGCGGACGCGCCAAGATCATGTGGATTTCAACGTTCCACTCGTCCTGTGTGCGGATCCTGCGCCAGGAAGCTGCGAATGTGGGCCTGAAGTCCAACTTCTCCATCTACGATTCCGCGGATTCCCTGCGGCTGGTCACCCAGGTGTCCAAGGCGCTGGACCTGGACCCCAAGAAGTTCGCCCCCAAGGCCATCCAGCACAAGATCTCGGCGCTCAAGAACGAGCTTATCGACGCCGATTCCTACGCCTCGGCCGCGAACTACAACGATCCCTTCGAACAGGCCGTCGCCGAGGTCTACAAGGGCTACACGCAGCGGCTCCGCCAGGCCAACGCCATGGACTTTGATGACCTCATCGCCGAGACCGTGTTCATGTTCCGCGCGTTCCCGGCGCTCGCCGAGTCCTACCGCCGCCGGTTCCGGCACGTCCTGGTGGACGAATACCAGGACACCAACCATGCGCAGTACGCCCTGGTGCGCGAGATCGTGGGGGAGGGACCCGGGGCGTCGGAGCTCACCGTGGTGGGCGACTCGGACCAGTCCATCTACGCCTTCCGTGGTGCAGACATCCGCAACATCGTCGAATTCGAGAAGGACTACCCCGAGGCCCGCACCATCAAGCTGGAGCAGAACTACCGCTCCACGCAGAACATCCTCAGTGCTGCGAACTCGGTCATCTCCCGCAACCCGAACCGCCCCGAAAAGCGGCTGTGGACCGCAGAGGGGGAAGGCCACAAGATCATCGGCTACGTGGGCGAGAACGAGCACGACGAAGCCCAGTTCATCGCCAAGGAGATCGACCGGCTCCAGGACGAGGACAACCTGCGCCCGGGTGACGTCGCCATCTTCTACCGGACCAATGCCCAGTCCCGGTCCATTGAGGACGTCCTGGTCCGGGTGGGCCTGCCGTACAAGGTAGTGGGCGGCACCCGGTTCTACGAGCGCAAGGAAATCAAGGACGCCCTCGCGTACCTCCGGGTCCTGGTCAACCCCGACGACGACGTCAACCTCCGACGTGTCCTCAACGAACCCAAACGGGGGATCGGTGACCGCGCCGAAGGTGCGGTCGCCGCCCTTGCCCAGCGTGAACGGATTTCGTTCATGGCCGCCGCCCGCCGCGCCGAACAGGCCCCGGGCATGGCCACCCGCTCCGTCAACGCCGTCCTTGGCTTCGTGAAGCTGCTGGACGACCTCGCCGAGGTGGCAGCCGGCTCCGGCGCCGCCGCCGCCCTCGAAGCGGTCCTGGAGCAAACCGGCTACCTGGCAGCATTGCGGGCAAGTAGCGACCCCCAGGATGAGTCCCGGGTGGAGAACCTGGCGGAACTCGTGGCCGTCGTCCGTGAATATGAGCGCGACAACCCGGAAGGGACCCTGGAGGCGTTCCTGGAGCAGGTGTCCCTGGTGGCCGACGCCGACCAGATCCCGGACGCCCCGGGCGCCGACATCGATTCCGCGGTGGCCGAGGCCAAACGGCTGGGCGTCGTCACCCTGATGACGCTCCACACCGCGAAGGGGCTTGAATTCCCCGTGGTGTTCCTGACCGGCATGGAGCACGGACTGTTCCCGCACCAGCGCTCGGCCACGGACCCCAAGGAACTGGCCGAGGAACGCAGGCTTGCATACGTGGGGCTCACCCGTGCCAGGAAGCGGCTCTACGTCACCCGATCCGAGGTCCGCAGCATGTGGGGCCAGAGCCAGTACAACCCCGCCAGCCAGTTCCTCGAGGAAATCCCTGCCGAACTCCTGGAGTGGAAGCGGGAAGGCACCAGCAGGCAGGCAGCCTGGAGCGGCGGCGGGTCCATCGGCTCCGGCAAGTACAGCGGATCCTTCTGGGGCGCGGGTACCTCCCGCGGTGCCGCTGCCGGCTTCGACGCCGACGTTCCCGCGGTCATCGCCCGGAACCGGGTGCAGCCGCAAAAGGAAATCATCGCCGTCACAGTGGGGGACAAGGTGAACCACACAAGCTTCGGCAACGGGACCGTGCTTGCCTTGGAAGGTGTCGGGGACAAGACCGTGGCCAAGGTGAAGTTCGACGTCGGCGAGAAGCGGCTCCTGCTCCGCTACGCGCCGCTGACCAAGCTGGACGCCTAGGGACGCCCATTAACCGCGGGAGCGGGCCCTTGCCCGCTTCCGCGAAGGTCCTTCAGACAGCCGCCGGGCTGCTGTCGGACAAGCTCATCCTCCGCCCGGCGAGCTGTAGCTACCGGCATCATCACAACCTCTACGGGCAGGAAGTTCCCAAAGGGGGCAGGCTGACGGACGAGCCCTACCGCTGCTCGGCGGCCATCATCCAGGCCGGCACCCTGTCCCTGGACTTCCCCCGCCGCAACATCAATCCCCGGGTCCACTACGTGGGGCACTCCTGCCCTACCGGCGCCTCGATGCAACGCAGCAGGAACCGTTGCCGCTGGGATACGGCACAACAATTGTGGTCACCCAGGGGACCGTGGATAACGCCGACCAGAACAAGCTCATCAAGCCCGCGCTGGAGGCACTCAAGGATCTGGACGCCCTGGTCATTGTGGCCACCGGCGGCAGGGAAACCAGGGAGCTGCGCGACCGCTACCCGCAGCCGAACACCCATATCCGGGACTATGTGGACTTCGCCACCGTCTTTGAGTCCACGGACGTCTTCGTCACCAACGGCGGGTTCGGCGGGGTGCAGTTGGCCCTCTCCAAGGGGGTCCCGCTGGTGGTGTCCGGGATCAATGAAGGCAAGAGCGACGTCAACGCGCGCGTGGACTTTGCCGGTGCCGGCATCGACCTGCGGACCGACTCCCCATCGCCGGAGAAGATTCGAGCAGCCGTGCGTTCCATCCTGTCCGATCCGAAGTGGAAAAACCGGGCGCAACAGATGCAGCATGACTTTGCCCGGCACGATCCTGCCCAGGCCGCAGCATAAGTTATAGAAAGCGTGGGCGGATCCAGGAGCGCCCAGTCATGAAGCATAATGGGGGCCATGCGACGGACTGTACGGGGGATTCTCGCCGCCCTTTTCCTGGCAGCTGCCACCGGGTGCACTGTCACCACTGAGGATCCCGGCTACGTGCCGCCGCCTCCGCCCGCGCCCATGGACCAGCTGAAACAGGCCGCCCTGGCCAACCCCCAGGATTTTTCCAATGGTGAGGACATCCTCTCGTTCATCACCGAAGACCGCACTGTGGCATGCTCCCTCACGTCCGCCCGGGGGGAGCACATCAACCTCCCGTATGAAACAAACGGCTACAGCGATTCGGCAAACAACAGGTTTGCCATCGTCCCGGTTGCGCACTGCGAACTGGCAACCTACCCCAAGCCCGGCGCGGACGACGTCAGGGACGACTGCGCCGGAACCGGGCTCGGTTATCTCGGCGGTGTTGCCCTACTCACGCCGGACAAGGCCTGGTACGGGGAGTGCCGGTCCGGCGTCACACAAATGGAGGCGACCTACGGGCCCAAGGGCAGCCGCACAGGTGCGCTGGCCCAGCTGCCGGTCCTGGCCGAGGGGCAGAACCTGGAACGCAACGGGCTGCGGTGCTCGGCCTACAACGGCGGCGTGGCATGCGGAAACGTGTCTGCCGGCGTCGGATTCTTCGTGTCATCCGGGAGCTACGAACTGATTCCAGGGCCCGGGGGAGTGGCCTCACCGGCACCGGCCGAGGCCCCAAAAACCCCGTAAATCCGCGGTTTTTCTACGCCTCATAGAATAGTGTCCTTACTCACATAAGCGGTAGTCTTGGACGGGCCGGTCCCCATTAAGGACTAGAGTTCCCAGAGGAGCATCACGCCGCGTGGCTCGTTTCCAGACAGGCCGCCGGTGCGTGCAATCCGCAGCCCGGTCATCGTCTATCGATGGTGTCCGACTGTACAGAAACTACTTCGACGTAGAAGGACACTAAACCGTGGACCTGTTTGAATACCAGGCGCGCGATATGTTCGAGGCGCACGGTGTACCCGTGCTGGCCGGCATCGTGGCGTACACCCCAGAAGAAGCAAAGGCAGCTGCCGAAAAGATTGGCGGCGTCACCGTCGTCAAGGCACAGGTCAAGATCGGCGGCCGCGGCAAGGCCGGCGGCGTGAAGGTCGCAAAGTCCGCTGACGAGGCACTCGAGCACGCCACCAACATCCTGGGCATGGACATCAAGGGCCACACCGTCAAAAAGGTGATGATTGCCCAGGGTGCGGACATCGCCGAGGAATTCTACTTCTCCGTCCTGCTGGACCGGGCCAACCGCAACTACCTGGCCATGTGCTCGGTTGAAGGCGGCATGGACATCGAGCAGCTCGCCGTCGAACGCCCGGAGGCGCTGGCCAAGGTAGCCATCGACCCCGCTGTCGGCATCGACCAGGCCAAGGCCGACGAAATCGTCGCCACGGCCGGCTTCGCTGAGGAACTGCGCGGCAAGGTGGCCGACGTCATCCTCAAGCTCTGGGACGTCTTCAAGAAGGAAGACGCAACCCTGGTGGAGGTCAACCCGCTCGTCCGGACCGGCGCCGGCGAGATCATCGCCCTTGACGGCAAGGTCTCCTTGGACGAAAACGCAGAGTTCCGGCACGCCAAGCACGCGCTGCTCGAGGACAAGGACGCCGCCGATCCGCTTGAGGCCAAGGCAAAGGCGCAGGACCTCAACTACGTCAAGCTCGACGGCGAAGTCGGCATCATCGGCAACGGTGCCGGCCTCGTGATGTCCACCCTCGACGTCGTTGCCTACGCCGGTGAAAACCACGGCAACGTCAAGCCCGCAAACTTCCTGGACATCGGCGGCGGAGCCTCCGCCGAGGTCATGGCTGCCGGCCTGGACGTCATCCTCGGCGACGAGCAGGTCAAGTCCGTGTTCGTCAACGTCTTCGGCGGCATCACCGCCTGCGACGCCGTCGCGAAGGGCATCGTCGGCGCACTGGCAGAGCTCGGCCACACCGCGAACAAGCCGCTGGTAGTCCGCCTTGACGGCAACAACGTCGAGGAAGGCCGCCGCATCCTGAACGAGGCCAACCACCCGCTGGTTACCCTGGCCGCCACCATGGACGAGGGCGCCGACAAGGCCGCCGAGCTCGCCAACGCAGCTAAGTAAAGGGACGCACCATGTCTATCTATCTGAACAAGGACTCCAAGGTCATCGTCCAGGGCATCACCGGCGGCGAAGGCACCAAGCACACCGCCCTGATGCTGAAGGCCGGAACCAACATTGTTGGCGGCGTCAACGCCCGCAAGGCCGGCACCACGGTCCTGCACGGCGACCAGGAAATCAACGTCTACGGCACCGTCAAGGAAGCCATGGCGGAAACCGGCGCCGACGTCTCCATCGTGTTCGTTCCGCCGGCCTTCACCAAGAACGCCGTTGTGGAAGCCATCGAAGCCGGCATCGGCCTCGTGGTTGTCATCACCGAGGGTGTTCCGGTCCAGGACTCCGCCGAATTCTGGGCACTTGCCCAGTCCAAGGTGGACGCCGACGGCAACCAGGTCACCCGTATCATCGGACCGAACTGCCCCGGCATCATCACTCCCGGCGAGGCTCTGGTGGGCATCACCCCCGCCAACATCACGGGCAAGGGCCCCATCGGCCTGGTTTCCAAGTCCGGCACCCTGACCTACCAGATGATGTACGAACTGCGCGACCTTGGCTTCTCCACCGCCATCGGCATCGGCGGTGACCCCGTCATCGGCACCACGCACATCGATGCCCTGGCCGCATTCGAGGCTGACCCCGAGACCAAGGCAATCGTCATGATCGGTGAGATCGGTGGCGACGCCGAAGAGCGTGCCGCCGACTTCATCAAGGCCAATGTCACCAAGCCGGTTGTCGGCTACGTGGCAGGCTTCACCGCTCCTGAAGGCAAGACCATGGGCCACGCCGGTGCCATCGTCTCCGGTTCCGCCGGTACCGCTCAGGCCAAGAAGGAAGCCCTCGAGGCTGCCGGCGTGAAGGTCGGCAAGACGCCGTCCGAGACCGCCAAGCTGCTGCGCGAGGTATACGCAGCCCTCTAGGGTCTCCTTACAGACACTGCGGGGTCACTCCCCGGCCGTTCCACTTTTCGGAGCGGCCGTGGAGGGCCCCGCGTTTGTTTTCAGTACGACGACGGGCGGCGCCTTTCCCGGTGACGCGCCGCCCGGCGTCGCCCTTCTGGTGCCCCTTATACCTTGGCGCTGCTCAGCAACTCATCGAGCCGCTCGTAGCCCTCGCTCATTCCACCCTCCATGCCGGACTGGGCCATCCCGTCCCGGGCTTCCTGGCTGGGGTAGACCGAGTGTCCACGGAGCCGGGTCCGGCCGTTTCCGAGGTCCTCGAACGTCATGAATTCCAGGCTGACCACGTCCGGGTATCCGCCGAACTCGAAGGTCTGGATGGCGAATTCGTTCTCGCGCACAGTGTGGAAGATGCCCTTGAACTCATACGGGACACCTTCCGGTCCCGTGTGCAGGTAGCTGTAGCTGCCTCCGGTCCGGAAGTCGTAGTGGCCGATCTCCATCTTGTAGCCCCGCGGGCCGAGCCACTGCACAATCAGGTCCGGCTCCTTGTGGGCCCGGAACACGTCCGCGACAGGGAAATCGAACTCGCGTTCGTAGTCGATGAAGGGCACACCTTCGGGAACGGAGAGCTTCAGTGCGTTGGTCATTTCTTGTCCTTTGCCTTGGCGCCGTCATGCCCGGCGCTGGATTGAAGCACGGCATCCAGGCTGCGGAACTGCCCCTCCCGGACCAGCCTGTACTGGTCGATCCAGGCGGTGAGCGCCTCCAGCCGTGCGGGATTCAGGTGGACGGGCCTGCGCTGGGCTTCCCTGGTGCGGGTGACCAACTGCGCCTGCTCGAGGACCTGGATGTGCTTCGAAACTGCCTGCTTGGAAATTTCGAATGGTTCCGCCAACTCATTCACGGTGGCCGGGCCCCGGCTGAGCCGGGCAATGATGCTCCGCCGGACAGGATCGGCCAGGGCCATAAAGGCCGAGTCCAATGCCATGTTGTCGGAGTCCATACCAGCCTCTTAATCAACTAACTGCTTTATCAACCTTTTGGTTGTTTAAGAGTACAACCAGCTTCCGAGGGATTCAAGACCCAGGCTTCCCCGGTTTCGAGCATGGACGTGGGGGGCCTGCTTTTCGGCTACGCCACCGGCGTGGTCTCCGGCGTCTTGCTGTACAGGAATGACTTCTGGTTACGCTGTGGAGATGAGCAGCGGAAGGTGGCGGCGCGCATGAATCTCTCCGGAAACCTGGGGCCCAACCCCCACAGCCTGGAGGTGGAGGACCTCGAAAGTTTTGACCGACTGGTATCCGCCGGCGCGGTTCACCTGCAGGGCTGGCATGCCCAGTCCCTGGACCTGCGCGGCAGGTCCACGGTTCTTGACGGCCTTGACGTGGCGGGCGCGCTGTTCATGGGCTGCATGTTCGACGACGGGGTGGAAGACGGCCTGCGGCGGCGCGGCGCGCTGATCTTTCCCCGGCTTGCGGGGGTGCCTTTCAACCCATACCGCTCCACGCTGTACTCGCCCGGGGAGCTCTACGCAGGCCTGGCGGAAGCGCGCTACGAGGACCTGCCCGACGCCCGGATCTACCAGTGGAGCGTCCAACCGGGGCAGCGCCACCGGGTGGACGCAACACTGGCGTCTGCCCTGCACGACCATGCCATTGGTGACGCTCTTGAAGAACTGGCAGCATCCCCTCCCTGGTCCGGGCGCCCGACGGTGGGCGTCATGGGCGGACACGCGGCCCAGCGGGGCAGCGTGGACTATGCCGCGGCGGCAAGGCTCGGCAGCCTCCTGGCACAAAACGGATTCTCTGTTGCCACCGGCGGGGGACCGGGCGCCATGGAGGCGGCCAACCTTGGCGCCTACCTCAGCCAAGCGGGCGACGGCGCGCTCCCGGCTGCGCTGGACATGCTCGCCGCCGTTCCCGGCTTCCGTCCCTCGGTCTCGGCGTGGGCACGCGCGGCGTCCGCCGTCGTCGAACGCTTTCCGGGCGGGACGCCGTCACTGGGAATCCCCACCTGGTTCTACGGACACGAGCCGCCCAACTACTTCGCCACTGCCATCGCCAAGTACTTTGCCAATGCCATCCGCGAAGCCATCCTGCTGGAACTGTGCCAAGGCGGCATCGTCTTCCTGCCCGGAGCGGCAGGCACCATCCAGGAGATCTTCCAGGACGCCTGCGAGAACTACTACGGGGCCAGGGAGAAGGTCACGCCGATGATCCTGGTGGGCAGGCGCCACTGGGAACAGAAATATCCGGCGTGGCCCCTGCTGCGCAAGATGGCGTCGGGCCGGGCCATGGAAGAGCGGATATTCCTGGTGGACAGCGTGGACGAGGCCGTGGCAGTCCTCCGGGGTTAGCGGCGTCGAGTCCGGCTGCTCAGAGGTCCTTCCGGCACTGCGCCTTGCCCAGTTCGTAGAGGCCGTTCAGGTCACCGGCGGACAGCCCCTCCGGTGTGCCGATCTCCGGGTACATGAGCTGCCGGGGGTCTTCCACATGGTCCAGGCCCATCACGTGGCTCAGCTCATGCAGGATCACCGCGGTTGCATACAGGTGGCCGTCCGGATTCAGCAGTTCGTTGGCGATCTGCGGCGCGTCCAGGTCCAGCCCGCCGGTGACGAAGGTCTTGGGTCCGCCGTCGTAGCTGAAATGGGTGCTGCCGCCGGTGCCGATCACTTTCCCCTCGAGCTGCGGGGCGACCTCGGGCGTCGTCCAGGCAATGAGCAGCGGCGCCCAGCGCTCGCCGTAGGCATCAGGCTGGAACGGCGGCCGCTGCGGTGACGGCTGCTCATCGGTGGTGCCGTCGTAGATGAACGAAATGCCCGTTGCCGCCGAGATCGTGGCAATGGCGTCCGGAACCAGCCGCTCCGAGCCCGCTGGGGCAAGGTCCGCGTTGACCACGTAGTGGAGCGGGCGGCAGGGCGAATACCCTACCGGGCTGCCGTCGCCATTGACGGCCAGGAAACGGTAGGAGTCGCTGCCGACGGCGGGCGGGCTGGGGGTAGCCAGCGGGGCGTCTGCTTCCTCATAGCCCGGGGGAGGAGTGTCAACGTGGGCTTCGGCAGGTTGTGGCGCGCCGGCGCCACCCGAAGGGTTGCTGCCTTCCTTTGGCTTGGCCTGCGGATTCCCGGGGCCGATCCGGACGTCCAGGAGGTGTTTGACCCGGGAATCGTCCAGCACCAGCGCGCCGCCTGATACTGCCGCCAACAGGAGTGCGCCTGCCAGCACGGACCGGTATCCCAGCCCCGCGCGGGGTTTGTCGCCGGCGTGGCGCGGCGGACGGGTCTCGGTCATGTGGTCCGTGCCAGGGCGGCAATGCCGGCCATCAACCCACCACGGTGCCGAAGACCAGCCCCAGCAGGTAGGTCACCGCGGCTGCTCCCAGCCCGATGCCAAGCTGGCGCAGTCCCCGCGTCAGGGGGGACGTGCCGGAGAGCAGGCCCACGATGCCGCCGGTGGCCAGCAGGGCGATGCCCACCAGGACGCCCGCCACCACCAGGGCCGCCACTCCGGTCAGCCCGAAGATGAACGGCAGGATGGGGACGACAGCGCCTGAGGCGAAGAAGCAGAAGCTGGACAGTGCCGCGCCCCATGCGGTGCCGACGGCCTCGTGCTGGTCCTCGTCCTCGGGCAGTTCCGGCTGCAGCGACAGGCTCGGGTCGCAGTCGCAGGACAGCAGTCCCATGCGTTCCTGGACGCGGTGTTCGGCCGCTTCGTGGGACATGCCCCGGGCCAGGTAGACCAGGAGGAGTTCGTTGTGCTCGATATCCAGTTTGGGGGCGGCGGCCAGGGTGATCTGGGTGGGCCGGGTTGCAGCCAACAGCTCCCGCTGGGATCGGACCGAGATGAACTCGCCGGCGCCCATGGACATGGCGCCTGCGAGCAGGCCCGCGATGCCGCTGAGCAGCACAACGCTGCTGGCGACCCCGGAGGCGGCCATGCCCATTACCAGGGACAGGTTGCTGACCAGGCCGTCGTTGGCGCCGAAGACAGCGGCACGGAAGCTTCCGGCCAGGCGGTTGCGCCCGCGTGTCGCCAGCCCGCGGACAACTTCCTCATGGATTTGCTCGTCCGCGGCCATGGCATCGGTGGCGTTGGGATCTTTGGCGTAAGGGGAGCGGCCCTCCGCCCGCTGGGCCAGTGCCAGCACGAACACAGAGCCGAAATGCCTGGCCAGGAAGCCGACGAACCGGCTGCGGAACGAGGCCTGCCGCGCCTTGCCTGCCTGGTCACCTAGCAGTGCCAGCCAGTGGGCCTCATGCCGGCCCTCCGCCTCGGCCAGCGCCAAAAGGATCTCGCGTTCCTCGCCCTGCCGGTTCTGTGCCAGATCGCGGTAGACGGCGGCCTCGGCACGCTCGTCGGCGAGGTATTGGCGCCACCGCTTGATGTCTGCAGCCGTGGGGGCCGGACGCTCGCCTTCGGGCCCCTGCTGCCGGGCCGGGCCGGATCCGGGGACCGGCGGGGCGTCACTGGACTGTACGGGGGAGGGGCGGGCGGGATTCGGCTGGGCGTGCTGTGACACGGAAACTCCTGGGCTGGACAGGGCATGGTGCGGCCCCATTGCAGAGCCCAGCTTACTGCGAAAATCCGGCGTTTTTTGGCCGGTAAACCTCGCTGGAAGGTTTCGGTCTGCCTCAATCCGGAACCCATCCCGCAGGCCTCGGCAGGGCTCCGCGGGACTATTGACCCGCCTCCCCCGCAGTGTTGTGATGAAGGTGTGGCGCAGCCAGCGCCCTCACGAAAAGAGCACGTCAGGCGAACAAACGGAGGTTGGATTATGAGCACCACCGGACAGCACCCGGACATGCCGCACCTGGACGCCGTCGAAGCGGACCCCGCCTACGACTACGCCGAGGATGCACCGGTAGAGGACGACTGGGATGCAGAGGACGAATTCCTGGACGAGGAGGAGCCGGTGGTCCAGGCGCCTCCGGTCATCATCGATGCCGAGGACCGGCCCGTCCCCCTGGCGGACCCGGACGAGGTTCGCGAAACCGAACAATAACTGACGACGGCGGCGCTTCCCTTCGCTGGATTGCGAAAGGAGGCGCCGCCGTCGTGCGTGGTGCCTGGGTCAGGGGGCAGTGACAGCTTCGGCCGGGGTTTCCTCTGCCTCCTGCCCGGAGACGCGGCGCTGCCAGTTGCGCATCACCTGCGGGTCGGTGGGCGGGGTGGCGAGCGAGACGGCGATGTAGACCACGGCGGAGGCAATCAGGCCGTAGTAGATGGGCTCGTTGGCGTAAATGCCGTCCAACGGTGCCTTGGCGTTGATTTCCAGGATAATCATGGTGCCCAGGGTCACCACCGAGCCTGCCGCCATGGAGGCTGCTGCGGCGACGCCGGTGCCGCGCTTCCAGACCAGGCCGCCAAGGATGGCCACCAGGAGGCCGCCCACCAGGATGTCGTAGGCGATGGTCAGCGCTGCCACAACGTCCTTGGTGATGATGGCAATGACGATGGCGATGATGCCCAGCGTGAGGACCCAGATGCGGTTGGCCTTGACGTCGTGCTCCGGGTTGTCCGTGTCCTCCGTGCTGATGTCCTTGCCGAACCAGCTGGCCACGAACGGCAGGACGTCGGCCCGCGCAACGGTGGCGGCTGCGATGAGTGCGCCGGAAGCGGTGGACATCATGGCAGCAACCGCGGCCGCAAGGACCAGGCCGCCGATGCCGACGGGCAGCAGGTTCTGGGCCACCTCCGCATAGACGTCGTCCTTGGCCGCGATCTCGATGTTGGACAGGGCGACGCTGGCGGCCGTGCCGATGAGGGCGCCGGCAACACCGTAGAGGATGCAATAGATACCGGCGGTTGCTCCGCCCCAGCGTGCAACGCCGGGCGTCTTGGCGGTGAAGACCCGCTGCCAGATGTCCTGGCCGATGAGCAGGCCCAGGGTGTAGACCACGAAGTAGGTGATGATCGTCTGGAGGCCGATGCCGTCGATCTGGAAGAAGCTCTCGTCCACGCGGCTGCGGATCCCGTCAATGCCTCCGGCGGCGTTCATCGTGAAGGGCAGCATCAGGAAGAAGATGCCCACCGTCTTGATGACGAACTGCACCTGGTCGGCCAGCGTGATGGACCACATGCCGCCCACGGTCGAGTAGACCAGGACGATGGCGCCGCCAATGGCAATGGCGAGTGCCCGGTCCAGGCCGAACAGCACCACGAAGATGGTGGCGTAGGCGCCCGTGGAGGTGGCACAAAGCATCAGGGTGTAGGCGAGCATGACAATGCCGGAGGCTTCAGTTGCCCGGCTGCCATAGCGCAGCGTCAGCATCTGCGAAACCGTGTAGATCTTCAGCTTCTGGATGGTTCCGGCAAAGAGGAGGCTCAGGAGCAGCACGCCCGCGCCAATGGCAACCACCAGCCACATGCCGGAAATGCCGAACTTGTAGCCCAGCCCCACGCCGCCCACTGTGGAGGCGCCGCCCAGGACGACGGCGGCCATGGTGCCGGTGTAGAGGAATGGCCCCAGGCGGCGGCCCGCCACCAGGAAGTCGCTGTTGTTCTTCGTACGGGATTTGCCCCACCAGCCAAAAGCCAGCATTGCGAGCAGGTACACCACCACAATGGCGATGTTGATGACACTTACGTCCATGTTGGGTTCCTTGGAGCTGTTCCGCAGCCGGGGCGGTATGGGAGGGCGGCCGAAGCCTCAGGTAAAAGTTGGCGAGAGGGAACTCTCAATAATTGCCTTATAGGCAACAAGTGTTTTCCAAAGGTTAGGCTGTGACGGTAGTAACAGTCAAGGGTGGCGTGGCGGGCGGTCCGGGCGCGCCATGGACGCGTCATACACCGGAGTGCCCATTAGTATTGCTCCAGAGTGGGCCGGGCTGCCGGCCGTGAAAGGTTCGTACATGAAGGCACTGCCAGTTGAGCCGAGCAACGTTCCCGTTGCCATCGGATCCAGGATCCGTGCCGCCCGGCAGTCCCAGCGGCTCACCATCGAGCAGGTTGCCGACGCGACGGGGCTGACCAAGGGCTTCCTCAGTCGGGTTGAGCGCGATCTGACCTCCCCCTCCGTTGCTTCCCTGGTCACCCTGTGCCAGGTGCTGTCCATCTCCATCGGGGACCTTTTCGCCGCGCCGGAAACGCATTTGACCAAGCGCAACGACGGTCCGCGCATTTCCCTGGGCGGACAGGGCATCGTGGAGCGTCTGCTGACCGCCCGCTCGGAGCGGCGCATCCAGATCATCCAGGCCTGCATTGAGCCGCACGGCCGCGGCGAGTCGGAGCTTTACGCCGTGGACTGCGACGTGGACGTGCTCCACGTGATCAAAGGCAGCATCCGCCTGATCCTCACCAACGAGCAGTATGACCTCGAGACCGGAGATACGGTCACCTTCCCCGGCCGGGAACCGCACACCTGGATCAACCCGACCGACAAGCCGGTTGAGGTGCTCTGGGTGCTTGTCCCGGCTGCCAGCCGCTAGCTCCTTCCGCCCACCATGCGGGGCCCATGGCGTCACGTGAGGCAGCCTCTTGGCCCAAGGCTGCTTGCAGGCTCCCGAAATAACGCGCCTCAAGCTGTACGGGGCAGCCAAAAATATGCTGTGCGTGATGCGTCCCCCCATTTGCTGCCATCTGCTGCTGGAGTCCGATCCTTCCCGAAGCTGTTTTGGTAAACACTTGGTGCGCATAGGAAAACCACGGTGTAGGATGGCAGTCACATCAGTCATACGACTCCTTGAAGGAGAGGCCTCCCATGGAAGAGCTGCGCATCGAAGCCAACGGCAACCTTGGCCCCATCGACTCATCCCGCATTCCCCGCTACGCCGGCGCCGCCACCTATGCCCGCCTTCCCCGGCTGGACCAGGTAGCCAAAGCGGACGTGACGGTAGTGGGCGTTCCCTTCGATTCCGGCGTCTCCTACCGGCCGGGTGCACGCTTCGGCGCCAACCATATCCGCGAAGCAAGCCGCCTGCTCCGCCCCTACAACCCGGCCTGGGATGTCAGCCCCTTCGAAAATGTCCAGGTGGCGGACGCCGGTGACATGGCGGTCAACCCCTTCAACATCAACGAGGCCATTGAAACCGTCCAGCAGAATGCCCTGGACCTCACGGCCAACGGCAGCAAGCTGGTAACCCTCGGCGGCGACCACACCATCGCGCTGCCCCTGCTCCGCGCCGCCGCCGAACGGGCCGGCGAACCCATTGCCATGCTGCACTTCGATGCCCACCTGGACACCTGGGACACCTACTTCGGCGCCGAGTACACCCACGGCACACCGTTCCGCCGCGCCGTCGAGGAGGGCATCCTGGACACCGAGGCCATCAGCCACATCGGCACCCGCGGCCCGTTGTACGGCAAGAAGGACCTCGACGACGACCACCGCTTCGGGTTCGGCATTGTCACCTCCGCGGACGTCTACTACCAGGGCGTCCTGGAGACCGTGGCCAAGGTCCGGGACAGGATCGGCAACCGCCCGCTGTACATCTCCGTGGACATCGACGTCCTGGACCCCGCCCACGCACCCGGCACCGGCACCCCCGAGGCCGGCGGCATCACCAGCCGCGAACTTCTGGAAATCATCCGTGGCTTCCGCGGCATGAACCTGGTGGGCGCGGACGTGGTGGAGGTGGCCCCGGCATACGACCACGCGGAGATCACCGGCGTCGCCGCCAGCCACGTCGCCTACGAGCTGGTGACCCTGATGGCAGACATTGCGGTGCCCGGAGACCGCTTCGGCGCGGCCACCGGCTACGCCGCGCAGGCGCTGGGACAGGACATCCGTCGCCCGGCGGGCTTCGCGGCGGCCGGCAAGGAGTAGGGCCATGATTGACTTCGACCCGGGAACAGCAGCTCCCACCAAGGGGACCGGTGCCCGCAACGGCGGGGACCTCGTCGTCGAGACGCTGGAGGCGCTGGGCGCCAAGACTGTCTTCGGCATACCCGGCCAGCACGCGCTGGGCCTCTTCGACGCCATGGGCCGGGGCAACCTGCAGTTCGTCTCCTCCCGGGTGGAGAACAACAGCGCTTTTGCGGCGGACGGGTATTCCCGCGCCACCGGTGAAGTGGGGGTGCTGTTCCTCTCCACCGGGCCCGGAGCGCTCACGTCGCTGGCTGGCCTCCAGGAAGCCTATGCAACGGGCGTTCCAATGGTGGTGGTGGCCAGCCAGATCCCGCTCGAAGGCCTGGGTGCCCGCCGCAAAGGCATGCTGCACCAGCTCGATGACCAGAAAGCGTCGGCGGCGAACGTCACCAAGAGTCAGCGGCTGATCCAGCACGCCTCCGGCATCCCGTCCGCCATCCAGGACGCCTGGACCGAGGCGATCTCCTCACCGCAGGGCCCGGTGTGGATCGAGATCCCGCAGAACGTGCTGCTGGACCCGATCATGGTGCCGCCGGTGGAAGACGCCCTGGCCGAAGCCGCTGACAACCCTCCCCGGGTGGAGCTGGTGCGCGAGGCCGTGAAGTGGCTGGAGGCGGCCGAACGCCCGGCGATCATCGCAGGCGGCGGAACCCGCCGTGGACGCGCAGAGAAATCGCTGCTGTCCATCGCCGAAAAGTTGCGCGCACCGGTGATCTGCACCCCCGGCGGGAACGGCGCATTCCCGTGGAACCACGAGTTGTCCCTGCAGTCCTGGATCGAGGACCGCTATATGACGGACCTGCTCGAGGACGCGGACGTGCTGGTGGTCATCGGCTCGTCGCTGGGTGAGGTCACCTCGAACTACTTCACCTTCGAACCGCGCGGCAGGATCATCCAGATCGACGCCGAACCCCGCGTGCTGGAGTCAAACCGCCCCGGGCTGGGCATCCGCGCCGACGCCGGCCAGGCGCTCGCCGCCCTGGACGAAGCGCTCAGCCCGGAACGAGCCGTAGCTCCGAGCTGGCACGGGGTGCCGCCGGAGGAGCTGGTCAGGGAATCGCTGGCCAAAGTCAAGGCCCGGCTGGAGTCCCAGGACCTGGCCAAGGAGCTCAAGTTCATGGCCGACATCCGCGAGGCTGTGCCCGCGGACATGCAGACGTTCTGGGACATGACCATCGCCGCGTACTGGGGCTGGTCCTGCTGGGACGCCCGCGAGGGGCAGTTCCACTCCGCGCAGGGCGCCGGCGGCCTGGGCTACGGCTTTCCCGCGGCTATCGGCGCTGCCGTAGGTCTGGAGACGCTGGGCAAGCCGGGCCGGGTGCTGGCCGTGTCCGGCGACGGATCGTCGATGTACTCCATTTCGGAACTGGCGACGGCGAAGCAGCACAATGTGCCGGTTACCTGGCTGATCGTGGACGACGGCGGCTACGGCATCCTGCGCGAGTACATGGTGGGTGCCTTCGGCAAAGCCACCGCCACCGAGCTGGCCCGGCCCGACTTCGTCAAACTCGCCGAAGCCTTCGGTGTGCCTGCAACCCGAGTGGCCCCTGAAGGCGTGGGGGACGCGCTCAAGGCGGGCTTCGCCGCGGACGGGCCGAACGTCGTCGTGGTTGAAACCCTCCTCAAGATGTTTGGGCCCACCCACCTGGACGCCTGACCGGAAGCAGAACCCAGCAGAAGACCCCGGCTCCATCAGAGCCGGGGTTTTTTCGTGCCTCCGAGCAGATAGTTTCCCAAAGCAATCAATTTCGTATATAGTTGCTTCAGGCAAACAAGTAAGGAGTGCGTGAGCCATGGCAGTAGCACCGGATACGGCAGCCGACCTCGTGTACCAGATCTTCGACCTGCAGCGCGCCGTCCGCTGCATTGCCGCCGCCGGTGTCCGTGGCCAGGACACGGGCGTGGCCCTCCAGGGCGTACTGCGGTTCCTAGGGGAGGGGGAGTCCCGGGCCACGAAGCTCGCGGAACGGCTGGGGGTCAGTGCCCCAGTCCTCAGCCGCCACATCGCTGACCTCGAGGAGCAGGGCCTGGTGGTCCGGCGCCAGGATCCGGACGACGGCCGCGCCCAGCTGGTGGCCCTCACGCCGGCCGGAAAGGACAAGCTCCGGCAGATCGAGGAGCAGCGGACCGCAATCCTGCAGGACTACCTGCGTGACTGGAGCGAGGCGGACGCCGGCAACACGGCGAAAACCCTCCACAAGCTCACCGAATCACTCAAGAAATCAGCCCGGGCAACGGCGGCCGGCATGCCACCAACCACCGAGGAGCAGAACCATGGTTAGCCAAGCCGCAGCCCCAGCCCCAGCCCACGCAGCCTCCACGCCAGCGATGGCAGCGCCGGAGATGTCACACCGCCAGATCATGGAGGCCCTCACCGGGCTGCTGGCGGCCTTCTTCACCGCCATCCTCAGCAGCACCATCGTGGCCAACGCGCTGCCCACCATCATGTCCGACCTGCACGGCACGCAGACCGACTTCGCCTGGGTGATCACGGCCGCGCTGCTGGCCAACGCCGCCACCACCCCCATTTGGGGCAAGCTTGCCGACCTTTTCAACAAAAAGGTCCTGGTCCAGCTCAGCATCGTCATCTTCGTCGCCGGGTCGGTGATGGCCGGGCTCTCCGAAACCATCCCGCTGCTGCTGGGTGCCCGGGTTATCCAGGGCGTGGCCATGGGCGGCCTCACTGCGTTGGCCCAGGCCATCATCGGCACCATGATTCCGCCCCGTAACAGGGGCAAGTACTCCGGCTACATGGGCGCCGTCATGGCCGTGGGAACCGCGGGCGGTCCTCTCCTGGGCGGATGCATCGTCGACAGTCCGCTGGGCTGGCGCTGGACCTTCTTCGTGTGCGTGCCGCTCGCCGTCGTCGCCCTCATCCTGCTCCAGGTCACCCTCAAGATCCAGCACGTCCGGCGCCCGGCCAAGATCGACTGGCTGGGCTCCATCCTGCTGACCACGGGCGTGAGCCTGCTCCTGATCTGGGTCTCCTTCGCGGGCAACCCCGACTACTACGACTGGGTCTCCTGGCAGTCTGCCCTGATGGTGGGAGGCGGCGTCCTCCTCCTGGCGCTGCTGGTGCTGGTGGAGTCCAAGGTGGAACAGCCCATAATTCCGCTGAAGATCATCTCCGAACGCACCACCGCGCTGGCCATCCTGGCCTCCGTGGCAGTGGGCGTGGCCATGTTCGGATCCTCCACCTTCCTGGGCCAGTACTTTCAGGTGGCCCGCGGCGCCACGCCCACCGAGGCCGGCCTGCTCACCCTGCCCATGATCGCCGGCAACCTGGCTGGCTCCGTGGCCTCCGGACTCCTGATTACCCGGACGGGCAAGTGGAAGGGCTACCTGGTTGCCGGTTCCATCCTGCTGATCGCCGGGCTGGGACTGGCCGGCACCATGGACCACACCACTGAACTGTGGCACGCCGGCGTCTTCACCGCGGTCCTGGGCCTCGGCCTGGGGATGCTGATGCAGAACCTCGTCCTGGCCGTCCAGAACACCGTCCGCGCTTCGGACATCGGAAGCGCCAGCGCCTCGGTGGCATTTTTCCGCTCCGTGGGCGGCGCCATCGGAGTCTCGGTCCTGGGGGCCGTCCTTGCCAACAGGGTCAGCGAACTGGCCACCCGGGGGCTCGCCGCCGCCGGCATCCCCGTCCAAGGCGGCAGCGCCGGCAGCAGCCTGGACCTGGCGCACATGCCCGAACCGGTCCGCGAGATCATGCGCGCAGCGTACGGCGATGCCACTGCAGAAGTGTTCCTGATTTCCGCCGCTGTTGCCGTGGTGGCACTGGTATCCGTCCTCTTTATCAAGGAAAAGCCGCTGCGCCGCACCGTGGACATCCAGCCCGCACCGGAAGGTACGACGCCGGGGCCTGCCACAGCGGGCAAGTGACCCGCCGCGGTACTCCCCTCGGATGATCTTCGGCAGGGTTTGTTCCCCACCCGGGAGGAGTTTCGTAGAGTGGGAAAGCTAAGGATGTCAGCCCCGGCTGCTACTACTTAACTCTCTTCCTACCGAAATTTATCCCTAAGGATCCGCGGGCATGCTCCTCACCCTCATACGGAGGTTTTCCAGGCCGTACACGCCCTACCTGGTGGCGGTCATCGCCTTCCAGTTGGCCTCCACCATCGCCGCGCTGTACCTTCCCAGCCTCAATGCCCAGATCATTGACGAAGGGGTGTCCCGCGGGGACACCGACTTCATCTGGCGCACCGGCATGGTGATGCTGCTGGTGGCGTTCGTCCAGGTGGGGACCGCCATCGCCGGCGTCTACTTCGGCTCCAAGGCTGCGATGGCGCTGGGCCGGGACCTGCGCCGGGCCGTGTTCCGCAAGGTCACCAGCTTCTCGGCGAAGGATGTTAACGCCTTCGGCGCCCCCACGCTGATTACCCGCGGCACCAACGATGTCCAGCAGGTGCAGATGCTGATGCTGATGGCCCTGAACTTCATGGTGGCCACGCCTATCATGTGCATCGGCGGCATCATCATGGCCCTGCGCGAGGACCTCAACCTGTCCTGGCTGGTGTGGGTCTCGGTGCCGCTGCTCACCGTGGTGGTGGGGTACCTGGTGGTCCGGCTGATGCCGCTGTTCCGCTCCATGCAGAAGAAGATCGACCGCATCAATGCGGTCCTCCGCGAGCAGATCATCGGCATCCGGGTGGTGCGGGCCTTCGTCCGGGAACCGTACGAGACGGACAGGTTCGGCGAGGCCAACCGGGAGCTCACCGACGTCTCGCTGAAGATCGGCGCCCTGTTCGTCCTGATGTTTCCTGCCATCAGCATGATCCTGCACCTGTCAACGGCGGCGGTGCTGTGGTTCGGGGGCCAGCGGGTGGACTCCGGCGAGATGCAGGTGGGGGCGCTGACCGCCTTCCTGCAGTACCTGCTGCAGATCCTGGTGGCCGTCATGATGGGCACCTTCATGGCCATGATGATCCCGCGCGCCTCGGTCTGCGCCGACCGCATCGGCAAGGTGCTCGCCGTCGAACCCTCCATCCACGACCCCGAGCAGCCTCAGGCACCGGCATCCCTGGCGGGTGTGGTGGAATACCGCAACGTCACCTTCGCCTACCCGGGCGCGGAGTCACCGGTCCTGAGCAACATCAGCTTCACAGCACGGCCAGGCCAGACTGTGGCGATCATCGGATCCACGGGTGCGGGCAAGACCTCCCTCCTCTCGCTCCTGCCCCGCCTCTATGACCCCGTCGAGGGGGAGGTCCTCCTGGATGGTGTCCCCGTCAGCAGGCTGGACCGGGCGGAAATCACCAAGCGGGTGGCCCTGGTGCCGCAGCGGCCCTACCTCTTCTCCGGCACCATCGAGCACAACCTGCGGTTCGGCAAATCCGAGGCCACGGACCAGGAACTCTGGGACGCCCTGCGGGTAGCCCAGGGCGAAGCGTTCGTCCGGGACAAGAAGAACGGCCTGAACGCCAGGATCGCCCAGGGCGGAACCAACGTTTCCGGCGGCCAGCGGCAGCGGCTCTGCATCGCCCGGGCGCTGGTCACCAAGCCGCGGGTGTACCTGTTTGACGACTCTTTCTCCGCCCTTGATGTAGCCACCGACGCCCGGCTGCGCGCCGCCCTGAAGCAGACCACCGCGGACGCCACGGTCATCATCGTGGCCCAGCGGGTGTCCACCATCACCGAGGCAGACCAGATCCTGGTGCTGGACAACGGCCGGATCGTGGACCGCGGAACCCATGAGGAGTTGCTGGAAACGTCGCCCACCTACCAGGAAATCGTTGAATCGCAGCTGAGCGTGGAGGAAATGGCATGAACCCCCGCAAGAAGGACTCCACGTCTCTCGAAGAAACGCCAGGACCGGCCGCGGCCGGTCCTCCCGCCGCGGAGGTCCTGCAGGACGATGACTTCGTCGAGGAGGAGTACAAGCCCTCCGAGGCCGACGGCGACATGTTCGGCGGGATGCCCGCGAAGAAGGCAGAACACTTCTGGCCGTCAGCGAAACGGCTGATGGGGCTGTTGAAACCCGAGGCGCTGGGCATCTACGTGGTGGTAGCCATGGTGATCGTCGCCGTCGTGCTCAACGTCATAGCCCCCAAGATCCTGGGCCAGGCGATGGATGTCATCTTCGCCGGCGTGGTGGGCAAGCAGCTTCCCGCCGGCGTCAGCAAGGAACAGTTCGTGGACGGGCTGCGCCAGCAGGGCCAGGACAATTTCGCCGGCATGGTCTCCCGGATGGAGCTGGTGCCCGGTGCCGGCATCGACTTCGACAGGCTGACCATGCTCATCGCCGTGGTGCTGCTGATGTACTTCGTGGCCAACGTCTTCCTCTGGCTGCAGGGCTACGTGCTGAACCGCATCGTCATGAAGGTGATCCGCCGGCTCCGCGACGATACGGAAAAGAAGCTCAACCGCCTGCCGCTGAACTACTTCGACACCCGCCAGCGCGGCGACGTCCTGTCCCGCGTGACCAACGACGTCGACAACATCCAGCAGGCGCTCCAGCAGGCCTTCGCGCAGCTGATCAACTCCCTCCTCACCGTGCTGGGCATCGTGGTCATGATGTTCATCGTGTCCTGGCAGCTGGCACTGATCGCGCTCATCGCGCTGCCCCTCTCCGGTGTTGCCGCCGGCATGATCGGCGTGCGCAGCCAGAAGCTCTTCGCCGCGCAGTGGAAGAACACCGGCACGCTCAACGGCCAGATCGAAGAGTCCTTCTCCGGGCATGACCTGGTGCGGGTCTTTGGCCGGGACGCGGACATGCTGGAGCGGTTCGAGGAACGCAACGAGGCCCTGTACAAGGCCAGCTTCGGCGCCCAGTTCGTGTCCGGCATCATCTTCCCGGTGATGCAGTTCGTCTCCTACCTCAGCTATGTCGGCATCGCGGTGGTGGGCGGCTTGCGGGTTGCCTCCGGTTCAATGTCGCTGGGCGACGCCACCGCGTTCATTCAGTACTCCCGCGAGTTCACCCAGCCGCTGGGCCAAATGGCGGGCATGGCCAACATGCTCCAGTCCGGCGTTGCCTCCGCGGAACGGGCGTTCGAATTCCTGGACGCCGACGAGCAGGACCCGGAGACCCCCACCGACCACCTGCCGGCCAAGACCGACGGGCACGTGGACTTCCGGAACGTCACCTTCAGCTACACCGGGGACCGGAAGCTCATCGAGAACCTGTCCTTCACCGCGGAGCCCGGCAACACGGTGGCCATTGTGGGGCCAACCGGCGCCGGAAAGACCACTTTGGTCAATCTGGTGATGCGTTTCTACGAGCTCAACTCCGGCTCCATCACCCTGGACGGGGTGGATATCACCCATCTCAGCCGCTCCGAGCTGCGGTCAAAGGTGGGGATGGTACTGCAGGATGCATGGCTGTTCGGCGGGTCCATCTACGACAACATCCGCTACGGCAACCTGGACGCCACGGAGGAAGAGATCATGGCCGCCGCCAGGGCCACGTTCGTGGACCGCTTTGTGCGGGCCCTGCCCGAGGGCTACAACACCGTCATTGACGAGGAAGGCAACAACGTCAGCGCCGGTGAGAAGCAGCTGATCACCATTGCCAGGGCATTCGTGGCCAACCCTTCCCTGCTCATCCTCGACGAAGCGACCAGTTCCGTGGACACCCGCACCGAGCTCCTGGTGCAGAAGGCCATGGCCGCGCTCCGTTCGGACCGGACCAGCTTCGTCATCGCGCACCGGCTTTCCACCATCCGGGATGCCGATACCATCCTGGTGATGGAAGACGGCAAGATCGTGGAGCAGGGGAACCACAAGGTTCTCCTTGCCGCCGAAGGCGCCTACCACCGGCTGTATATGTCCCAGTTCGCTGGGGCGGACGCCGGCGAGGTGCCGGAAGACGATTCGACGGCGGTACACAGCTGAGCGCGCAGGGCGGGATATTGGAGCAGAACATCAAGCAGGACATGAAGCAGCAGGACTCGGACGGCCACGAGCGGATCGAGGTCATGGTGCCGATGCGTTGGGGTGACATGGATGCCTACGGCCACATCAACAATGTGCAGATCGTCCGGATGCTGGAGGAGGCCCGGATCGGGGCTTTTGGGCCGCCGAAGGGCGCCGGGCTGCCCGGGATCGAGCCGCGCGTAAGCCTGTTCAACGCTGTCCCGGACGGGACCATGGCCATGGTTGTGGATCACAAAATCCGCTATGTCCGCACCCTCGAGTACCGCAACGTCCCCGCCGTCGTGCAGGTCTGGATTGGTGCCGTCAAGGGAGCCAGCTTTGACATCCACTACCTCATCCAGGACCCCGTCACCGGGGAGGACTGCGTGAAGGCCAGCACACACCTGGCCTTCGTGGACGAAGCCACCGGACGCGTCCAGCGGCTGACTCCGGAGCAGAAAGACCGGTTGGCACCGTACACGCACCATGTGAAGCACTAAATAGGCATAAAGGCTCTGGACAACGGGCCATCGGACCTATTGGACTGGAACTCCCGACAGTGAAAGGACGATCAGATGGCCAAGAACAAGACCCGCACGGCCAGGAAGAAGAAGACCTGGAAGGAGATGTCACCATCGGCGAAGGTCGGCACCATCCTGGTGGGCATCGTCCAGATGTCGATGCTGGTGGCAGCGCAACGGGACATCTCCAAGCGGCCCGCTGCACTGATCAACGGACCAAAGGGGGCCTGGAGGGCAGCGTCTTTCATAAATTTCATCGGCCCCATGGGGTACTTCATCTTCGGCCGGAAGCGGGGGACGGGAGCGCCGTAGCGTTCCGCGGGAAGAGCTGGCGGGGGTTAAACAGGGTGCACCACGAAGGCTTTGAGCAGTCATCCAGCTTCACCCTGTAAATTTGAACCCATGACCCCCGCCTCCACTGCTGCCATGACCCGCGCCCTCGGCATCTCACGGGAAATCGAGGACGCGGCCTGGTTCGTCCTCGGCCCCGGGCTGCAGGGCAAGCCGTCGGCGCTGGACGGACGGACCCTGACCTGGACGTCGGAAGCGGCGGCAGAGCTGGCGGACAGGCTGGAACGCGGCGCGCCGGACCCCAAGGCGCCCATGATGACCAACCTCCGGCAGAACCTCGACGGTGCGTCCCGGGAAGCCAAACAGCTGGCCGTCGAACTGCTCTTCTTGCAGTCCCTGCCGCTGGCCCACGAGGTGAAGTCGCTCAAGGTCAAGCGCGCCCGCGTGGCAGAGGCCGCTTCCTGGTTGGAGCCGCCGCTCGAGCTGCCCGAAGAGCTCTACCAGGGCATGACGGACCACGGCGTGATCCGGGACCGGACGGCGGAGTTCAACTGGACCATCTGGGACCACCTGAAATGGCTGTGCCGGTTCGTGCAGCACGTGGACCAGCAGCCGCCCGCCGCCATCACCGGTGGGCTGCAGGACCCGCTCAAGTTCCACCGGCTGGCGGCCGGAACGCCACACGACCAGCCAGCTATCCGCCGCAGCATCGAGTTTTTGGCCTGGCCCAGCTACTTCGAACCCGTGGTGGCGGACGTCGAGCGGCAGGAAATCCGGGACGCCTTCGCCTCACTGGTGGGCGGGGCAAAGAGCGACAGCGAAGAGGACATCACCGCCGATATCCACCGCATCCGCCTGCACCTCGACGAGCAGGCGGGCCAGCGCATCGACTGGTACGCCCGGCAGCTGGTCAGCCAGTGGCGCAAGGTGGGCGATCCCGGGCACCGGGCGTGGCTGTTGCGGACCCACGGCGACAACACCGAACTGCTCACCGCCTGGCAGGACGAGGAGAAGGTGACCCTCGACGTCGAGCACCTCCGGCTGCTGGACCCGGGAGTCACCGCCGGTGTGGTGCAGCATGCGGTGGACGAGGACTACAAGCACCTTGGCTATGTGGAACGCGAGGACACCAAGACTGCCGTCTTCGCCTTCCTGACCGTCATGAAACCAGGGGACCTGGTCCTGTACCAGCATGCCGGCACCGTGCGGCTGGGCGGCGTGCTGGGCGAGCCCGACTACAACGACGACAACCGGCGGCTGCGCCGCAAGGTGCGCTGGTTTGACGAGGGGCATGCCACGGCGAGCCTGCCCCGGCACGTCCAGCGCCAGCTTGCCACCGCGGGCATCGTGGTCGACGTGACCCGCGTGATGCCGGCCCTGCAGGCCCTCCTGCCGCCGGAAGCCGAAACGGAACCGGACAGCGAAACGGAAGGCGCCGCCGTCGTACTTCCTGTCCAGGAGGGCTTCCGCCGCCTGACCCCCGAATTCGCCGACTCGCTGCACATGGAGCTGGAGCCCCTGCAGGAGATCGCGGACCTGCTGGAGGAGAACCGGCAGCTGGTCCTCTACGGCCCGCCCGGCACCGGAAAAACGTACCTGGCCAAGCACCTCGCCGCGGAGCTGGCCGACGACACCACCGACGAGCGCGTCAAGCTGGTGCAGTTCCATCCGTCCTACGCCTACGAGGACTTCTTCGAGGGCTACCGGCCGGACAAGACCGACGACGGCCAGGTGTCCTTCAAGCTGGTGGCCGGGCCGCTGCGGCGCCTCGCGGAGGAGGCCGCCAAGCCAGGAAACGAGAAGAAGCCGTACTTCCTGATCATCGATGAGATGAACCGGGCCAACCTGGCCAAGGTGTTCGGCGAGCTGTACTTCCTGCTCGAGTACCGGGACGACCGTATCTACCTGCAGTACAGTCCCAACGAGCCGTTCACGCTGCCGGACAATCTTTACATCATCGGCACCATGAACACCGCGGACCGTTCCATCGCGATGATGGACGCCGCCATCCGCCGCCGCTTCTCCTTCATCGAACTGCATCCGCAGACCGAACCGGTGAAGGGCTCACTCCTGAGGTTCCTGCAGGCCCGGCAGCTGGACACCACCCCGGCGCTGCTGCTGGATGCCCTGAACAGTGCCATCGACGAGTGGGACCGGGACCTGATGATCGGCCCGTCCTACTTCATGAAGCCGGCGGCCCAGACTCCCGCCGGGTTGCGCCGGATCTGGAAGTACGAGCTGATGCCGCTGCTGGAGGAGCACTACCACGGCCAGCTCTCCCGGGCGCAGCTTGAGGAGCGCTTCGGACTGGACCAGCTGCTGGGACGCCTTGCAGCTGGGTAGCCGCGCTTCCTCAATGCGGCACCTGGTGCTGGACGAACTGTCCCGGGGCATCGTGGAACGGTTGGACCCTGCCAGCGCCTCGTTCGTGAACTCCAGCGGCCTGGCCAAGGCCTCTCCCATGGGGATGGGCCTGTACAGGATCGAGCCGGTGGGCAAGGTGGGCTCCGTCCGCACCTCCACGGTCCAGCTGGATGTGCGGCCCAAGGACCGGCTGGGGCTCGGCCGGCTCCTGTTCCTGCTCAGCTATGCGGGGGACCAGGGTTTCCGGCCGGAGACCGTTGCCGCCGCCGAGGAGAGCGGGTTGTGGAGCGCGCTGGCCGAGTCGCTCGCACAGCTGGCGGAGCGCGCCCTGGGCCGCGGCGTGCTGCAGGGCTACTTGACAGTGGACGAGTCGCTGCGGACCGTCAAGGGTCGCATTAGGATCTCGGACCAGATTTCACGGCGGCCGGGCATGTTGGTGCCCCTTGAGGTCTCTTACGACGAATTCACCGAGGACATCGCGGAGAACCGGATCCTGCGCGCCGCACTTGAGCGGATGGGCCAGGTCCCGGGGGTGCGCCCGGAGGTGCTCAGCCGGCTCCGCCAGCTCAAGGGAAAGCTCGGCGCCGTCACGCGGCTTGCCGCGGGGGCACCGCTGCCGCCGTGGAGGCCCACGCGGATGAACCTGCGCTACCACGCGGTGCTCCGGCTGGCGGAAGTGATCCTCCGCAACGCGTCGGCCGAAGCGGGCGAGGGCGGGCAGCAGACGGCCTCGTTCGTGGTGGACATGGCCCGGGTGTTCGAGGACTTCGTGGGCGCAGCCCTGCGGGAGGCCATGGCCGGATACCCGGGGGAGCTGCGGCTGCGGTACAACGCGCTGCTGAGCGAGGCGGTGCGGGACACGGACAGGCTGCAGGTCCGGCCGGACGCCGTGCACCTGCTGGGCGGACGGCCCGTGGTGGTGTACAACGCCAAGTACAAGGCGGCTTCGGATGCCGGCGCCTCGCTGACGGCCGACCACTACCAGATGCTGGCGCACTGCACCGCCCTGGCCGTGCCCACCGCCTGGCTGGTTTACGCGGGTGCGGGCGAGATGAAGCTCCGCCGGATCCTCAACACTGACATCGACATTGTGGAGTTTCCGCTGGACCTTTCCCGGCCGCCGTCGGACATCCTGGCCTCGGTCCGTGAGCTGGCCCGGCAGTCCTGGGGTGAGGTGGTCCGGCAGTCCACACCGTAATGCCGGGCGCGGGTGGGGATTAGACCGGGACCCGGAACGTGAAGGTGGTGCCCTTGCCCAGTTGGCTGTCCACCTGGATCGTCCCGCCGTGCGCTTCGACGATGGCCTTGCTGATGGGCAGGCCCAGGCCGACGCCGGGTATGGCAGTGCGGCGGACGTTGCTGGTGCGGAAGAACTTGGCGAACACTTCGGACGTGTCCTCCGCGGTCATCCCCATTCCGGTGTCGGAGACGCGGCAGGCCAGCTGCCCGTCCTCCTGCGCCAGCCTGACCAGGACGTTTCCGCCGTCGGGGGAGTACTTGATGGCGTTGGACACCAGGTTGTCCAGGACCTGCGAGATGCGGGCGCCGTCCACATGGGCTTCCAGCTTGTCCGGCGTCTCGGCCGCCAGGACCACTCCGGCCACTGCGGCCTTGGGCAGTGCGGAGGAGACGCTGGAACGGACCAGCTCGGCCACATCCACCGTGTGCGGCGTCACGATCAGCTGGCCGTTGCGGCTCGCGAGCAGGTCGGACACCAGGGTCAGGAGGCGCTCGGAGTTCCGGCGGATGATCTCCAGCATCTCCCGGTCTGAGTCTTCCTGCTCCTCGGCCAGCAGGATCTCCACATAGCCCAGGATGGACGTCAGCGGGGTTCGGAACTCATGCGAGACGCTGGAAACAAATTCGTCCTTTGCGGACAGGGCGTTCACCAGGTCCGTCACGTCGCTGAAGGCGATCACCGAGCCTGCAAACTTGCCGTCCGGATCCTTCATGGCACGCGCTGTCGTCACGAAGGCGCGCTGCTCCTGGCCCTCACCCAGCCAGACGAGGTAGTCGGTGAAGGTTTCGCCCAGCACGGCGCGGCGGACCGGGCGGTCCTCCACGGGAACCGGGGTTTTCCGGTCCGCGCCGAAGACCAGCAGCTGGGACTCGTTGGGGTCCGCGTTGTCCTTGGGGCTGGCCAGGACGTGGTTGGCCCGCTGCTTCCGGTTCATCAGGACGTCATGCCCGTCAGCGTCAACGGCAAGGACGCCAAGGTGGACGGTATCCAGGACAGCATTGAGGAGCGATTCCTGCCGCTGGCTGGAATGGAGGGTGGCCTGCAGTTGGTCGTCCTTCTCCTCCAGCTCCCGCTGCTGCCGCATCATGCTCAGCGTCAAAACGCTCACGGACACGCCGATCCCGAGCGTGATGACGGGGAGGAGCAGGGTCCGGGCAAAGTCCTGCGCGGTAAAGGTCCCCTTGAGGAGCAGCGGCGCCCACAGAATGGCCAGCGGGGCGAGGAACGCGAGCCAAAGGGCCAGCCTGGGGTAGTAGCCCGAGGCGCACAGCCAGATAACTGGCAGCACCGCGAGCAGGCCGATGCTGGTCAGGCTCTCGAGGCCGCCTTCCCGCCCGAACCCGATGGAGACGAAGTCGAGCACCGGGATGATGAGGAAGCTCGTGTACGGCAGCCGCTCCCAAGGGACGAGGTAGCAGGACGCCATCAGGACGAGCTGGGAGACCAGGAACATGACGAAGAAGGGGTTTCCCATTCCCTGGGGAAAGAACACCCACACCAGGAAAGCCGTCAGGCACGTAGTCACAAAGAGCGGCATCTGGCTCAGTGCTACGCGGTCCCGCAGCCGGTACTCGTGGAAGGGACGCCGGAAGAATCGCAGCCGTCCCGAGGACCAGGCGACGGGATCAGTCATTGCGTGGCGACTTTCGCGCGAGGGTGTAAGGGGCCATACCAGCAGGATATCCGCAGGCAGCTATACTTCTGACGTTGGCTGCTGAGGGGGCACTATGAGTGATGCACGTGTAGGGCTGGTCATCGAGGATGACCACGACATCCGGGAATTGGTCCGCACGGTCCTGACCCAGGCCGGTTTCGAAGTGACAGTGGCCAGCAGCGGCGCCGAAGGCGTGCTCATCGCGAAGACCCTGAACCCGGACGTCATCACCCTGGACCTCGGCTTGCCGGACATCGACGGCTTTGAGGTGTCGCGGCAGATCCGCGAGTTCTCCGACGCCTATATCGTGATGCTCACGGCCCGCACGGAAGAACTGGACACCCTGATCGGGCTGGAGTCCGGCGCCGATGACTACCTCACCAAGCCGTTCCGTCCGCGCGAGCTGCGCGCCCGTATCGCTGCAATGATGCGCCGGCCCCGGTCCGGTGCGGAAACCGAGGCGTCCACTGTGGAAGCTGCGGAGGGCACCGGACACTCCGAACGCGGAAACTACAACCACAACGGCCTGGAACTCAGCTACGCTTCCCGCACCGTGGTGGTCGACGGGAAGGAAATGAACCTCACCCGCACCGAGTTCGAACTGCTCCACGCCTTGCTTGAGGCCGGCCGCACGGTCCGCACCAAGGCTGACCTGGTGCGCCGGCTGCGGGACGAGGATTACGACGTCGGCAGCTACATCAGCGAGGCCGACGAACGGTCAGTGGAAGTCCACATGGGCAATCTCCGCAAGAAGCTTGGCGATTCCCCGCAGCAGCCGCGCTGGCTGCAAACCGTTCGCGGCGTGGGCTACCGGCTGGCACCAAGCGAGCACTGAGCTTGCAGCCGGTGCATGGTCAGTCCGCTGCACAGGTTGATGGGCCTAAGGAAAGTGGCGGCCAGCCGGGGAAGGACGACGGCGGCGTCAGACGAGCGTGCGTCGGTGCGGATTTCGTCTTCGAGGTCCAGAGCCAGGGCGGCAAGCCGCTCGGCTCCCACCATCTGGCTTGACGTCTTCAGGCTGAGGACAGCGTCCACTGACCCCTCCAGATCCCCTGTCGTCAAGGCCAGCCGGAGGCGGTCGATGCGCTCTGGCAGGCACTCGATGAAGTTGTCCACGAACACCCTGCAGTACCCCTCGTCCTCGTGCAGTTCCTCGCGTAGGCGGTCGAGTACGGACTGGTCCACCAGCGGCCGGGGGGCATCATCTGAGGCGCTCACGACGCTCCTTTCAGCTGGGAGAAACCATTGACGGAAACGTCGCGGGTTATTGGGGGCTGTGCTCTTTCAGGTTAGGTCTGTGGGCACTCGGCGGCAGTCTTTCAGGGGATAATTGTGGGTTTCTTGATGGGAGTACGGGATCTGCGCCAAATACTTGAGCCAGTGCTTCCTGCACGGAAAAACTGCGACTCCGGCCGCCCGTCGGCTCGGCCACGTTCCAGTTCCGGACCACGGCAACCGGTTCCTTCAGTGCCGGGATCACCATTCCCGCTGGCGCGGCAGGGAACACCACCATCACGGCCAAGACCTCTTCCATGAAGGCCTCCACCGTTTTCGTGGTGGAGGCGGCCCCGGTACCTGCGCCCCAGCCACCCGCCGTCAGCACTGCTCCGCTGCGTTTCGGCGTTGGCACGGCCGGGGGAGCGCTGGCTGGGGCCGAACTGGATGAGGTGGCCAACCTCGCAGGGGAAAGCCCCTCGATGGTCCTGATGTACAAGGACTTCCGGCAGTCCCCACCCCTGGCAGAGATGGACGCAGTACACGCCCGCGGGGCGGTGCCGCTTCTGACTTGGGAGCCGTGGGCCTGGGGCGGCGGCGTCAACCAGCCGGCCTACTCGCTGGACCGGATTACGGCCGGTGATTTCGATGCCCGGATCACCGAGTGGGGTCAGGCCCTCGCTGCCTGGGGCAAGCCAGTGATGCTGCGCTTTGCCCACGAAATGAACGGCAATTGGTACCCCTGGTCCGAAGGGGTCAACGGAAACCAGTCCGGTGACTACATTCCGGCCTGGCAGCACGTCCACGATCTTGTAGACATGGAGCAGTTGGATCATGCCGCAGGAGCTGTTCGGACCCGGCATCGCCCAGCTCCGCACGCTGGCTCCGGGCAAGCCCATTCTCATCGCGGATACGGCTTCCACCGAGCTGGGCGGGTCCAAAGCCGTCTGGAACACCGACCTCGTGTCCTTCCTGGCTGCCCAGCCAGACGTGGTGGGCTTCGTCTGGTTCCACCTGCAGAAGGAAGCCGATTGGCGCATCAACAGCAGCGACTCGTCCGCGTCCGCCCTCAGGAACGCCTTGCTGGCACGGCGCAGCTGAATCCCGTCAAGAAGCAGGCTGGTCCTTGCCGCTTTCGAGGAAGCGCACCAGATGGTCCTCCAGCGCAGAACCGTCCCTGAGCTCGCACTCCCAGACGGTGAGGACCTCCCACCCGGCGTCCTCAAGCAGGCGGCGCTGGCCGGCGTCGCGCTCCCTTGTCCTGGAGCGCTTCGCCGCCCAGAATTCCGCGTTCGCCTTTGGGGCGTGCTGTCCAACCCGGCAATCGTGGAAATGCCAGAAACAGCCGTTCACGAAGATGACTTTGCGGCGGCCGGCGAACACCAGGTCCGGGTTGCCGGGCAGCCGCGACGTGCCGGACCTGCCGTGCAGGCGGTAGCGGTAGCCCTTGGCATGGAGCAGCCTGCGGACCAGCAGTTCGGGCTTGGTGTTCTTGCCCCGGATCCGGGACATGTTCCAGCTGCGCCGCTCCGGAGTCAGCTTGTCCGCCATACTCCAAGTCTAGGAGCGCTCAGATCTCCCGCTCGGGCTGTTCGCCGAACACGAAGTGGCGGCCGCTGACCGACGTTGGCTCGATCTCCACGTAAAAGTCCTTGAGCGTGGGCACCCAGGTCTTCAGGCCCAGCGCCTCCACAGCCTCCAGCTCTGCCGATTTGTTCAGCACGCGGGCGGTTCCGCGCAGCACCACGGACCAGGCCTCGTCGGAGTCGATGCCGTCCGCTTCGAAGAGCACCGTGGAATTGATGGTCAGCTGTGCCAGCTTGTTGCCCGGCGCCGTCCGGAGGTAGATCTTCCGCTCCGCGGTCACGTAGTTCACCGGGAAGATATCCGGTTCGCCCGCAACCGAGACCACCAGCCTGCCGTGTTTGGTGTTCTCCAGGAGGTGCCAGGACTGCCCATCGGTGAGTTCGAGTACGGGTTGGCCGTCTGCGTGTTCAAACATCATGAAGCCATTCTTCTACGCATTGTAGAAACACGCCAGAGGGTTGGCTGTTTTTGACTCAGTCACTGTCAGCGGCGGCCGAAGTCTGGCCGTGGCGCGAGCAGCGGGCCCACCAGCCAACGGGAGAAACCTGGACCTTGAGCCGGCGCCCGCACTGGAGGCAAAAGCGCGGAGGTTCCAGTTCCAGCCGCACCACGCAGTTTTGGTGCGGGGACGACGGCGGTGTGCTGCCGCCGTCGTACGCTTCCTTCTCCGAGGGGAGGCCGCAGTGCCCGCAGAAGATGAAGGGGGTCGGGCTCGTCGAGCCGGGGGAGCGGGTGGGGGTCATAGCGTCTTCTGCAGTTCCTTGATGGGCATGTTGAGGTCCACCAGGAGGTTTAGGTCGGCGGTGGCCGGCCGGCCGAGGGTGGTGAGGTAGTTGCCGACGATGACGGCGTTGATGCCGCCCAGCAGCCCGTCACGGGTTCCGAGGTCGCCGAGGGTGAGCTCCCGGCCGCCGGCGTAGCGCAGGACGGTCCGGGGCATGGCGAGGCGGAAGGCGGCGATGGCGCGGAGGGCGTCCTTCCCGTCCATCACCTGCTGGTTCTCCAGCGGAGTGCCTGGCCGGGGGTTGAGGAAGTTCAGCGGGACTTCGTGCGGATCCAGGGCGGCCAGCTGGGCCGCGAGTTCAGCACGCTGTTCGAGTGTTTCACCCATACCGATGAGGGCCCCGCAACACAGTTCCATGCCGGCGTCCTTGACCATGGCGCAGGTTTCCAGCCGTTCCTCGTAGGTGTGGGTGGTGACCACCTGGGGGAAATTGCTCCGGGCGGTTTCAAGGTTGTGGTTGTAGCGGTGGACGCCCCAGCTGGCCAGCTGGTCCACCTGCCGCCAGGTCAGCATGCCCAGGGAGCAGGCGATGTTGATGTCCACTTCCTCGTTGATCCGGTCGATCGCGAACTTGATCTGGTTCATGAGTTTGATGTCCGGCCCGCGGACGGCGGCCACGATGCAGAATTCCGTGGCTCCGGTGGCAGCGGTTTCCTTGGCGGCCTTGACCAGTTCCGGGATGTCCAGCCAGACGCCCCTTACTGGGGAGTCGAACAGGCCGGACTGGCTGCAGAAGTGGCAGTCCTCGGGGCAGCCGCCGGTCTTGATGGAGATGATGCCCTCCACTTCCACGTCCTCGCCGCAGTGCCGGAGGCGCACCTGGTGGGCCAGGTCCAGGGCGGCGGGAAGGGCTTCGTCCGGCAGGCGCAGGACTTCGACCAGCTGGGCCTCGGACAGGCCGAGGCCCTGTTCCAGGACCTGCCTGCGGGCGGTCTCGAGGATTGGATATTTCAGGAGTTGCGGTTGAGTCGTCATGGGTGGTCCTCCGGCTGACTGGGATGGCTTCCCTGCCGACGCTAGTTCCGGACTGCCTCCCTGTTTTTGTCGGATGGCCACAAGGGCCGCCTGCCGGTTTTGTTGACAGCTTTGGTCAAGACCTAACACAGCCGAGGCAGGTCCGTGACTGGGCTGTCTTCCCGGCTGGATAGCGTCGCATCGGACCCCCTCCCCGGACGAAAGCGACCCTGACAGGGCCGCTACTACCTCCGGGCCTGTGGATAAGTTTGATCGACACATTGTGACGTGGGCTACCCTTAAGGCACTGTCCGGAGCACGCCGTCTGATAACTACTGGGGGAATAGCGGCCCATGGCTTTACAGAACGTTGTTACGTCACGTGGTTTCCGGGCTGGAGCCCTCGGTTTGGCAATTGCTCTCTCCCTTGGATTGGCCGGATGCAATTCGAGGGAGTCGCCCGGGCAGGGCGGGACCACCACTCCTGCGTCGACTGACCTGGCCACTACCAGCACTTCGCCAACGCCTACCCCGTCACCCACCGCTGTTTACAAGCCCGCCGACGCCTCCGGCCCGGCCCAAAACGTCCCGGTCCCCGTCATGCCCGAGGTTGCCAAGACCGAGACGAAGGAAGGTCTTGAGGCATTCGCGAAGTATTGGTTTGAGCTCCTGAGCTATGGCTATGAGACCGGTGACACGAAACCGATGTCTGCGCTGACCAGTCCTGCTTGCACCATGTGTGAACGAGCCAAACAGGTCCAGGAAGGTTGGCACCAAGACGGGCGGTGGTTGGCAGGCGGCAGAGTGACAACGCCGTCAATCAGCACAGCTTTTGCCGCGACGCCGAGTGGAAGCTATCAAGTGGCTGTGCAGGTTTCGCAAGAACCACTCAGCTACTACAACCCAGATAAGAGTCTGGACACTACTGATCCAAAGCCAGCGGATTCCGGAAACTTAATGTTGGTCATATTCCGAGACGGTGCGTGGTTCGTTCAAACTGTTGAACCCATCGTCGGGTAGCGGCATGAAAGCCTTATTTCGTTGTTGCGCCATGGGCTTTCTACTTTTTTCTGTCGTCGTGCCCACCGGGGCATATGCGGAAGCGCCATCGAGCATCGCGCGCGAGAACGATTCCTCTTCTCCTCCAGAATCGGTCGCCCCGCCCCCGAAAGGCCACTGGAGTTCGGGGGGAGCAGACATCATAGGATGGCGGCTGGATCCAGGTACGGGTGATTTTTCCCGGCCTGAACCCGGCGCGGTCTCCACTGACCCCAACGAGTACAAATACGAGCTCCAGTGCCATCTTGGCGGGGGAGACTTCGACACTCCTTGCCTGGGCAGGCAGTTGGAGTGCAAGGACGGCCCCGACGGTGAGGACGGGATCCCGGTTATGTGGTTGTCCCGGCCTCGGGGAGTGCGGGGTGCCGTCTGGGCGCCCCACTCCGGCCCCACTTGCCTCTATGACGCAGCGCCGGAGGACCTGTTGCCGCGCATTGCCGCGGACATCCAGCGGGAATTCCAGAACCTGCCCATCAACGCGGGAACCGTAACAGCGCAGCCAAGCCCGCACACGCTCCGCGGCGCTGAAACCAACTTCTACGCCGAGGCAGTTGAGCAGCAGTTCGACATCACCATGTTCGGCCAGGCCGTCCATGTGGTTGCCACTCCCGTCCAGTACACCTGGAACTACGGCGACGGCACTGTCTTCGGTCCCCAGCCGTCCATGGGAGGCCCGCTGCCGCAGGACCGCTGGGGTGAAAAGACCCGCACCAGCCACGCTTACGGCCAGACCGGCGACTTCCAGGTTGTCCTGACCACTTCCTTCCAGGGCACCTACTCCGTCAACGCCGGTCCGCCGCTGCCCATCCCGGGCCAGGGCCAGTTTAGTTCGCCGCCCCAGACCATCAGCGTTTGGCGCTCGCTGACCCGCAACTATGCCGACGACTGCAACACCAACCCGGACGGCCAGGGCTGCCCCGGCGCGCCGGCATCCAGATAGCCCCTGACCCAGCACCAAACGGTTGTGATGCCGATCGCATCCCGGAATAGTTGTACGCGCCTCCCAGTTGGCATGGGCAGTACGTCTTTAGCCTTCGAAAGGAACTGCGCATGCTGTTTTCCCCTCTCACCCTCGGCGAGCTTGAACTTCCCAATCGCCTGGTCATGGCGCCGTTGACCCGGCTCCGCTCCGGTGAGGAAGGCGTCCCCGGCCCGCTCGTCGCAGAACACTACCGCCAGCGCGCCTCCCTGGGCCTCATCGTCAGCGAAGGCACCTACCCCAGCCCCGCGGGCCGCTCCTACCCGGGCCAGCCCGGCATCGTCACCACGGAACAGATTGCAGGCTGGAAGAAGGTCACGGACGCCGTGCACGCCGAAGGCGGCCGCATGTTCGCGCAGATCATGCATGGCGGCCGGGTTTCGCACCCGGACATCACCGGAGGCCACCAGCTTGTGGCGCCCAGCGCCGTCGCCATCGAGGGTGACGTCCGGACCCCCTCCGGAAAGCAGCCGTACCCCGTCCCGCACGCCCTCACCACCGACGAACTGCCCCTGCTGATCCAGGAAATCGTCGATGCCTCGCTGAACGCCGTCGAGGCCGGCTTCGACGGCGTGGAGCTGCACTCCGCCAACGGCTACCTGCTCCATGAATTCCTGGCACCCAACTCGAACGTCCGTAACGACAGCTACGGCGGCTCGCCCGAGAACCGGGCCCGCTTCGTCATTGAGACAGTCAACGCCGTGGTGGCAGCGCTGGGCGCCAACCGCGTGGGCATCCGCATTTCCCCGGAACACAACGTGCAGGGCATCGCCGAGACCGATCCGGCGGACGTGCGCGCCACCTACGAAGTCCTGGTGGACAGCATCGCCCCGCTCAACCTCGCTTACCTGAGCATCCTGCACCACGAACCCACCGGTGAACTTGTCCAGGACCTCCGCGCCCGCTTCGGCGGAACCTTCCTGGTCAACACAGGTTTCGGTGTGGTCACCACCCGGGAAGAGGCGGTAAACCTGATTGCCGACGGCCACGCCGATGCTGTGGTGGTGGGCCGGCCTGCCATCGCCAACCCGGACCTGGCGCGGCGCTGGAAGGAAGCACTTCCGCTCAACGAGCCGGATGCCTCCACCTTCTACGCAGAAGGCGCCAAGGGGTACATCGACTACCCCGCCTACCAGGTCTAGCGGGCCCGGACACATGGCGACGGCGGCACCTGCAAGTGGGTGCCGCCGTCGTTGCTGCTCGGTGTGCTGTCCCGGCAGCGGGGCCGGAAGCCATCCGACGACTTCCGACCGACTTACGTTTCAGTTTGGCCCGCCGGACCCCTCTGGAAGCCGGCGGTGATCAGATGCTACTCCATCGAATTTACTTTTGCTAGACCTCTGCCACCGTAGCTGCTGCAGCGGCCGAAGGGGCCTACAAAACGGCTTCCCGGCCGGTCCCTTCCCTCATCACCAGCTTGCCGTCCTCGATGGACACGAGCACGCTTTTCGGCTTGCCGGTGACCTTCGTGATCGCCTTGAGCCCGCGGTTCGTCACCTCCACACCCACTTGGGCGCCCTTCGCCGGCAGTTCCACGGACACCTCCGACGCTATGCCAAGGATCGGATTGGTGGACACAGCAAGGTCCCGCCGCGCCTGTTTCCCGTTCACCGTCACGGTGATATTGGCTTCCTCGAACCCCTCCTGAAACACAATCAGCAGTTCCCGCATGGCGGCCTCTTCCTTGAGCGTTGTCCCAGTGACGGCACCTCCACTACAGCACTTTGCGGCCATGATCGGAATACCCGCGCCGGGCCCCAGCCCCCCATGCCCCGGTGCTGCGCCGGAAGCGGTGGAGCGGCGCAGGCGGGTAAGGCAAGATGTTCTGGTGACTCAACTGCCCCAAGCACCCACGTCCGTTCCTTCTGCAGCGCCAACTGCCGGCGACGCCATCCACTCCCAAATCGCCACTGAGCTGGGCGTCATGGCATGGCAGGTTAAGGCCGCGGTGGAACTGCTCGACGGCGGGTCCACCGTCCCGTTCATCGCCCGGTACCGCAAGGAAGCCACCGGGACCCTGGACGACACCCAGCTCCGCGACCTTGAGGAGCGCCTGCGCTACCTCCGCGAGCTCGCGGACCGCCGTCGCACCGTCCTGGAAGCGGTGGAGGCACAGGGCCAGCTGACCCCCGAGCTGAAGAAGGCGATCCTCGCCGCGGACACCAAGTCCCGGCTGGAGGACATCTACCTGCCGTTCAAGTCCAAGCGGCGCACCAAGGCGCAGATCGCCCGGGAAGCAGGTTTGGAACCGCTGGCCGAGGCCCTCCTCAAGCGGCCCGACCTGCACCCTGAGCAGGAGGCTGCAAAGTACCTCAACACCGAGTATGCGATCGGCGACGCCGCCGCTGCGCTCGCCGGTGCCCGCGCCATCCTGGTGGAACGCGTGGCGCAGGATCCCGACCTGGCCGCTACCCTGCGCGAGCGGCTCTGGACCCAGGGCCGCATGGTTTCCCGCGTGAAGAAGGGCAAGGAAGCGGACGGCCAGAAGTTCGCGGACTATTTCGAGTTCGCGCAGGCTCCCTCCGGCATGCCGTCGCACCGGGTCCTCGCGCTGCTGCGCGGTGAGAAAGACGGCATCCTCGAGCTCGACCTTGCCGAGGCAGATCCCGCAGACGACGACGCCCTCACCGCCGCCCGCTCCCGGTACGAGTCCGCGGTTGCCAGGTGCCTCGGGGTCGCCGACCGCGGCCGGCCCGCCGACGCGTGGCTGATCCAGACCGCCCAGGTGGCGTGGCGGTCCCGGGTGCTGGCCCGCCTCACGGCAGACCTCCGCGGCAGGATGTTCGCCGAAGCCGAGGACGAAGCCGTCCGCGTATTCGCCGCCAACCTGCGCGACGTTCTCCTCGCAGCTCCCGCCGGCAACCGTGCCACGCTGGGCCTGGACCCGGGCCTGCGCACAGGGGTCAAAGTGGCTGTGGTGGATGGCACCGGGAAAGTAGTGGCCACCGACACCGTGTACCCGCACGCCCCCGCCCGGAAGTGGGACGAAGCCCTGGCCACCCTGGTGAAGCTGGCGCGCCAGCACGCCGTCGAACTCGTGGCCATCGGCAACGGCACCGCGTCCCGGGAGACGGACAAGCTCGCCGCCGAGCTGATTAAGCTCCTGCCGGACGTGGACCGGAAGCCGCAGAAGCTGGTGGTGTCCGAAGCGGGCGCGTCCGTGTACTCGGCATCAGCGCTCGCAGCCGCCGAACTGCCGGGCATGGATGTTTCGCTGCGTGGGGCGGTGTCCATTGCGCGGCGGCTCCAGGATCCGCTCGCGGAACTGGTGAAGATCGACCCCAAATCCATCGGCGTGGGGCAGTACCAGCATGACGTGACGGCATCGAAGCTGGACCGCAGCCTCGATGCCGTGGTGGAGGACTGCGTCAACGCCGTCGGGGTGGACGTCAACACCGCTTCACCCGCGCTCCTCAGCCGGGTGGCCGGCGTCGGGCCCCTGCTGAGCGAAAACATCGTGGCCTATCGGAACGAGCACGGCCCGTTCGCCCGGCGCGCCGACCTGAAGAAGGTGCCCCGGCTCGGTGCCAAGGCTTTTGAGCAGTGCGCGGGCTTCCTGCGGATCACCGGGGGAGCGGAGCCGCTGGACGCGTCCAGCGTCCATCCGGAGTCCTATGCGGTGGCGCGGAAGATCCTGGTTGCGGCCGGGTCCGCGCCCGCTTCCTCCCTGGATGCCAGGGACTTTGTGGACGATACCTTCGGCCTGCCCACCGTCACCGACATCCTGGCCGAACTGGACAAGCCCGGCCGGGATCCGCGCCCTGCCTTTGCTGCCGCCACCTTCTCCGAGGGCATTGAAAAAATTTCAGACCTGAAGCCGGGGATGGTGCTCGAGGGCACCGTGACCAACGTCGCGGCGTTCGGAGCGTTCGTGGACGTTGGCGTCCACCAAGACGGGCTGGTCCACGTATCCGCCCTGGCCAACCGGTTCGTGTCAGATCCCCGGGAGGTAGTTAAGTCCGGCCAGGTGGTCCGGGTGAAGGTTCTGGAGGCTGACCCGGAGCGTAAGCGGATCTCCCTGACGTTAAGGCTCGACGACGAACCCGCGGCGGGCGGGAAGGGCGCGCGGGGTGCCGGTGCGGGCAAGCCCGCTGCGGAGAGGTCGGACGGACGGCGCCAGCCTGCCGGGCGTGGGGCACAGCAGGACCCCGGGCGCAGGCGCCAGGTCCCGCAAAAGACCGCTGGCCGGAACACCTCCGGCGGCGCGGGCGGCCGTGGATCGTCGTCGAAGCCCGAACCCGTGAACACAGCCATGGCAGAAGCGCTCCGCAGGGCAGGGCTGGGGAAATAGGCCGGTATCGGCTTAGGCCAGGGACAGGACGAAGGCCAGGACGAATCCGCCCGCCGTGCTGAGGGCCACCGCGGGGCCGCCGTGTTCATAGGCTTCCGGCATGAGTGTGTCCGCGAGGGATGCGATGACGGCGCCGGCGGCGAAGGCCAACGGTATGGAGATGGCCTCGGGGTCTGTCCCGGACAGCGGCCCCGCACCGACAACAACTGCGATGACCAGCAGGGCCGCGCACCCCAGCCAAAGACCCAGGATGGTGCCCGTTGAGCGTCCCTGGCTTCGCATGGATGCTGAGCCAACCAGGGCCTCGGGGAAGTTGGAGACAAAGATTGCCGCGAGCAGGGCCAGCCCACCGGTGCCTTCTCCCAGCGCGATTCCCAGGGCAACGTTCTCCGGGACGCCATCCAAGGTGACCGCGGCCAACAAAGCCAGCCCTGCCGCTCCCCGTGTTGAGGCAGAAGTGGCATGTTTATCTGACGCGGCGGCATCCGTATCGAGCTTGGCGCTCCCTTCGAACTCGTCCGCAGGTGTCGCCTGCTCCTGCTTTCCGGGCTGCGCCCACCGGTCCAACAGAGCGCTGAGGACCGTGAACACCACTGCGCCACCTATCAGCCCGATGGCTGCGCGGATGATCCCGCCATGTTCATATGCATCCTCGAACAGTTCGAAAGCCAGGGCGGTCATCAGTGCACCGGCGGCGAAGGCCAGCAGCATAGCCAGGAGGCGCTTGGGCAGCTCAAACCGGACACCAATAAAGGCACCCAGAATCAGTGCACTGGATGCTATGACGCCGAACCACAGCGACATCAACATGCGGTAAGTATAGGAGGGCCGCATTGACGTGGGAAGACGTTGTGCGAGTGGGCGTGCGCGGACTTTCGGCAGCGTGGGCCTATCTGCAAAGGTGGATCCATGACCTATTTCCTGGAGTACACCATCCCTGCCGCGTCCGATGATGCCGAGTTTGCGTTTCCCTACGATGAGATCAACTCCGGCACCACCGTTCCTCTGACCCAGACCGGCGCCGAGGTGGTACACACCACCGAGCTTCCCGCCCGTACCGGCATCATCGGCGCCACTGTGCCGGAGGCCAAGCTTGAAGCTGAACAGCTGATCACGCACAGCCGGGCCTCAGAGGCGAGCCTGTACTTCGATCCCTCCAATTCACTGCAGCCGGGCGTTGGCACGCTGGTGGCCACCTTCAGCGAGGGGCAGGGCTGGCGCGACGTCGCCTGACCCCCGCGGGCTGGAAGTCAACGCCTGCCGGTGACTACCGCCGGTCCGTGACTATGCGCGGCGCCCGAACCGGCTGCGCACCCCGGGAGAATAGAGGACCGACTCCGGCGGGCCGCTCACTCTGATCCCGGCGGCTTCCACGAGGCCATCGCGCAGCGTGTAGCCGCGGGCGCCGTTGCCCGTGGTCCCTGGAGCACTCCAATGGTGGTGTTGTATCCGCGACCAGAATCCGATGGCCCACCCATGACCTACCGTCGAGCCGCCGCAACCTACCTCTTCGCCGCAACCTACCTCTTCATGGCGGGGTACCCACCCTACCTAACTTGCGCATGGGACAAGTCCCCCAATGTACCGCACGGATTGCTGGGCCCGGCCCCTGCCCTCCTAGCTCCCGGAGCAGGCAATTCCCTCCAGTAGAACGCGACCAAAAAGGCGAGTACTCATTACTGGTGATTAGCCGCCGGGGCAACCATAAGCTCAACCTACCCCGGGCCAAGGAACTGACCAAGGCCCAACAAGCGCTGACTCAGCAGTGCTTCCCCGTTGGCCAGAGTTCTCCACACGCCATGAAGAGGTGAGGCATATGTCTATCTCCACCCAGCCACCCATTTCGCTCTCGAAGCTCGCAGCAGCGCCGGTGCGGGCATCGATCAGCGTGGTCATCCCGACCTTGAACGAGGCCCAGAACATTCCCTGGGTCCTTCGGCGGATGCCGCTGTACGTCGATGAGGTGGTAATCGTCGACGGCCGGTCAACGGACAACACCGTCGGAGTGGCGCGGGCAGTGCGCCAGGACATCGTGGTGGTGGACGAGAAGCGCAAGGGCAAGGGGGTGGCGCTAAGGTCAGGATTTGCTGCCGCAACCGGTGACATCATCGTCATGCTGGACGCGGACGGAAGCATGGATCCGCAGGAAATCGGCTGGTTCGTTTCCCCACTGCAGCATGACTATGACTTCGTCAAAGGTTCCCGCTACGTCACGGGCGGGGGATCGGAGGACCTGACGTGGCTGCGGCGCACAGGAAACCGTGCGCTGACCGGGCTGGCCAACGCGGTTCTGCACAGCAACTATTCCGACCTTTGCTACGGCTACATTGCCTTCCGGCGGGAGTGCCTGGATGTCCTGCAGCTGGAATCCGACGGCTTCGAAATCGAGACCGAGCTGATCGTCCGGGCCGCCAGGGCCGGCCTTCGAATCGCCGAGGTTCCCAGCTTCGAGCTGGACCGCATCTCCGGGGTGTCGAACCTCCAGACCTTCCGGGACGGCTGGCGGGTCCTGGGGACAATGGCGCATGAGTGCCTCCTGTGGGATTCCCCCACCGCCGGCGCGCGGCCCGAGGCGCTGCGCCGGGTGAAGTACGCCTACACCAGCGTGAGCTTCCCGCGGACACCCACCGATCCGCTGAGTGTTCTTCCCGTGGTGAGCGTGGCCTGACATGGAGTACATACCTTCCCCGACTGTCTCAGTGATCATCTGCGCCTACACTGCTGAGCGCTGGGACTGGCTGCTGGATGTCATCGAGTCCCTTCGGGCGCAGACCTTCGCACCGAAGGAAGTCCTGGTGGTCATCGACCACAATGAGGAACTTTACGAGCGGCTGGCCAAGACTGTTGACGACGTCACTGTCGCAAGGAACACCGGCCCGCGAGGGCTCTCCGGTGCCCGTAACACCGGCGTGGGCCTGGCCGACTCGGACGTTGTCGCCTTCCTCGATGACGATGCCGTGGCGGCACCGGATTGGCTAGAACGCCTGATGGCGCTTTATGACGATCCCGAGGTGCTGGGCGTGGGCGGCCGGGTGGAGCCTCTCTGGGAAGCGGGACGGCCCGGCTTCTTTGGAGAAGAGCTCGACTGGATTGTCGGCTGCAGCCACCGGGGCTTGCCACGGGTGGCATCCGAAGTCAGGAACGTCATCGGTGCCAACATGTCCTTCCGGCTTGATGTCATCAGAACGGTGGGCGGTTTCAACCACTCCCTGGGCCGGCGCGGCTCCACTCCATTGGGGTGCGAGGAGACGGAGATCTGCATCCGGTCCACGATGGGCTCCCCCGGGAGCCGGATCGTCTACGAGCCGGCAGCGCTGGTGCGCCACCACGTGCCTGCAAGCCGGGGAACCGTCCGCTACATGCTTTCAAGGTCCTGGTCGGAGGGAATTTCGAAGGCCCAGGTCAGCCACGTCGTTGGGCACAAGCGGGCCCTCGGCCCGGAACGCCGGTACGTCCGCAGCGTCCTGCCCAAGGCCTTCTTCTCAGGGATCTATGACTGGACCCGCGGAGATCGTTCCGGACTTGGCCGCGCGGCTGCCTTCGTGGCGGTCGTGGCCTACACATCGGCAGGCTACCTCCGCGGACGCCAGCTTGCCCATGTGCCTGGTCGCCCCCTGAACCGGCCGGTCCTGGCCGGAGTGAGTCCATGGCGGGACGTGCAGTGAACGTCGTCGGCAAGGCTCGGGGGCCGACACCGTCCAGTCCAGCAACACGATCCGACCAACACACCATCCAGACAGGGGACGAACATGCGCACTAGACAGAACAAAGCACTCAACTTTGACATCCATGGCCGCATCAACATCAGCGTTGATGCACAGGCACCGGCAGCCCACCAGCTCAAGACCATGTTGGCGTGTTTCGCCACCGACGCCGAACGGCCAGCCCACATCGTCGTGGATGGCCGGCCGGAGCCGATGCCGGATGCAGGCCACCTTGAGCACGAGCTCGCGTACACGGACAACAGCGTGCGCTTCAATGCCGACCGGGTCCAGGTGGTCCGGGACGCCGAGCAGTGGCGCATCCACGGTCCGGGTGAACTGCTGACGTCGGTAGTGCCTGTCCTCGATGCTGCAATGGTGGAGCGGGGAGCCGCGATGATCCACGCGGCAACCATGGCCTACCGGGGTCACGCGATTGCACTTCCCGCGGCCGGTGGGACCGGCAAGACGAGCACCGCTGCGAAGCTGATGCGGCGCGAAGGATGGTCGTTCATGGGCGACGACTGGGCCTTCCTCGCCGAGGACTCCACCCTGCTCGGTTACGCGAAGCCTATGTTCATCAAGCCACACCACCGGAACATCTATCCGCACCTGTTTGAAGGTGTCCGGAAACCCCTCGTCCCGTCATCGCTCTCGCAGAGCGTCGGCCGCCTCACAACACTGGTACACCCGTACGTCATCCGTTATCCGAGGCTCGCGGACTTCTCCCGCAAATGGTCGCCCGAGCACCGCATGGTTGACGCAGGAGCGGCATTTCCCGGACGGGAAGTGACCACATCGGCACCACTCGCGGCTTCCATCTACATCGAGCGGTACGAAGGCAGCCATACGCGGATCCTCGAGAAGACCACCGACTGGATGGTCGACCGGATGATGGGCAACTTCCACATCGAGATGGCAGGCTTCTCCCAACGGGTCGTGACCGGCCTGGCGGCCACGTCCGTCGTCCCCTGGCGCGAGCACTTCGCGGCCAAGGGCCTCGTGCTTAACAAGGCCCTCGACGGCCGCCCCTGCCATCTGTTGCAGGTGCCAGCCGCGTGGTCGGCGGACCAGGCATCCGATGACATTGTCCGCCATCTCGAGGAGCTGCTGCCGGCGGTCCTCGACGAGCAGGCATAAGGGGTGGGGGCCGTGGGTCACAGCACTGCCGACGTCACCGCTGTTGTTCCGGCGCGCAACGCGGAACACCTGCTCCCGCGCTGCCTGGAAGCCCTGCGCCAGTCCGGTGTCGCCGAGATCATCGTGGTGGACGGACTCTCCACCGACCGCACCGTCGAGATCGCCCGGGCAGCAGGAGCCCGGGTGGTGAGCGACGAGGGGCGCGGCCTGCCCTGGGCCCGAACGCTTGGGGTCCGGAGCAGCAACACGCCTTGGGTCCTGCTTGTCGACGCCGACGTCGTCTTCGGACCGTCGGGGGTGGCCGACCTGCTCCAGGAACTGGTGGAGGACGGCTACGACGCCCTCCAGGCAGGCCTGGAAAGCGTCGCCGGACCTGGCTACTGGGGGCAGGCACTGGCACACCACCACCGCACTGGCCGCAGCCGCAACTGGTTCGGGCTCGTCGCGACGATCGTCGACCGGAAACTGATGATGGGCGTGGGCTTCGATGACTCGTTCAAGTCGGGTGAGGACATCGAACTGCGCTGGCGGATGCGGCAGTCGGGGCTGCGGACGGGTGTATCGCGCAAAGTCTTCGTCGAGCACCGTTTTGCCGCCGACGACTTCGACTTCGCGCTGGACCAGTTCCTCATGGACGGAACCGGGCTGGGAAAGATGATCCGCAAGCATGGCTGGCGCGGGGCACGGCTGGCTCTGCTGCCCGCCGCCGCCGCGGTTCGCGGCAGCGCCCTGAGCCTCGCCTCCGGCCAGCCCCGGTGGCTGCGGTACTACGCCGCCTTCTGCTGGTACAACTACGCGGGATTGGTGAAGGGTTTCGCATCGTGAGCGATCAGCGGGGTGCTGCAACGGACGTCTCAACAGTCGTCCGGCACTCCGCGCTGCGCAGCTCGCTCGGCCTCATCCTGGCCAAGGCCGCCCAGACCGGCTCGGGTTTCGCTTTCTGGATCGTGGCCGCGCACGCGGCAGCAGCGCGGGAGGTGGGGCTCACCACGGCAGCAGTTTCGGCGGTGCTGATCTGTGCGCAGTTGGCCGTGCTGGGTGCCGGGTCGGCCGTGATTGTCTCCGTGGGTCGGGGAGAACCGCCGGCCCGGGTACTGGACGCCGCATTCGGCATCGTGGCGCTGGCCAGTACCGTGCTGGCCCTCGGCTACCTCGTGCTGGAGCTGACCGTTGCACCGGAAACGGCGTCGGTATCTGCTCTCTTCTGGCTCATGTTCCTCCTGGCCGCCGTAACAGGGACAATGGGCACGGTGCTGGACCAGGCGCTCGTTGCATTGGGACGGGGTGCCAGCGCCACCCTGAGGTACACCGTGGGCGGCGTGGTCTCGCTCGCGGCTGTGGCCGTTGTGGCCTGGCAGGCGCATCCCGCCCCGGTGGACCTGCTGATGGCCTGCTGGACCCTGGGGACTGCCGTGACAGCCGTCATCGGTGCGGTCCAGCTGCGAAGGCTTATCGGTTATCGGCCGCGGCCCACGCTGCGTCCGGCACATGGCCGTGCCGTGCTCATGCTGGGCATTCCGAACCAGCTCCTGACCCTCAGCGAGCGCGCCCCCGGACTGCTGCTGCCGCTTCTTTTAGCGCATATGGTGGCACCGGAGGCCGCCGCCTACTGGTATCCGGCTTGGATGATGGCATGGGCCGCCTACACAGCCCCGATGCTGATGGGCATCGTGCAGTTTGCGGAGGGCGTGCGGGAGCCTGAACGCCTGGTCGCGACAACCTGGGCCACCCTCCGGTGGTCGCTCGCCGTGGGCGGACTGGCCGCCGTAGTCCTTGTTGTCTTCGCCCGCCCGCTGCTCCACCTGCTGGGGGAGCAATACGCCGACGCGTCTGCCGGTGCTCTTCGGCTGCTGGCGGCCGGCGTGGTCGCGTACGCAGTGCTGCAGGCATACAACGCCGTGTGCCGGGCCCGCGGCCGCTACGTGGAGGCCATCGCAGTCGGCGTAACGCTCGCAGTCGCACTCTGCACCGCTGCGCTCTTGGCTGCCGACAGGGGCTCCAGCGCGATGGCCCTGGCCTGGCTGGTGGTGCTCTCCACCGGGGCCGCGGCGGTGGGTATCAGGCTCCTCGCCATCCTCCGGCGCGTTAAGAAGGAGGTAGCATGACGAGCACGATCGAAGCGACCAGCCGTACTGAAGGACGCTGGAAGCCACGTGACGTGTGGTGCGCCCTGGCCGGCCTCGCGTCACTGGCGCTTGCCTTAGGGGCGGCCTCCGCTGTGGTCCTGCCAGTGGAGAGCGACCTGGGGCTCGCCGCCGAACTCCCGTACCCGTACTGGATAGGGGTCCTGCTTCTGAACGTCACCTTCGTGGTGGCGCTGCGCGGGGATGCCACGGGCCCGGCGGGCCGCTTGGTCATGATGTGGCTCCTCGCGGTGCAAGTGCTCGTGCTGTTTGGGGCCGCAGCGTTCGTGACCGACGTTCCCCGTGGTGAGGTCGCGTTCCGTCACCTCGGGATAACCGATGCACTCGCGGACATGCAGGCGGTGGATCCGAACATCGACGCCTACTTCAACTGGCCCGGGTTCTTCGCCCTCCTGGCCACGATACTTGAGGCAAGCGGTCTTGATCCGGTGACTGTCGCCCTCTGGGCACCAGTGTTCAACGTGGGGCTGTGGCTCCTTGCCGTGGCTGTGTTGTTGCGCTACCTGACCCAGGACCCGCGACGGCGGTGGCTCGCGCTCTGGATCTTCTGCCTCGGAAACTGGCAGGACCAGGACTACCTGTCGCCCCAGGCCTTCGGCTTCTTCCTGTACCTCGTCTTGGCTGTGCTGCTGATCGGCCCGTTGGGCGCGCGTCCTTCACGGTTCCGGGGTTTTCGGCCGGCCAACCTTGCGGTGTGGTGGCGGGAGCGCTCGCCTGTCGATCCCCGCCGGGGGTTCCGGGTGGGTGCCCTCGCGGTAGCACTCCTGCTCATCACAGTTATTTGTGCCAGTCACCAGCTGACGCCCTTTATGCTGCTCCTGGTCATCGCCGTTCTTACCCTGAGCGGACATGTGTGGCCCGGCCGGCTGCCCCTTATCGCCGCTATTGTGCTGGTGCTCTGGCTGGTCTATCCCGCCAGCACCTACCTCATTGGGCACCCCCCAATGGAGGACGCAGGCCTGTCCGCCGCGGTGGAATCGAACGTCGCTGAGCGCGTGAGCGGAACTCCCGGCCACGTGTTTGTGGTGCAGGTTCGGGTAGTGCTCACCGTCCTGCTGTGGGTCCTCGCAGCGGTGGGCGCCCTGCGCGACTGGCGTAGACGGCGGCTTGATATCAGGGTCGTCCTCTTCGCCGCAGGCCCCCTGCTGCTCTTTCCGGCGCAGATGTACGGAGGAGAGATGCTCATCCGCGTCTCCCTGTTCGCGCTGCCCTTCGTTGCCCTGCTGGTCTGTTCAGCCCTGCTTCCCCAAGAGAGCAGCAACATGCGCCCCTCTTTCGGGATGGTTGGGGTCCTTGTCGTCACCTTCTGCCTGTTGGCCGCGATGACGGTGACAGGCCGGTTCGGGAACGCGGAGTATGACGTCTTCACGGACGATGAGATGGCAGCCGTTGCCACAGCGGAGAGCTTGGCACCGTCTGGAGCAGCGATTCTCTCCGCGGCCCACCCGACGCCGTGGCGCACCGAGACCTACCTCGATCACCCCTACCGGGCAATCGAAGACCTGTGCCGCCAGGACTTGACCGCGGCAACCTGCGGCCCGACCTTCTATGGCTACGCCCGGGAAAACCCAGCCGGCGCCGTCGTGCTTCTCATGCGTTCTGCAGAGGCGAGCCTCGTGCTTCAGGGCGACAGCACCACCGGCAACATGCAGGAGATGGAAGAGTGGCTAAAGGCGCAGGATGGCGTGGAGCTGGTGTTCAGCAACACCGACGCACGCGTGTACCGGGTGACACCATGAGCGGCGGAGTCAGCCGACCCACCCTGGCGCTTGGCCTCGTTGCCATCGCGCTGTCACTGCTAACCCTTGTGGGGCTGCCCGCACCGCTGCAGGCGCTGGCGGTGATTGCGGTCCTCGTTCTCCTCCCGGGGCAGGCACTGGCCCGGCTCACACCGGTGACCGACGCCGCGTTCTTCGCGCTGCTGGTCCTGGCGCTTGGCCTCGCCATGCTCACGGCCGTCTCCGCGGCGATGTTTTACCTCACCGTGTGGTCATGGCAGGCGTGCGTGATCGCGATGGGCGCCCTCACTGTCCTCGCCTGCTTGGCCCGGGCACGCAAGGAGGCCACGGCATGATCGATTTTCCCGGACTGCTTGCTGCCGCCGTCCTGCTCACTACCCTGGTCGCGCTCGAGGTGCGTCATACCGGACAGGACTCCGGGCAGCCCGCACGCGCGAGGCTCCTCGGCCGGACTGTCAGCCGAACGGTCGGTCGAACCGCAGTCGCCGCCGTTTGGGTGGTTTTCCTGGTCCTTTTCATTCCGCGCGTGTGGGAGCTGATCACATGAGCCGCGCGGCGCGGTGGTGGCTCCTCAGCGACCTCCACCTGGATGTTGCGGATGACGATCCCCGCCACCCCGGCAGGGAACTGCCCGGATTCCTGCGGAACGAGGCGCTTGCGGCTGCGGGGCCGGAGCGGCACGTGGTCTTCGTCGGTGACACATTCGAGCTGGCCGGCTTCAGTGAGGACCAGAGCCTGGCACGGCTCAAGGCCATCCTTGCCCGGCACGATGGCACGTTCCGGGCGCTGCAGGAGTGCGCGGCCCGCGGCGTGCAGCTGCATTTCGTATGCGGCAACCATGACGTGGAGCTGGCCCGGCCAGCGGTTGCCGCCAGCCTAACGGAACTGCTGTCACCCCTGGAGCCCACGCGCGTCCGGGTCCACCCCTGGTTCCTGCACGTGCCCCACGTGCTCGTCGCCGAGCACGGGCACCAGCACCACGCCCTGCACCGCATCCCGGAGGTGCTCCGCACGGCGGTCAACGGCACCGACGAGCTGGACCTGCCCCCGCTCGCCGCCTGGCACGCCCAACCATCGGGTTCACGCCTGAGCCGTGCCGGAGCCGTTGCGCGCGCCTGCCTGGCGTCCGAGCGGGCGGAACGGCGCGTCAGGTCGGGCGCCTACGACGTGCTGCTGCAGACCGAGTCCCGGCGCCTTGCCCTCGACGAGGCCGCCGTTCGGGAACTGGCGCGCCTGTCCAGGTTCCGGACGGTGTCGGCGGTCCCGCGCACCGCCACCCGCATGGTCCTTGCAGCCGCCGGACGCAGCATCGCCAGCGAGGAAGCGCCTGCTGCTGCGGGCCGGTTCGCCCGTACCCTCGAGGCCTACGGTTCCGGGGTGGCCTGGTACATTTCAGCCCACACCCACAGGGCCCTGGAGTCCCCGCTGGAGGACTGCTCCACCCGGTACATTAACACCGGCACGTGGTGTTCTGACGTCCGCGGCCGCGGACCGGACCAGTCGGACCGCCGGGCGTTCCCGTACGCCATGATCGATGTGGCGCCCGGCGGCGCCACCAGCGGCGGCCTGCGGTACTGGCACCCGGCCTCGGGGTCCTAGCCTGCACGTGCCGCGGCAGGATCGCCAGGCTTCGGGGACTCCTTTTGCCACGGCCACCGCCCGGTAATCTCCAGTTCGAGCGAGAAACTGAGGAACGTCCGGATCAGGACGATGACCGCCAGGACGCCCACACTCTCGAAGGTAGGGGTGACGGCCACGGTCCGGATGATGTCGGCCGCCACCAGCAGCTCGAGCCCGAGCAGGATGGATCTGCCCAGCAGTTGCCGGTACAGCCGGTAAAGGCTGAGCTCCTCGTTGCCGGCACGGAGGCGCCGCGGCCGGTATCCGCGAAGCGCCAGGGGGATGGACACCAGGGCGCCGATGACCATGACGGCCACCCCGGCGAAATCGACAAACTCCCCGACCGTCTCGATGATGTGCCGAAAATCCATGCCTGCCCGTTCCGCTCTCCGCCGTGCCCCTGAGCAGCCAGCCTAAACGCCAGGCGGGGGAGCCGCCGGCATTTTACGGATGTCGGACGCCGTTGCCCGCCAGGATGTCCCGGTAGCCCTCGCGGAATGACGGGAACGCGAAGGTGATGCCGGTGCCCCGCAACAGGCTGTTGCTGCAGCGCTTGTTCCCGCCGCGCGCGGGTCCGGCATCACCCACTGGCGGTTCCGGCAGGTCCATGGCGGCAGCCAGGAACCGCGGCACACTACCGAGGTCTGCGGGGTCATCGTCCACGCCGATGTAGACGGGCGCAGGATCGGCGGCCATCGACACCAGGTGGACAATCGCGGCGGCAGCGTCGTCGCGGTGGATCCGGTTGGTGTAGCGGACATCTTCCGGGACAACGGCCGAACCGCTGCGCACCTGGTCGATCAGCCGCGTCCTGCCGGGGCCGTAGATGCCGCCGAGCCGAAGGGACACAGCCGCAGTCCCGGTTCCTGCCAGCCGGGCCCGCAACACTTTTTCGGCTTCCACCAGCACCCGTCCGGAGAATCCACCCGGGGCAGGCGCAGTGCCTTCGTCCACCCAACCGCCGTCTGCGTCACCGTAGACTGCCGTCGAGGAGACAAAAAGCACCCGTGCCGGCCGCACGCCGTCTCGTTCCAAAGCGTCCAGCACGTGCGTGACGCCGCCCAGGTAAGCCGCCCGGTACGCGTCCTCCGTCGGAGCGTCGGCAGCAACGGCAATCACGACGGCGGTGGTGTCCTTGGGGACGGTCGGAAGGTCCGGGGCGCCCAGGTCAGCCGCCACACCTTCGATGGCGGCAGGCAGTTTCCCGGGGGAGCGGCGCCAGCCCACCACCCGGTGTCCCAGTGCGGCGAACCGAAGGCCCGCTTCCGTGCCGAGGTCGCCGCAGCCTGCCAGCAGGATGGTCATGCCTAGGGAGCCTCAACGGCGAAGAACACGCGCGGATCCTGGAGGAGGGCCGGGTAGGCGAACGCGGAACGGTCAATAATTTCCGTGACCTCGAAGTGCCGGCCGAACCTGCCGTCCTCAAGGGTGATGGGCCGCCCCACCACCTGTCCCACGGCAAACTTCTGTCCATGTTCGAACGGGACAGCCACCGGTGTCTTGCCCGGAAGCGTGGAAAAGGCCTCCTCCTGCGCCAGCCGTTTGCGGGTGGGCTTCTTCGCCTGCGGCTTGGCCGGGGCCTTCCGCGGTTGCCGCGACGGGCGGCGTGAAGTCTCCTCAAGATAGACGGGGGAGTAGTCCTCGGCGCCGGGCGCGCCGATGCTGCCGCTCACGGGCGGAAGCGCCACCGTGTCCAGCGTCTGGGGATCAACGGCGTCGTGCGGGTCGCGGAGGATCCAAAGAATGTCGCCCTCGGGCTCCCGTGGCAAGAACTCATGCCGGGGTTCCGGCCACACGTAATCCATGTCGGGCACCGCGTCGGGGAAGACCGGGCTGTAAAACTTGGGTTCCTTGTGGACCAGTTTGGAGCGGTGGCTGAGGTGGACGTCCGGATCCCCCAGCCACGGGGGCATAGGAATCTTTCCGGCGTAGTCCGGGTGTGCCGCCTGTGGTGCGAACTCGGTGATGTTCGCTCGCGTGTTGTCCGGGTGCCCGCGCCTGGTCCATTCATCCACCATCGCCAGCCCGTACATGGTCAGCGCCGGGACGTAGCCCATCCACATACGGATGGCCGGGTGGGTCTGCCAGCCGTATCCGGGAATGACCAGGGCGCGGAGCGTCTGGAGCGCCTCGACCCGTTGTTTGCCGAGCCGGGCGGTGTCCAGTGCTGCGGCGCTCTGCCGGAAGTCAGGGTACGGGAGGAAGGTTTGCATTCATTCAGTCTGACGGCACCCGGCGGATGTTCCAATTGCAGTGCCGCCGGCCACAGTGGGAGCCTTGCGGGTGTCCAAATAGTGGACGCATGCATACGGGTGCAGGTTGAAACCACTAAGATCCTCGCAACCACCCCCGCGTTTTGGAAGCTCCCTCATGACACTAACACCTGAAAAGACCCCCGCACATTCCTCCCCCAGCCTGCCCCGTTTCGGGCAGATGCTGGCTCCGGAAGCAAAGGGCATCCTGGTCCTCGATGAGTTCACCATCGATCCCCACGCCGCGCGCAAGGAGCAGCACCGCTTCCGCGACGGCATTGCGGCAGTGGCCAAGACCATGCGCCGCATCGCAGCGCTCCGCGTGGTGATCGCCATTGTGGCCATCGGCAACCTGCCGCTGTTCCTGCTCTCGAGCGGATGGTGGATCTATGCGGTTTCGCTGGCCCTCGTGGTGGGTGTCCACACCGCCGTTACCCTGCTGAACCGGCACGAGCCGCGGATCAAGCAGAAGTCGGCCCTGGAACTGCACATGCACCGGGAACGCAGCGCCAACTACCGCAAGGTCCGGGACGCCGTGAAGTACATGATCGATACCCCCAGCCGGATGAACGAGCACCTTTACCTGGAGCTGCTCGCCGTCAAGCGGGTGGCGCTGAACCTGGCCCATGGCACCGTCGCCCTGCTGGACACGAGCGATGACTCCGCCTGGAAGGTGCGGATCGTCCGCGAGCTGCCAGCCAGCTAAGCGCTGCTGGATTAAGGGAACGACGCCGGCACTCCCCTCGTGGGGCGTGCCGGCGTCGTCTTTGTGGTCAACGGAATTTGTCTATCGCCGACCTGATTGGGAAGCCCGAAGGGCCGGGGCAGTTATGGGCTGCCGGGCAGCTTTCTATGCGGGAAGCTGGAGGACCTGTCCTTCAAAGACAAGGTTCGGGTCCGAGATGGTGTCCAGGTTTGCGTCCGCGAGCTGCTGCCAGCCGCCCTGGATGCCCAGCTTATCCGCCACGATGCTAAGGGTGTCCCCGGCCTGCAGCGTGTAGGTTTCTCCGCTGAGCGCCACCGCTGTTACGTGCTTGGCGGCAGGAACCTGGGTTGCCGGAACGGCCTGGACGTGGGCGGTTTGGACCGGCACCTGCTGCACCGGTGCCTGCTGAATTGGCGCCTGCTGGACCGGTGCGGTCCCGGTGGCGCCGCCGCTCAGGCCGAGCTGCGCAGAACAGGAGGGCCAGGCGCCCCAGCCCTGGGAGGCCTGGACCTGTTCCGCAACGGCGATCTGCTGCTCGCGGCTGGCGTCCGCCGGTGAGCCGGTGCCGCCGTATGCTGACCAGGTGCTGGGGCTGAACTGCAGGCCGCCCGAGTAGCCGTTCCCGGTATCGGTGGCCCAGTTGCCGCCGCTTTCACACTGAGCCAAAGCGTCCCATGTGGAAGTGCTGGTGGTCGCGTTGGCTGCCGTGGCGGAGAGTGCCAGGCCTGCGGCGGAAATAGCTGCCACGGTGGCTCCACGGCGCGCGACAGTACGGAAGGTGGTGTTTTTCATGTGGTGATGCTCCTGAAGGCCACCGGCGCTGGTTCCGTCCCCGGAGATCGTCGCGCCACTGCCCGCCCCTGACAAATAGAGGTCAACTTCGGTGGCTGCCGCTGGGCAGTTCTGGTGGAGGCAGCACCGGGCATTCATGCACCCGCTGGGCGGGTATGCCTTTCACGCTAGGACATGGCCGGAGGGTTATCAAATCGAGATCTGCCGGGAGTGTCGGACCGCCGGTGATCCGCCGGTGGGCGAAATTTTCCCGGGGCACTATCCTGACCGGATGGATAACATTGCCGGCGGCACCGCCGCGCCCGGAATTGAAGCTGACGAATCAGAAGGCGGCGCCCCGGCCCGGGTCCTCCCGGTGGCCGAACTGCACCTGCATATCGAGGGAACATTGCAGCCGGAGCTGATCTTCGCCCTGGCCGAACGCAACGGCATCACGCTGCCGTACTCCGGGCTGGACGAGCTGCGGGAAAAGTACGAGTTCAGTGACCTGCAATCCTTCCTGGACCTGTACTACGCCAACATGGCCGTGCTGCAGACCGAAGAGGACTTTGCTGCGATGACCCACGCCTACCTTGAGCGCGCAGCTGCCGCCGGCGTCCGGCACGCCGAGATCATGATGGACCCGCAGGCGCACCTCTCGCGCGGCATTCCCCTGGAGACCTGCGTCAACGGTGTGGCATCGGTGCTGGCCACGTCCCAGGAGGACTTCGGCATCTCCACCATGCTGATCGCCGCCTTCCTGCGCGACCTCCCCGAGGACTCGGCGCTGGAGGTCCTGGACGGACTGCTCGCCATGGAGGCGCCCATCGGGGCCATCGGCCTGGACTCCGCCGAGGTGGGCAATCCTCCTGCCAAATTCGAACGTCTCTATGCCAAGGCCCGCGAAGCAGGCCTCCGGCTGACCGCGCACGCGGGCGAGGAGGGGCCGGCGTCGTACATCATCGAAGCCCTGGACGTCCTGGGCGTGGAGCGCATCGACCACGGCATCCGCTGCATGGAGGATCCCGACCTGGTGGAGCGCCTGGTGGATGCACGGACCCCGCTCACAGTCTGCCCGCTGTCCAACGTCCGGCTCCGTGCCGTGAACACCCTCGCCGACCACCCGCTGCCGGCCATGCTCGCCGCGGGGCTGAACGTCTCGGTCAATTCTGACGATCCCGCATACTTCGGCGGCTACGTGGACGACAACTTTGCCCAGCTAAAGGCAGTCTTCGATCTCTCCGACTTTGACAAGGCCCGCCTCGCCGCGAACTCCATCCATTCGTCCTTCGCATCCGACGAGCGGAAGGCCGAACTGCTGGAGGAACTGAACGGCGGGGAAGCCACGCCCTGACGCTGCTGTGTCCCAGGCAACAACTGCATGGCAGTGCGGCTAAACTGGGTGCCGCAGGCGTGTCCGGGGACTGCAAGGCGGCACCCATGCCGGCGCTATGAGGGTTATGCAACAGCCCTTACCCGAGACCTTCGCCTCACTTTGATGCGGGATCCGCTTCATAGTCGGTCACGACACGCAGAGTTAACCAATTAAAGTCGCGCGATTTTACGGGCAGTTGGCAAGATGCCTATGACCGATCGCTTTCATAAAAGGGGAATCATGGCCAAGTCCACCGCAGAAAACACTTTCCTTCGACTCAAGACCGTCCTGGATGTCCTGACCGAAGGCGTGTGGTCAGGCGATGCACTGAACGCGGGCCAGGTCCTCGCCGAGGCGACTGCGCGCGTGCCGTTCAACGAGCACGAAGCCGAACTGCTCAGCGGCGGTATTCCCCGCGGCCACAAGACGCTCACCACCGCCACCGCCAAGCTGGTCAAGGCCGGCTGGCTGGTGAAGGGCCGCTCCGGCTGGACCATCACCGAGGACGGCATGCGTGCCACCGTGGCCTACCCCGATGCTGTTTCGTTCGCCACCGCGCTCGACGCCGGCACGCCCGTTCTTGCCGACACCCCGGTTCCCACCGCTCCCGAAGGTTTTGTCCGGAAGGTGGCCGCGGCTCCCGTTGAGCCTGCGGCCAAGGAAGCCCCGGCCAAGAAGACCGCCGCCAGGAAGACCCCCGCCAAGAAGGCAGCAGCCGTTGTGGGCAAGGCGGCGAAGGCACTTGAAGAAGCCGTTGAGCCTGTAGTGAAGGCAGTCAAGGGCAAGACGCCGGCCAAGCAGCCTGTTGCCGCCGGTTCTGTTTCCGCCGAGGCGTTCGAGGGACCGGACGTTGAGACGCACCCGCAGCCCGAAGCCGTGGCCCTTGCCGGTGACTTCAACACCATCCTGGGTGCACCGGAAAACTGGGCCCCCCAGTACGACGAAGCCCAGATGGAGTTCGACTTCCTGGACCAGCTGTGGAAGAAGAGTGCCGAGTTGCCGGCCGGCCACTACACCTTCAAGATCGCCCTGAACCGCTCATGGGACGAGAACTACGGCGCGTTTGGCACGTTCGACGGCCCCAACCACGAACTGCACCACCCCGGTGGCACGGTCACCATCCGCTACAACCACGCCACCCGCGACATCACCATCAACTAAGCGGTCCGCCCAGCCCAACTGGGTCGCAGCAAATGTCGTTTTGAACGCCCATAACGACACTTACTGCTACCCAGTTGGGGGCAGGGCGGCGATCCTGAGGAGGTCTACCCATGGCCGGCCACGACGGTTCACCAGCGGGTTCAGCACCGGGTGGTTCCTCGACGGGCACGGTGCGGCTGAGTGCACGCGTGTTCGGCGTTGTGCAAGGGGTTGGCTTCCGTTTCTGGACGATGGGCAAGGCCGAGGAACTGGGCCTGACCGGCGAGGTGCGAAACGTCAGCGACGGCTCGGTTGCCGTAGTCGCGGAGGGCCCTGAGGAGCAGGTCCATGCACTCCTCGACTGGCTGAAATCCGACCGGACCCCGGGCAGGGTGGAACGTGTCGAGGAATCCCTCACTGCGGCCGAGGGAGGCTTCCAGAGCTTCCGGGCACGCTGACTGCCGCCTGGCCCAGGCGTGCCCCGCCGTTAATCAGCGCGCGGGCTGAGGCCGATGAAGGCGCCTAGTTCCTCGAGCGCTGCGGGCCGGTGCGGCATATAGCTGGTGAGCTCGGGGGAGCGGATGATAACCGCCCGCCACTGGCCGCGGGATACGGCTACGTTGATCCGGTTCCGGTTGAGCAGGAACTCTGCGCCACGTGGAGCCTCCGCCACAGCACTGCACGCCATCGAGACAAGTACCACGGGCGCCTCCTGGCCCTGGAATTTGTCCACCGTTCCGACGCGGACCCCGGGCAGGCCGGCCTCTTCCAGATATTTCCGGACCAGGTGGACCTGTGCGTTGTAGGCAGCGACCACGAGGAGGTCCTGCTGGTCCAGCGGCCGCGCTTCGCTCTCTGCACTCGCGGTCCATTTCAGACCAAGATGGCGTTGTGCCTGGCGGACCACCTCGGCTGCTTCCTCCCTGGAGCTGGTCGCGTTGCCGGTGTGGTCCACAAACACGGTCTCGACGCCGGGCGGAAGACCCTCGAGTTCGCGCAGCGACGCCGCCGGAGCCGACTGGAGTTTCCCCTCGTAGCTGAGCTGCGACACCGCCCGGCACAGTTCGGGGTGCATCCGCCAGCTGTCCGCCAGGAAGTAGCCCAACCATGCGGGCAGGGTTGCGTGGCCGGCGGCGAGCCACCCCAGGGCGGACTCGTCCACGGGCTCAGGATGCGCGCCCTGAGTCACCTGCGGCAGCTGCTGGGGGTCCCCCAGCAGGAGCAGCCGGGTGGCGGCGCGGGAAACGGCGAGGGTGTTGGCCAGCGAGAACTGCCCTGCCTCGTCGATCACCAGCAGGTCCAGGGAACCCGCGGGAACTTCCTTCCCTGTCATGGTCCACGCTGTTCCGCCGATCAGGCACCCGCCGGGCGATGACAGTAGGCGTGCCACGTCGCCGTCGGACGTTAGGGTCCACGGCACCTCATGCGGTGCGGCCAGCTTCTTGCCCACCACCGCGGGGTCGACGCCGCCAACCTCGACGGCCCTGCACAGCAGGTTTTCCACCACGTTGTGGGACTGCGCCACTACACCCACCTTCCAGCCCTCGGCCACAAGCTGGCCGATCACGTGGGCGCCGACGAAGGTCTTGCCCGTGCCGGGAGGTCCCTGGACGGCAAGGTAGGACCTGTCGAGGTCCCGCAGCGATGCCGTGATGGCGGCGGCGTAACCGGCAGAACCGTCCGGGGCGTGCCGGACTTCCACGGGGCCTGCCAACGAACGGAACCGTGGCCGCTGCTTCCGCAGGATGTCCAGCCCCGGCTGGGCGGGCAGGGACGGGAGGGACGATCCCACGGCACGGGCAATCTCCGCGATGGCTGCCTCGATGCTGGCCGTGGCAAGTGGCTGGTCCTCGGTCAGAGCCACGGGGAGGTGCGGGTAGGCTGCCACCTTGCCCGATTCGCGCTCGGCGATGGTGATCAGGGTATGTTCCGGGTTGTCCGGCGCAGGGGAGAGTTCACTGATCATGGTGCCGAAGGTGAAGGCCCTGGCCCCGGGAGCGGCACCCGGCGCCGCCATCCCGTCCGGCGGGGGAGCATCATAGAGCCGGCACCAGGTGGAATCCGCGCGGAAATCCGAGCCTTCCGTCATGGTGCCGCGCAGCCGCAGAACCCGGGTGCGCATCCGCTCGCGCGGCTTGGCCAGCGCCCAGTCCACTGACACTTCGGCGGACTGCACCACGAACACGTTCCGCTGCTCCGACCAGTTTTCCAGCGGTGCCTCCACCCGGTCGAAATGCTGCCACCAGAACTGCTTGCGCTCGCGGCGGTGGTATCCGGTGGCAGCTGCCACCATGGCTACGGCCCGTTCGTCCTCGGTCCAGGGCCGGTTGTCCGGCAGGCCCGCCAGGTACTCGCGGAGCGCGGCCTCCTCGGGTGTCTCGTCCACGGTGTGGTGGCGTTCCCGCCCGCCACTGCGCTGCGCGGTTGCGGTTCCCGGCCGGGCTTGCACGGCCTCGGCACCGGCTGCCTGGACTTCGTCCCGCGCCCGGTCCCCGATCTCCGGGAGCCAGTCCCGCAACCGGAGCGTGGACAGGCAGTCGTACTGGTTGTAGTCGGAAATGGAGGCAAGGATCCTGCCGGCCTCCTCCTGGTGGCCGGCATCCCTGGCCGCGCAGTAGGCCGCGTAGGCGACGACGGATGCGCCGGCATCCTTGACGTCGCCGGAGCGCAGGTTATCGCCCATGTACAGCGGTTCCAGCTTCTTGATGGAGTACGACGCCTCGGAGATCCGCAGCGAATGCCGGACCGTGGCGTAGAGGTCCACGAGGAGGCCCTGCCGGAGCCAGTCGTCCACCGTTTCTTCGCCGGCCTGGTGGGCCAGGGAAAGGTTCCGCAGGGCCGTCTTCTCGTAGGAGGCGTAGTGGTAGACGTGCATGTCCGGGTAGCGGGCCCGGCGTTCCTCCACGTAGTCAAGGAAATCGAGGAAGGCGCGCCGTTCCCCGGACCGGGAATGGGCCCAGAACGGACGGAAGACGGGGTCTCCGGCAGCACCGGGCTCCGGGGCCTCGATGACGCCGAAGAGGTATTCGATGCCCCACACGCCGGTGGCCGGGTCCTGCCACAGGGGGTCACCCTCAAAGTCGAAGAAGATGTCGCCCGGGCTGGGGGCGGGCAGCGAATCAATGGTGTTGTCCGGCAGGACCGTGTAGGAGACGGTGTGCGGGTGCCCATCCTTGGTGAAGGTCCGCGACCCGGCAGCCCGGTCCAGTCCCAGCTGCATGCGGGCCTGCGACCGCAGCCTTGCCACGGAATCGGAGGCTCCATCCGCCGGCATGGCGGCGAGCTGGTCGATGGTGGTGATGCCCTCGGCGTGGAGCTTCCGGCGCCGCACCACTGACATCCCGGCAACCATCAGCAGGTCCCGGTGAACCTGCACCTGCTCGGCGCAGTAATCGCACCGCCCGCAGTGCACAACGCCGGGCTGCTGCCACTCGACGGGGACCCCGGCGGTCCGGTGGGCGGCAGTCAGCTGGCGGAAGCGCCGGCGTCGTTCCCGGAAAACGGGGAGCAGGTCAGGGAGGGAATGGCTGCTGCGAAGCCAGTCCTCACCCACCCTGGTGCCCAGCACCAGCGTGACGACGGGGGAGGGATCCAGTCCCATTCCGATGAGCTGGTCCCCGTAGGCGGCGAGCTGCAGCAGGGCGCCCACCTTGGCATGCCGGGCGAGCTTAGTGTCCCAGACTTCGTAGCGCCCCGGGTTCCCGGTACCAGCGGCCTCGTTCACCAGGAAGTCGGCATAACCGAGGAACTCGCCGTCGAAGAACGTGGCCTGGAAGACAACGTCGGCACCGGACCGGAGTGCCAGCTCGGTCTCCGCATGCTTGGCCTGCAGTTCGCCGCGCAGGTTTTCCCCGCGTTCCAGGGAGTAGACCCCGGCGCCCCGGCTGGCGTCCCACTCACCGTACTTCCGGACCAGGCCGGCCAGGACCGCCTGCTCATGCCGGTCACCCAGTTCGCCGGCCCGCACGCGCATCTCATCTGCCGGGAATTCCGCCTTCGGGGCGCGGCCCAGCTTTTCGTCCAGGATGCGGAGCGCGCGGTACTCACACTCGCTCGCGGCCACCAGGTCGCTGGCGGAAAACACCAGGTCCGGAGCCGCGCCGGCGCTGGCAGCTTCGAGCAGAAACACGGGGCCTCCCCATTGACAGCCGGGCCGGAGGACGGTTCCTGGGGCCCTGGTTTACACCTGCACCAAACGTAGCAAGAGGGCCCGACAATTAAGCGGTCAGCCCTTGGCGTCCGCCCGGACCTGGGCCTTGTCGTGTTCGTCGTGGGCGTTCCGGAGCAGTTTCAGGAACTCGGTTTCGTTGCGGATCAGCCTCTTGTACTTCTCCGGGAGCTTGCGGATCTGGTCCTCCTCGCGGCACATCTTCGCGAAGAGCTTGTCCCGCTCCACCATGTCAGTCTCGTAGTTGAGGTCCAGGTACTCGATGGCGTGGCGCTTGGCCCCGGATACGGCGTTCTTGGCTTTGCCCTTCGGACTGAAGACGGACGCCAGTACCGTAACCAGCAGGACGCCTAGGATCACGCTGAGCGAAACCTCGGTGCTTACTTCCACCACGCTGACGTGTTCGCCGTCATTGACGAACGGGAGGGTGTTTTCGTGCAGCGCGTGCAGGATCAGCTTGACGCCGATGAATCCCAGGATCACCGCGAGGCCGTAAGAGAGGAAGATCAGCCGGTCCAGCAGGCCGTCAATCAGGAAGTACAGCTGCCGCAGGCCCATCAGGGAGAACGCCGTGGCGGTGAAGACAATGAACACGTTCTGGGTGAGACCGAAGATGGCCGGAATGGAATCGAGGGCAAACAGGATGTCCGTGCCGCCGATAGCCACCATCACCAGGAGCATCGGGGTGAGGACCCGTTTGCCGTTCTCCATGGTGAAGAGCTTGTCACCGTCGTAGTGGGCCGACGCCGGGAGGTACTTCCTGGCGAGCCGGACCACCAGGCCTTCGGAGTGTTGGTCGTGGCCTTCCGGCCGGAGCAGGTTGCCGGCGGTGATGAGCAGGATCAGTCCGAAGATATAGAACACCCAGGCGAAACTGTTGATCAGCGCAGCTCCAAGGAGGATGAAACCCGTGCGGGCGATCAGCGAGAAGATAATGCCGAACAGCAGCACCTTCTGCTGGTCTGCCCGGGGCACCCTGAAGCTGGCCATGATGATGAGGAATACGAAGAGGTTGTCCACGGACAGTGCCTTCTCCGTGATGTAGCCGGCAAAGTACTCGGTTCCCATGGTCGGCCCGCCAAACAGGAGCACAGCGAGCCCGAAAAGCACCGCGATGCCCACATAGATGGCGGACCAGACGGCGGCTTCCCTGAGGGACGGCGTGTGGGCCTTCCGCACATGGAAGAAGAAGTCGAAGGCCAGCAGGCCAACGATTCCTGCGATGGTCAGGATCCAGACTATGGAGGGTATTTCCACGCGGCAGGCCTTTCGTCGTCAGTCTCCTTCAAGCCTACGCGGGCTTGAGCAGTTCATGCTTTACGACGGCGGAACGCGACAACGTCTTGTACCCCTCCTGTTCGAACAGGACGGTGATGACGTCATCCTCGTGCCGCATGACCAGGCCGGATCCCCATTCCTTGTGCACCACGGTGGACTGGAGCGGGAAGGGATCATCGGCTTGCTTCTTCGCGCCCGGCTTTTTGGCTGCCTGCGCCTTCTTCCCTGACGGGCCCTTCTTCTTTGGCGCGTCCTTTTTGCCTGCCTGTGCCTTCCTGTCTGGTCCGCCGCCGTCGTGCGCAGCTTCTGCCGCCTCCTCCCGGCCGGCCGCCGCGGTGCAGCCATCGCAGTTCCCGCAGGGCTCGGGCAGGTCCTCACCGAAGTAGCCCAGCAGGAACTGCCGCCGGCAGCCGTCCGTCTCCGCATAGGCGCGCATCATGGTGAGGCGGGACTGCTCCACCCGCTGCCGGGCCTCGGCGAGTTCGACGGCGCGGTCCACCAGGGCGGGCAGCTTGGCTTTGGAGTCCAGCCGGACGCCCCGCTTGCCGATGGTGACGGCGCCCGCCTCCTCGAGCTGGTTGAGCAGCCCGGTGACCCGGCGGGCGGGAAACCCGGTCAGCTCGGCAAGGGATGACTTCGGCGTGGGCGCGTGCGCGGCCTTGAGGACGTTCAGCAGCGCCATGAGCCGTTCGGGGTCAGGGGAGCTGGTGGTGAAGAACTTCCGCAGTCCCAGGTCCTCGGACCGGTAATGCAGCACGGCTTCGGCAGGCTCCCCGTCCCGCCCGGCCCGGCCGATCTCCTGGTAGTAGGCATCCAGTGCCTCCGGAATGTCCGCGTGGACCACAAAGCGGACGTTCGCTTTATCGATGCCCATCCCGAAGGCGGTGGTGGCCACCACAACATCCAGCCCGTCTTGGAGGAACTGCTCGTGGATCCGCTCCCGGTCCGCGGCCGTCCTGCCCGCGTGGTACGCCTCGCTGCGCAGCCCGAGCCCGGCAAGCTTGGCGGCGTACTTCTCGGTGTCCTTCCGGGTGGCGGCGTAGAGCAGCCCCTGCCCGTCCCTTGCGAACCCGGCGACTTGCTCCAGCACGGCCTTCCGCTTGCCCTTGTCCTCCTGGTGCCGGACCACGTCCAGGGAAATGTTGGGCCGGTCAAAACCGTGCACCAGCACCAGCGGGTCCCGCATTTCCAGCCGGGCCACAATCTCGTCACGGACGGGCGGAGCCGCGGTGGCAGTGAGTGCCGCCACGGGCGGGCTGCCCAGCCGTTCACGGACGCTGCCAAGGCCAAGGTAATCGGGGCGGAAGTCGTGGCCCCAGGAGGAAACGCAGTGTGCCTCGTCCACCACGAACAGGGAGATGTCCAGGGCGGCCAGGCGGTCCACCGTCTCCCCCTTGGCCAGCTGCTCGGGGGCGAGGAACACGAAGGTGGCTTCCCCTGACTCGACAGCCTGCCAGGCGGCTGCCACCTCGGCATCGCTGTGCGAGGAATTGATGGCGACGGCGGCCCCGGCGCCCAGGTCACCGGCCAGGCCATCCTGCTGGTCCTCCTGCAGTGCGATCAGGGGTGACACCACCACGGCGGGACGTCCCGTCGTGTGGTGCAGATGCTGCGCTGCCACCTGGTAGATGGCGGACTTCCCGTATCCGGTGGGCATCACGGCCAGGACGTCGCGGCCCGCAGCCAGGGCGCTGATACCGGCCAGCTGGCCGTCCCGCAGCCCGGGCAGGGAGAACGAAGACGCCGCGAGGGCGGCGAGGGCAGAATCGTCGGACATGAAAGGCAGCTCCGCGCAGTGGGTCCCGCGGCCGCTTGCTTCAGCCGTGGGAACCAGCCTACGCCAGCCGCGGGCCGCCGTCGTCCATCCCTTGACTTCCTCGGCGGGACGAACAACTGTGGAGGAAGCTGGTCCGCCGGCGGATGCCGAAGGCAATGGGGACCAGGAATCAGCCGAGGAGTGTGCAGCGTGACGCGCAAGAACCCAAAGGTCGAAGAAGCCGACGAGTCTGAACTCGAAGTGACCGGCCACCCCAAAACCTGGGCTGCCGGGGTGCCCGGCGTCTACTACTCCATGCAACCGGCGCTCAAGCACATGGGCGTGGAGCGGTCGCGGAAAACCCTGCTGGCGCTGAACCAGAAGGACGGGTTCGACTGCATGAGCTGCGCGTGGCCGGACCCTGGCCACCGCAAGATGTTCGAGTTCTGCGAGAACGGGGCCAAGGCGGTGACCTGGGAGGCAACGCCGGTGGTCATCGGGTCCGAGTTCTGGGCAGAGCATCCGGTCAGCGAGCTGCGGGAACGGTCCGAGTACTGGCTGGGCATGCAGGGCCGCCTCACCGAGCCGGTGTACAAGCCGGCGGGGGAGGACCACTACCGGCCGGTCAGCTGGGAGCAGGCGTTCAGCATCATCGCCGGCAAGCTGAAGTCGCTCCCCGACCCCAACCAGGCCGCGTTCTACACCAGCGGCCGTACCTCCAACGAGGCCGCCTTCCTCTACCAGCTGTTCATCCGCGCGTACGGAACCAACAACCTGCCGGACTGCTCCAACATGTGCCACGAGTCCTCCGGCTGGGGCATGGGCCAGACCATCGGCGTGGGCAAGGCAACGGTGTCCTACGACGACTTTGCCAAGGCGGACCTCATCATCGTCATGGGGCAGAACCCGGGCACCAACCATCCGCGGATGCTCACAGCCCTGGAGGAAGCCAAGGAAGCCGGCTGCAAGATCGTGGCGGTCAATCCGCTGCCGGAGGCCGGCCTGATGCGGTACAAGAACCCGCAGAAGGTGAAGGGCATCATCGGGCACGGCACGGACCTGGCGGACCAGTTCCTGCAGGTGCGGATCGGGGGCGACATGGCGCTGCTGCAGGCCATTTCCAAGCGAGTGCTCGAGGCCGAAGACGCCCATCCCGGGACGGTGCTGGACCACAAATTCCTCGAAGAACACTGCGACGGGCTGGCGGAGCTGCGGGCCCACCTTGCCCGGCTGGACGACGCCACGGTACTGGAAGCCACCGGGCTCCGCCTGGAGGAGATCGAGGAACTGGCGGCCCGGTATATCGCAGCTGACCGGGTGATCATCACCTGGGCCATGGGCATCACGCAGCAGAAAAAGGGCGTGGCCACCATCAAGGAGATGATCAACCTGCTCCTGCTCCGCGGCAACATGGGCAAGCCGGGCGCCGGCGCCTCGCCAATCCGTGGGCACAGTAATGTCCAGGGCGACAGGACCATGGGGATCTGGGAGCAGATGCCGCCCGCCTTCCTGGACGCGCTGGGGCAGGAGTTCGATTTCGAGCCCCCGCGCGACCATGGACTCGACGCCGTCCAAACGGTCCGGGCAATGCGCGACGGCGGCATCAAGGCTTTCATTGCGCTCGGCGGCAATTTCGTGGGGGCCATCTCGGACACCCGTGCCGCGGAGGAGGCGATGGAAAAGACGGAGCTGTCTGTCCAGATTTCCACTAAGCTCAACCACTCACATGGAGTGACGGGGGCCGAGGCCCTGATCCTGCCCACACTGGGCCGGACGGAGATCGACCGGCAGGAGTCCGGGCCGCAGTTCGTCTCCGTGGAGGACACCGTGTGCGCAGTCCATGCCTCGCACGGCACCGTGGAGCCGGTGGCACCGGGGCTGCTGTCCGAAGTGGCCATCGTCTGCCGGCTCGCCGCGGCCACGCTGGGTGACCGGACCTCGGCAGACTGGGCCGGCTTTGAAAAGAACTACGACCTGATCCGGGACCACATATCCCATGTGGTGAACGGCTGCGAGGACTACAACCGGAAGATCCGGCAGGAAGGCGGGTTCATCCTGCCCAACGGGCCCCGCGACTCGCGGACCTTCAACACGCCCACGGGCAAGGCCATGTTCACTGTCAACGAGCTGGAGTACGTGGAGCGGCCTCCGGGAACCCTGATCCTGCAGACCATGCGCTCGCACGACCAGTTCAACACAACCATTTACGGCCACAACGACCGGTACCGCGGTATCAAGAAGGGCCGCGAGGTGGTGTTCGTGAACCCCGTAGACCTGACGGAGCTGGGGCTGTCCGACGGGCAACACGTGGACATTCACGGCGTGTACTCCGACGGAGTGGACCGGGTGCTGCGGAACTACCGCGTGGTCTCCTACCCCTCGGCCCGCGGCTGTGCGGCGGCATATTATCCGGAGGCGAACGTGCTGGTGCCGCTGGAAAGCGTGGCGGAGGGAAGCCAGACGCCGGCGTCGAAAGCCGTCATCGTCCGGCTTGAACCCGTACCCGTGCTGGAGGAGGAGCCCACCGCCTGGGGCTAATGTGCTGGCCGCGGGCAGCACCGGATCAACATGTCCCCGTCTTAGAGACTTTTCCCCATGGCATTCGGCGGGGAGTCGTCCATCAGGCGGGGATGTCGCCTGTTACTGGGCCGTGTCCGCCCAGCCGCGGCTGGCGGGACCGCCGTCGCGCCCGTCCTCGCACAGCTGGAAAGCGGTCCGGGCGGCCTTTTCCACGGCAGCCGCCGAGGCCTCCCTGGTTCCGGCGCTGCCCGTCCCGGCGTCCAGCCCGGCAGCATAGCCGACCAGGAACGTGGTGACCGGCGCCGCCGCGTGGATGACGTTGTCCGCGGACTTGCGGGCGAGGTCCAGGAGCAGCTCGTGGTCCACTTTCATGTCCAGTATCTGGAGGGCCTGCGCCAGCCGGTTGCTCCACTGGTCCAGTACCTGTGCCTCGTCGTCGTTGACTGTCATGGTCCGCTCCTTGCCATCGAAATGTGCCGGTATTGCTGTCCGGTGCCGACACTACAAGGCTTTGGAACGGAAGTCACCGGGTGCAGGCCCCCAGTGCGGAAATAGAGACGCGGCCCACCGGGTTACGCTGTCCAGAGGCCGCACCGCATCGAAGGAGATCCCCTTGAGTGACATCACCGTCCGCCACAACGCCGAGCGCGAACGTTTCGAGATCCTCGACGCCGGGAACGTGATCGGGAAGGCTGCGTATAAGGCGTACGACGGCGGCGGGTCGCCGCAGCGGATCTTCTACCACACAGTTGTTAACGAGGAGTATGGCGGACAGGGCCTGGCCGGCCGGCTGGCCACGGCGGCCCTGGATGACACGGTCGCTGCCGGCACGGGCATCGTCCCGGTGTGCCCGTTCATCAAGAAGTTCCTGGCCAAGCACCCCGAATACGCCGGCAGCGTGGTGGCGGTCAAGCCTGCGCACCTTGAATTCCTGGACACGGCGCTGGCCGCCCGCGCCAGGTAGCGAGCAGCGCCACGACACGCATCGCGGCGATGGTGATTACGCGCGTCCCGGCCAGTGCCGCGACACTCCGGCGGGCTATCAGCCGGCTCCCAACAGCTGGTGATCTAATCGGCATCACATCGCGTGCTGGGGCGTGATGCCCGGATCGTTGAGTTGTGACAGGAGCCCGTATGCCGGTGCACCCAGTAAAGCCCCGGGTAGAACAGGAAGTTCTCCCCGTCCGCCACGGACGGAGGAAGGCGGGGCTCCTGTTGTGCGCCGTCGCGCTGGTCATCGTTGCCACCATCGCCCTGGCCGTGATCCGGTCCGAGCCGTTCGGCGGGACCGCTGCGCCCACGGCCGCCGCCCCGGTCCCGGCCAAGCCGGTGGCTGCCGCCCCTGACTCGCTGCAGGACAAGGTTGAGTCCCTCCTCGACGAGGCCGGCGACTACCGGGTGGGAGTCGCGCTGGCGGACGTCTCGGGTGATGCCGAATTGGCGTTCGGTGATACCGGCGTGTTCACGGCCGCCAGCACCGCCAAGCTGATCACCGCGGCAGCCTTCTACCATCTGGTCGAAACCGGGGAAGCCGGCTTTGATGACCCGATGGGGGATTACGACGCCGCCTTCCAAATGGAGGCCATGGTGAACCAGAGCAACAACGATTCGTGGCTGCTGCTGATGGACGCCGTGGGCTACCCCCGGCTGATCGACTACGCGGCCTCCATCGGCGTCACCTACGATCCTGAACAGAACCTGCTGACCGCCGCAGACATGGCCATGGTCCTCAAGAAGCTGCATTCGGGGGAGCTGCTCAACGAAGCCAACACGGCGGAGCTGCTCGGATACATGGAAGACACCAACAACGACGACCTTATCCCCGCCGGCTCCCGCGCCGGCATCGAGGTGCAGCACAAATACGGGGAAATGGACGGGGAACTCCATGACGCAGCGCTCCTGACCTACCGGGGTTCCACCTTCGCGCTGGTGGTCTACACGGAGAACCCCGAAGGCTTCGAGGAACCGGAACAGGCGGAGCTCATCCGGGAGTTGACCGGCGCGGTGGAGGACGCCCTGTTCCCGCTGACCCCGGCCGGGAAGTAACAGCCCCGGGGACCGGGAGGACGCCTCCAGGCAGCCAAAGTGGCTTCCCGGCCGCACCTTGCACCAGACTGTTACCGTGAGCAACAACCCCCGGACTGCCCTGGCCGTTGCCGGCCTCAGCCTGGGCACGGCACTGAACCCCCTCAACTCCTCCATGATCGCCGTGGCGCTTGTGGTGCTCCGCGCCGATTTCGGGCTCGACGTCGCCGCCGTCACCTGGGTGGTCACGTCCTTCTACCTCGCCTCCGCGGCGGGCCAGCCGGTAATGGGGAGGCTGGCGGACCGGTTCGGACCGCGCCGGATGTTCATGCTGGGCATGGCCCTGGTGGCGGTCACCTGTGCCCTGGCACCGCTCGCCCCGAATTTCGCCCTCCTCTGCGTTGCCCGGGCGGTGATGGCGCTCGGCACAGCCACCGCCTACCCAAGCGCCGTGGTGATGGTGGGTGCCATCGCGCACCGTGCCGGAATGGAACCGGCCCGCCCGCTGGGACGGCTGCAGATGGCAAACACGTCCGCTGCCGCCGTCGGGCCCGTTGTGGGCGGGCTGCTGGTCAGCCTGGTGGGCTGGGAAGCACTGTTCCTGGTCAACGTTCCGCTCGCGCTGGCCGCGCTGCTAGTCGTCCGGCAGGCGGCTCCGCCGGACGAGGCCAGGGAGCGGGGGAGCGTGGCCGAGCTGTTGCGGGACTCCGACATCCCCGGGATCCTGGCATTCGTGGCCGCGCTGATGCTGGTGATGATGGCCGCGCTCAATGTGCTGCCCGGCTACCGCTGGTGGATGCTGGGCGCGGGAACAGTGATCGCTGCCGTCTTCGCCTGGCGCGAGCTCCACTTCACCCGGCCCTTCCTGGACCTTCGCCTGCTGGGGCGGAACCGGCCGCTGATGCTGGTGTACCTGGCGTTCGCGGTGTTCAGCAGCGTCTACTACTTCGTCTTCTTTGGCCTGCCGCAGCTACTGCAGGAAGCCGGCGGCTACGATCCCGGCGTTGTGGGCCTGCTGATGCTGCCGCTGGCCGGGATGTCCGTGGTAGCCACGCCGTGGGCGGTCAAGGCGATGGGAAAGTTCGGGGTACGGCGAGTCCTGCTTGCCGGCGTCGTCCTGCTGACCGCTGCGGCCGGGCTGATGTGGCTGCTGACCGGCAGCCTTGCCATACCGCTGGTGGTGGTGATGACCGCCCTCATGGGCGTGCCCTACGGGACGGTGGGGATTGCCTCCAACCAGGGCATGTTCGTGTCCACCCGGCCGCAGGAGCGGGGAGTGGCGGCGGGGATTTACCAGACGTGCCGGTACGTGGGCGCCATTACCGCCACCGTGATGATCGGCGTCTTCGCGGCCGGCGGGGTGGACCAGGAAAGCTGGGCGCGGATGGTGCTCGCCATGATGGTCCTGTGCGCGGTGACGTTCTGCCTGAGCCTGCTGTGGCGGCAGCGGGAGGCCCAGCACCACCCCTAGGAAGCGTTTGGACGCCGTGCCATGCTGGCCCCATGGGAAACATGATCACTCTGGGAAACGCTGCAACCTCAGTGCAGGCCTATGTTGCTGAGCCCCCGGGAACACCCAAGGGCGGCCTGGTGGTGGTGCATGAGGTGTGGGGCCTGGTGGACCACATCAAGGACGTCGCGGACCGGTATGCCGCGGCAGGCTACCTGGTGGTCGCGCCGGACCTGCTGTCCGGAGCCGGGGGCGTGCCGGACCTGAGCGGGGAGCTTCAAAAAGCGGTGTTCGACCCCGAACAGCGCAGCAACGCGCAGCCCCGAATGCGGAAGCACATGGCGCCAATGCGCTCGCCGGAATATGCCAAGCACGCCGTTGCCGGCCTCCGGACCTGTTTCGAACACCTGGATGGTGTGCCGGGACTGGCCGGCCGAGTTGCCGCGACGGGCTTCTGCCTGGGCGGGACCTACACCTTTTCCCTGGCCGCAGCCGAACCCAGGCTGCGTGCGGCCGTTCCCTTCTACGGCCACGCCGAGTTCAAAGACGCGGGAGCTCGGAGCCATCGCCTGTCCGGTCCTGGCGTTCTACGGGGGGAAGGATACTGCCCTGATGGAGGAGCTGCCCGGGCTGAAGCGGCGGATGGCGGCAGCGGGCGTGGATTTTGAAACCGTGGTGTATCCGGAGACGGGCCATGCCTTCTTCAATGACACCAACAGGTACACCTACAACGCCGAAGCTGCGGCCGACGCATGGAACCGGACCCTCTCGTTCCTGGACAGAAGCCTCAGGGACTAGCACGCCGGGATTATCGTGGACGTATGGACTCTCCGAAGGTTCAGCTGTACCTGGATATCGCCGCCAAGGGATTGGGCATCATCGGTGTTGCGCTGATGATCTTCACCCGGGGCGGCTGGTTCTATGTTGGGGTGGCCGCGGTGGTCCTGGGCGTGCTGTTCATGGGCGGCTCCCTGGTGGCCAGCCGGAAGCTGCGCCAGCGCAGGTGGGACGGCACGCGGCGGACCTGAGCCCGCCGCGTCCCTGCGAAAGTAGCGGCTGCCGTACCGGAACGCCGCCGTCGTCGAGCCCTAGGTGTACATCAGCGAGCCGGGCGCGGTGAGCTTCTGTCCCGTTTCCAGCCAGGTCTTCAGGCCGGACAGGATCATCGGCCAGCCGCCGTAGAGCTGCTCGTTGGCGCCTTCGCGGAGGTCGCTGTGGGTGACGGTCAGCCGGCATGAGTCGCCCACGGGTTCGATCTCCCACGTGATCTTAGAGGTCCCCTCGGCCTTGACGTCCTCGCCCCACAGCGCCCGCATGGTCTGGACGAGCCGGCGGGGCGGGTCCACTTCCAGGTTTTCGCCTTCACCCAGCGGTGCGTCAGCCTTGACGTTGTTCATCACAAAGCGACCGCCCGGCGTCCAGTCTGACTCAATGGTGTTCCCGAACTGGTACTTGCTGCGGATGTCGCTGTCCGTGATGGCTTCCCACAGCCGCTCGGGTGTGGTCTTGATGTAAATCTCGAAGATCTTTTCCATGGGACTTTCCAATCTGGATTTGAGGTCGCTGAGGCCAGCGGCCCATGGTTCTGCGTATTTGCTCACCCAACGGTCGTGGACCAGGCGGATGGGTACCGGGTTCAGGAAGTGCAGCTTTTCCCGTCCCCGACGGCGGGTCACCACCAGGCCCGCATCCTCCAGCAGGCGGAGGTGCTTGGCGATCCCGAACCGGGTCATGGCGAACCGTGCCTCAAGTGCGCTCAGGGTTTGGCCATCCTCCCGGAACAGCTCATCCAGGAGGTCCCGGCGGGTGGGGTCGGCGAGTGCTTTGAACACGTCGTCCATGCCTTCATCATAGGTGACCAAATGGTCACATATCAAGAGGTCCCATTGCTCTTCCCGTCCGCGGCGGGGCCTCACTACGGGGCGGTGGACGGCTGGCGGGGCTGGATGTTGTGGTTTCGGCTGAAGAGGTTGCCGGGGTCGTACCGCTGCTTGAGGCCGATGAGGTTGTCGTACTTGTCCGCACCGTAGGTCAGGCGTGCGGCGTGCGGGTCCTGGCGGGTTTCGCCGCCCAGGAAATTCAGGTATTCACCCTGTTCCGCGAAGGGCTGCATCCGTGCGTGTGCCTGCCGCGCAAACTCGGTGAGGCGTACGTCGTCGTCCGCGTCGGACCAGAAGCCGTAGACGTTCAGCAGGAACCTCGAGGACCTGTTGGGGTAGGCGGTGGACTCCTCCGGGACCCGGCTGAAGGCTCCGCCCAGGAGGTGGATGTCGATCCCGGTGCCCCGCCACTGCACCTCGGAGGCAATACCTGCCACCACGTCGATGACTTCCCCGTCCAACCGGGAGAAGGAGACGTTCTTCCAGTAGCCCCGTGAGCCGGTGGGGAAGAGGCTGTCCATGGCGCTTTGCCACTCGATCCAGGAAACCGGGCCCACCTCCTCCTGGTCCGGCGGCGCGAGTTTCCGCAACTGATCGATGAGGTCCAGTCCGGGCTGGTGGTCGGTGCCCGCCCAGGCGCACCCGATGACCATCCAGACGGCGTCGCCCAGTCCGAACTCCGCAGGAAAAGCGATGAAGCTGACAATCGGGTTCATCTCGTCCGGCAGGTCCCGGGTCCAAGTCTCGAAACCGGCCAGGGCGTCCTTCCAGTGCTCGGGAGCATAGAAGAGGTTCCCGCCCAGGACGGGCTGGGGAAGCGGCCGGGCACGGAACGTGAAGGAGGAAACGACGCCGAAATTGCCGCCGCCGCCGCGCACTCCCCAGAAAAGCTCAGCGTTTTCATGCTCACTCGCGCGGAGGTGGTCGCCGGCGGCCGTGACGATGTGCACCGAGTTCAGGTTGTCGAGCGCCAGCCCGTTGCTCCGCGTGAGCCAGCCGACGCCGCCCCCGAGAGTAAGCCCGGCGATGCCCGTGGCGCTGATGACCCCGATGGGGACCGCCAGGCCGTGCTCCACCGTCGCCCTGTCCACGTCCGCCAGGGTTGCGCCCGGCTCCACGGTGACCAGGCGCGTAACCGGATCCACGGCTACCTCACGCAGCCTGCTCAGGTCCAGGACCAGGCCGCCCTCCACGCTGCCGTGCCCGGCCACATTGTGTCCGCCGCCCCGGACCGCCAGCACCAGGCCGGTGCTGCGGGCTGCGGCCAGGACGGGGTCGATGTCCGCCACGGAACCGGCCAGGGCAATGGCCCGGGGATGCAGGTCATGCATGCCGTTCCAAACCCGGCGCGCGTCCTCGTAGCCGGCGTCGCCGGGCTGGAGCAGGCTGCCGCTGAGCTGGCTGCGCAACCCTTCCAGTGCCTGGGTGATCTGGTCTTCTGAACGGCCTTGTTCCATGGTCTGACCTCGCCGGATACAGTGCCGGGTCCTCACCGATCCGGCCGGGATGAACGTGGAGTACGCACCTTGAACGGGTGCGATTGGCAACGGCACTCCAAGTATCTGGCGGCCCCCCGGGGCGGTCAATAGCGTGTGCCCGGTGCCGGACGCCTATGGCCCCAGGGGCAGGAAAACCAGGGCGAGCAGGGCCGGCAGCGTGGCGGCCAGCGTGCCAGGGACGCTCTCCCATTTCTTCGGATAGTGTCCCTGCAGGTCCGCCAGCAGCATGGTGGGTGCGGTGAGCACCATGTTGAGGCAGCAGTAGACCACCAGGGTGTAGCCCACTACCAGTTCACCAATGTTCACGGCCACCAGCCCGGCAACCACGCCCAGCGCGACCACCAGGTTCCTGTAGCCGGCGGGGATGGCCCACATCATCACGGCGGGGACGTTTTCCGGCGGCGTGCTCAGGAACTTCTGCGCCCACGGTTTTCGCCTCAGCAGGAAACTCTCCACCGGAAACACGCCGACGTAGACCACCACCGCCAGCACCGCGAATACCTGGGACACCATGTTCATGCTCGAAGGCTAGGCGCAGCCAGCGCAATGTCCCATCCCCAAAACAGGGGATTGCAGGCCGTCCCCGGCGGCGGATACTGGACCTATGTGGGAGGAGCGCGCGGAGCGTGCCCGCCGGGAAATCGCGGTGCTTGCTGCCGGCGGACTGGATCTGGCGGACCTCTACCGCGCCGCCCTCGGGCTGGTGCGGCAGTCGGTGCCGTTCGACCAGGCCTGCTGGGCCGGCGTCGACCCTGAAAATATGGTGATGAACTCCGTGACCAACTGGCGGCCCTGGCCCGTCACGGACGAGTACGCTATCCGCTTTGCCCAGTCCGAATATGAGGGCACCGAACCCAACACCTTCGCCCGGCTCGCCCTGCGTCCCGTTCCGGTGGCACGGATCTCCGACGCCCCCAGGCATGAGGTGGCCGGCAGCGTGCGGGTGAACGACCTGCTGCGTCCCATTGGCCTAGTGCACGAGCTCCGCGGAGCGTTCCGGGTGGACCAATCGTGCTGGGGCGTGGGCAGCCTCTTCCGGGAAGGCGGCCGGGACTTCAGCGACCGCGAGGTGGAATTCCTGGCTGCCGTCACCGCCGCGCTCGCCGCCGCCACCCGTGTCGCGGCTCGGGTGCGAAACCAGCTGTGGCAGCCCGATGGACCCGTGATTGTCCTGGCCGGTGAGCACGGCGAGCTGCGGGCAGCGACGCCGGCCGCGGTCTCGTGGCTCAAGGACCTGGACGACGCCGCCCCCGGCCAGTTCAGCATGGTGCTGTTCGCGGTGGTCGCCCAGGCAAAAGCCGCGCCCTCCGGCACGGCCCGGGCCCGCATGCGGGACGCCGGCGGCAGCTGGGTGGTCCTGCAGGCCAGCCGGCTGATCACCGGCGACGATCCCCGGCAGATGGTAGTGACCGTGGAGCCCGCGTCCACCCGCCAGGTGCTCACCCTGCTGCTCTCGGCCTACGGCCTGACGCCCCGCGAACAGGAGGTCTGCCTGGAGCTCATGTCCGGCAACTCCAGCGCTGCCATAGCCGGGCACCTGTTCATCTCCCCGCACACCGTGCACGACCACCTGAAATCGATCTTTGGGAAGGTGGGAGTGGGCAGCCGGGGTGAGCTGTTGGCGAGGCTGTCCGCGTGACAAGATCTGTAGCCAGGACATGTAAAGATTTCTCCATGTTGCCTCTGAGCCAGATCGCATCGCTGCGGGACACCGTAGATCACGAATGGCGCTCGCCGGTTGCCGATGCCGTGGGTGAGCGGTGGGGCATGCCCGAGGGCACTCTCCGCTTTTGGCGTTCGTCCGCGGCCCACGTGTTCGTTGCCCCGCCGGGAGCCGATCCCCGGGGGGTCCTTTACGCGCGGTTCGCGCCGGCAACAGAGCCTGCAGGAGGCCGACTTGCCCGCGGCTCGCGGTTCCATTCGCGTCTGGCGGCTGCCGGTGCCGCCGTCGCGCCATCCTTCCCCTCCCTGGCAGGCGCCGCCCTGGAGCTGGTGCGCACCCCGCTCGGGGACATGTACGCCAGCGTGGCAGGCAAGGTGGACGGCGATGAGCTGGACGTTGAAGGGATCGACGCCGGTGCTGCCGCGGCTTGGGGCGCGGCGCTGGGAGCCTTCCAGGACGCCGCGGGCCCCCTGGCCGTTCCACTTCAACCGGACGCGCCGGCACCGTTCGACGCCCTGGCCGAAGCAGCGTCCGTGATGGCGGATCCGGAACTGGAGGAGGCGGCGAAGCGCCTGGCCGGGCTCATGGCCGCCGGTCCGGCGGTGCCGCTGGTGATGGGCCATGGCGACTTCGAACTGGACAACCTCCGCTGGACCGGCAGGGGATTTACAGGCTTCGACTTCGACGAAGCCAGGGTAATGACGGCTGCGGCGGATGTGGCCTCGGCGGCGCGGGACCTGCTGGGACCGCAGCCCGGATTCCCGGAATATCCGGAGCTCCTCGCGGCCTTCCTCGACGGCTACCAGTGGGCGTCAGGCATCGGGCTCGGGCCGCGGGAACTGGTCCTGCCCCGGGCAGACTTTGCCGCGCAGCAGCTGCTGGAGGCTCCCCGTGTCCTGGACACTAACCCGGCTGGCCCCGGCTGGCTGCACGATCTGGCCGGCTCCCTGCGTGTTCACTACGGGAGCCAGCGCAGTATCCTGCTGGCGACGGCGGAGGTGTTGGCCTAGGCGGGATCCTTCACCTTGGCCGCCGTCACCGGCCGCGGCTCCAGCCACACCTGCTCCCGCGGTCCCGGCGGGTAGGCATGCCGCTTGCCGGCAAGGGTGATGGCAAGCGCCGCCACCACCGGCAGTGCTGCGGCAACCGGAACCAACAGCGGGCCGCCGGCAACCAAGGCACCGGAGCCATACAGTGCACCGACGGTGATGCCCAGCTGGATGGTGAGCACGGTCAGTCCGTTGGCCGCCTCCTGGTACTCGCCGCCGGCGCGAAGGATGGCCGCCTGGTTGTAGATGCCGATTGCTCCTAGTCCCGCGCCCCAGACCGTCATCAGCACAAGGGCCAGCGGAAGGTTGCCCGAAGCCAAAGGCAACAGGAACATCGATGCGGCGATTGCCGCCGTCGTGATGATCAGCGATCGCCGCGGATGCGAGTCCACGGTGAGGCCCGCCACCCAGATGCCCAGCAGGCCCGAGGCGCCGAGGACGGTCAGGGAAAGGCTGATGGCGTAGTCCGGCAAACCGGCCTCGCGCACGAACGGGGCGATGTAGGTGAACAGCGCGAAGTGCGCCAGGACCAGCAGCGGCCAGGCGGTGGCTACCGCCTTCACCCCGGGCTGGCTGACGGCACGGCGCATGGAGGGCCGGGCGGCGTCGGAGATCCGGTGGACCCGCGGCAGGAGGAAGAAAGCGAGGACCGCCAGGACCAGGCCGAATCCCGCCAGCACCAGGAATCCGGCCCGCCAGCCGAGGAACCCGCCGAGCGCGGTACCCAGCGGCGCGCCGATGGCCAGCCCCAGGCTGTTGCCGCTGAATACGATGGCCAGGGCCTTGCCCACCTTGTCCGCCGGAACCACCCTCGTGACGAACGGCGCCATGGTGGTCCAGAGCAGGCCATGCGCCAGTCCGCCCACCATCCGGGCGATCATCGCCGTCGTAAAATCCGGGGCGAGGCCCACCCAGGCGTTGCTGGCCGCGAACGTGACCACCAGGCCCACCAGCAGGGCATGCCGGGGGATCCCCGCCAGCAGCCGCGCGGCCGGAACCACCGTGACCACAATGACGGCGGCGTAGGCGGCGGCAAGGTAGCCGGCCACGGGCTCGGATACGTTCAGGCCGCTGCTGATCTGCGGCAGCAGGCCGGAGGGCAGGAGCTCCGTGGTGATGGCCGTAAAGGCGATGGTGGCCAGGACCGCCATCGCGGCATAGGGGAATCGGGCAGGGGCAGGCGCGGGCATCGCGGAAGGCATGCGAAGGGGGTCCATTCAAGGGGGAGGGAGTGGAACGCGGCGTTGCTGGCCGGACAAATTCCTTCCTTAAATTTACAGGACCGGGACCGCTGTCACGTACATGACAAGGTCCTCCTGCGCGCCTCCCCGGCTACGTCCCGGCCGTGCCTGCCAGCCCCATGAACATGGTTCGGTGCAGGATGTCCACGTGCCGCCGGGAGACCTCCACCGCTGCCGGGACATCGCCGTTCCGGAGGGCCTTGACGAGTTCGATGTGGTCCTGGTTGGACTTGTGCAGCAGGTCGATGGGATAGGGGATGAAGTAGTCGTACAGTTCCGCGAGGGTCTCGTGGTAGACCCCGACGGCGGTCCCCAGCCCCGAGGAGGATCCCACCAGCTGGTGGAACTGCTCGTCCGACTGGTGGTAGTCGGACCAGTTGGCTGCTGCGGCCATGTCCCGGGTCAGCCGTTCCAGCTCGTCCAGCTGTTCCACGGTGGCGTTGATGGCGGCGTAGTGGGTGACGGCGCACTCGAACAGCAGCCGCCGGTCCACCAGCTCGTTGACCGCCTGGGACTCGGCCGGGGAGGCCGAAAGCTCCGCGAGGACGTCGCGCGGCGGATGGTCGGCTACGAAGGTTCCGCCCCCGCGGCCCCGGCGGCGCACCAGCACGCCCTGTTCGGCGAGGCTGGCAAGTGCCCGGCGCGCGGTGATGGGGCTGACCGAGAGGCCCAGTGCCACGTCCTCCTGGTCCGGCAGCCGCTCGCCCGGCTTGAGCAGCCCCAGGGAGATGGCCATGCCGATCCGGAGCCGCACCGCGTCGATCGCGCTGCGGCGGTCCATGCCGGTGAGCGCGGATGAACCAATGGCGGAAGTCTCCTCCACATGGGGCGTCATACCCGCTACTTTACGGTCCAAACCTGCGCCCTTCCGTTTATTTGATCATTCTGATCTAATATAGTGCAGATCACAGCCCCTTCCATGGAGAACACCATGCACCGCGTCCTTCCCCTCCTCGCCGCCCAGGCCCCGCCCCGGCTGATCGGCGAACCAATATCCGCCTTCGCCGCAGAGGTCCAGGCAGCCCTGGACACCAAGCCCCATACCAAAATGCTGGTGTTCCCCGAGCTTCACCTCTTCGGTGACTCCTTTCCGGACCAGCAGCGCACCGCGGTCCTGCGCGACTCGGCCGAGCCCCTGGACGGAACGCGCGTCAAGGAGCTGCGGGAACTCGCCGCCGACCTGAAGATCTGGCTGGTGCCAGGCAGCGTCTGCGAGCGCGGGCCCGAAGGCCAACTGTTCAACACCCAGCTGGTGCTGTCCCCGGAGGGGGAGCTCGCCGGCTACTACCGGAAGATTTTCCCATGGCGCCCGTTCGAGCCCTACGATCCCGGCGACCGGTTCACCACCGTGGACCTGCCCGGCATCGGACGCGTCGGGCTGAACATCTGCTACGACGCCTGGTACCCCGAGGTGTCCCGGCAGCTGGCGTGGATGGGCGCGGACGTCATCCTGAACGTGGTCAAGACCACCACCCCGGACCGCCGCCAAGAGCTGGTCCTCGCCAAGGCCAACGCCATCGTGAACCAGGTCTTCATGGTCAGCGTCAACTGCGCGGGCCCCACCGGCATGGGCAGAAGCATCATCGTGGACCCGGAGGGCAACACTATCGCCGAGGCACCGGACCATCAGCCGCAGCTGCTCGCAGCGGACCTGGACCTGGCCGCCGTCGAGCAGGTCCGCACGCACGGCACGGAGAACCTCAACCGCCCCTGGTCCCAGTTCCGCGACGGCGAGGCCGCCGTCGAACTTCCCGTCTATCAGGGCCGGATCAACCCGGCCACCTGGACACCGCCGTCCTACAAGCCTTAAGGAACACCGTGACAACAACCCTCACCCGCACGCTGAAGCTGCCCTCGCTGGTGCTGTTCGGCCTGGCGTACCTGACCCCGCTGATCGTCCTGGCCATCTTCGGCCTCATCGCCGAAACCACCGGTGGCGCCACCCCGTCCGCGTACCTGGTGGCGATGGCCGCTATGCTCTTCACCGCCCACAGCTACGGCCGGATGGCCGTGGCCTACCCTGTGGCCGGCTCCGCCTACACCTATGTCCGCCGGTCCATCGATTCCCGGGTCGGGTTCATGGTGGGCTGGGCGGTGCTGCTGGACTACCTGTTCCTGCCCATGGTCATTTGGCTGATCGGCGGCTCGTACCTGAGCGCGCAGTTCCCCGGCATCCCCATCGGTGTCTGGATTGTTGGATTCATCGTGATCACCACGCTACTGAACATCCTGGGTATCAAGGTGGCGGACAAGGCCAACTACGTGCTGATGGCCTTCCAGCTGCTGGTCATCGTGTTCTTCGTGGCACTTGCCATCGGCAACGTGGTGTCCACCTCCGGTGCCGGGGGACTGGTGAGCAGCCAGCCGCTCTTCAACGACACCTCCAGCTTCGCCACCATCTCGGCCGGCGCGGCTATTGCGGCCTACTCGTTCCTGGGGTTCGACGCCGTCACCACGCTCACCGAGGAAACGGTCAACCCGCGCCGGAACGTGCCCCGCGCCATCATGCTCATCGCCCTGATCGGCGGCGGCATCTTCGTGGCGGTTTCCTACGTGACCCAGCTGGTGCACCCGGGCGGTGTGTTCGAGGACTCGGCCTCAGCGGCCAGCTCCATTGCCCTGCAGATCGGCGGGCAGCTGTTCGGCGCCGTGTTCCTGGCCGGCCTGGTGGTGGCGCAGTTCGCCTCGGGCCTGGCCGCGCAGGCCAGCGCCTCTCGCCTGCTCTACGCGATGGGCCGTGACTCGGTCCTGCCGAAAACTGTCTTCGGTCGGCTCAACCGGAAGTTCCACACCCCGGTGCTGAACCTGGTGGCCACCGGCGCCGTCGGCCTGATCGCACTGTTCCTGGACGTGGCCACGTCCACGTCGTTCATCAACTTCGGAGCGTTCACCGCCTTCACGCTGGTCAACGTCTCGGTGGTGTTCCATTACCTCCGCCGGCGGCGTGCCGGGGAGAACCTGAACCCGCTGTCCTACGTGGCGGTCCCGGTTGTCGGCGCGGTCATCTGCGCCTACCTGCTCTCCCGGCTGGACAGCAACGCCATTACGCTGGGAGTCTCCTGGCTCATCCTGGGGGCGCTGGTCCTGGCGCTGATCACGCGCGGCTTCCGGGCAGCGCCGCCGGAGATGGCCAGCACGGAGAAGGCCACGGTGGAGGCGGGGGTCTAGCACAGGCCTCCGGGAGTGCAACGGGAAGGGCAGGCGTGAAGATAGCGCTCGGGCAGCTGGCATCCGGCACGGACATCGCGGCGAACCTCGCGGTCATCGACAGCTTCGCCGCGCAGGCCGCCGCGGATGGCGCCGGCCTGGTGGCCTTCCCGGAGTACGCCACCTACGAAAAGAAGATCGTGGACGCCACGTTCCCGGCGGTGGCCGAGCCGCTGGACGGCCCGGTCTGCCGGGAACTGGCCGCCACCGCCGCCCGCCACCGCATCGCGCTGGTGGCGGGCGTAGTGGAAGCCGCGGAGGATCCGGGGAAGGCCTACAACACCCTGGTGGCGTTCGGGCCCGACGGCGGCCGGCTGGCTTCCTACCGCAAGATCCACCTTTTCGACGCGCAGGGCTTCGACGAATCCCGGTTCATCAGCCCCGGCCCGTCCATTGAGCCGGTGGTCTTTGAGTCCGGCGGGCTGCGGTTCGGCCTGCTGACCTGCTACGACCTGCGGTTCCCGGAACTCGCCAGGGCCCTGGCCGACGCCGGCGCCACCGTCCTGCTGGTCCCCTCGTCCTGGGTGCCGGGCACGCACAAGACCGGGCAGTGGCTGGCCCTCAACGCGGCCCGGGCCATCGAGAACAGCGTCTACGTGGCCGGCGTCTGCCAGGCTCCGCCGGTCTCCGTGGGCCGAAGCGTGCTGGTGGACCCGATGGGCGTGACCGAGGCGGACCTTGGCCTGGAGCCCGGCGTCCGGGTGGTTGAGGTCCTGCCGGAGACGGTGGAGCGGGTGCGCGGGCAGTTCCCGATGTTCCGGCAGCGCCGGCTGTAGGCGGAGCCGGGACAGCGGCGGGGCTCCGCCCTTAGCGGCCGGCAGGTTCCCTGGCCGGCTCGTTCGCACTGATCCGGGCGTCCAGCAGGCCTGCGGCCACGGCCGGGGCGAGCCCGGGCGCCAGCGGAAGGCGGGGGACCACCAGGCAGTGCCAGAGGTGGTAGATGTCCGCCTTGCCGGACCAGACGGTGGACGTGACATTGCCGTTCTCGTCGAGCTCCTGCTTCCAGGAGCCGTGCTCGTAGTCAATGAACCAGTCGCGGGCATGGTCCCAGATGCGCTCGTACCAGTCCGCGTACTGCTGTTCCCCGGTGGCGATGTACAGGGCCGCAGCCCCTCCGATTGCCTCCGCGGGCACCCAGCGGATGCGGGTGGTGACTACGGGCTTCCCTTCCCAGTCCACGGTGTAGACAAAGCCGGGGTGGCCGTCCGGCTGCCAGGCGTCGCGGATGGCGGCGTCGAACAGGCCGCGGGCGTCTTCGAGCAGCCAGTCCGGGACCGCCAGGCCGCGGGCTTCGAGCCCGGCACGGAGGTGGAGGAGCAGGCGCGCCCACTCAACCCAGTGTCCGGGGGTGCCGCCGTACGCACGGAACTGGCTGGCCCGGTCATCGGTGTTGTACTCCGGCATCGGGTTCCAGTCCGGGTCGAAGTGCTCGAACACCCGGTAGTTGTTGTTGCGGGCGAACTGGTGGATGAGCACCTCGGCGATGTGCAGGGCCCGTTCAAGCCAGCGGTTTTCCCCGGTCACGTCGGCCACGATCAGGTACGCCTCCACCGAGTGCATGCTCGCATTCCCGCCGCGGTACGCCTCGGTTTCGGTGAAGTTCCGGTTCCAGGAGTCGAAGCACATGTTGGCCTTGTGGTCCCAGAACTTCGTGTCGGCTACGTGCAGCGCCTTGTCCAGCAGTTCCTGCGCGCCGGGGCGCCCGGCGGCCACGGCGCTGGCAGCGGCGAGGAGCACGAAGGAGTGCTGGTAGCCGGACTTGGTGTCGTTCACCGGGCCGTTTTCGTTGATCTCGGCGTACCAGCCGCCGAACTCGTCATCGTGGAAGCCCCCGTTGAGCGCCGCAATGCCGTGGTCCACGAGGGTCCCGGCGCCGGGCCGTCCCAGCAGGGCAGCAACGGAAAAACTGTGGACCATCCGCGCGGTAATCCAGAGATGGGTCGGCTTGTCGGCGAACACCTTGCCGTAGTTGTCGAGCCAGCCGAATCCCGTGGGCACCTTCGACGCCGCGGCGAAATTGATCAGCCGGTCGGTCTCGGCCTCGAGCCATCGTGCGTGAGCGGCACTGTTCAGCCACGTCATGTTATTTCCTCTCTCTGATACAGGTGCAGGGTAAATCGTTGGGGTCACCCGGCGGCGTCGAGCACGCCGCGGATGATGGTGGCGGCCGCCCCCAGGTAGGCCAGGATGATCAGCAGGATCTGCGCCGCGCGGGCGGGGACGAACCTTGCGGCGACGTCGCCCAGCACCAGTCCGGCCAGGCAGGCGACGGCGACGCCTACCCACATGCCCCAGGGCAGGGCAGGGAAGGTGGCCGGCGCAGTCACCGCCTTGGCGACCAGGGACAACGCGCCGATGGTGAAGAAGTACGGCTGCATGGTGGCAGCGAAGGACTTGTGCTGCCACCGGGTGGCGATGGAGTACATGCTGACCGCCGGCCCGCCCACGCCGGCTGCCGTGTTCATGAAGCCGCTCAGGCCGCCGGCGGTCAGGAGATAGCGCCGCCGCGGCGGAAGGGTGGCGGATTTGAGGACCAGCAGGACGGTCAGCCCGACGGCGAGGATCACCCCGATGGAGATCTCCAGGACCGCCGCCGGGATGAGCCGGATCAGGAATGCCGCCGGGATGATGCCGAGCAGCGCCGAGGCCGCCAGCCACAGGTACCGCTGCCAGTCGACGTCCCGGACCACGCGGAAGATGATGGCCCCGGCCGTCACAGCGCTGCAGACGTTCACCAGCACCACGCCGTCCACCGGGCCCAGCAGCAGGACCAGGAACGGGGCGGCCACCAGGGCGAAGCCCATGCCGGTGATCCGCTGCATCCCGGCACCCACCACCACGGCGCCCAGCACCAGCCCAGTGGTCAGCACTTACGGCCTCCAGGCCACGTACTGGACCTCCTCGAACTCCTCCAGGCCCAGGCTTGATCCTTCGCGGCCCAGGCCTGACTGCTTGGCGCCGCCCATGGGTGCGAAGGCCACGGATGGCAGGGGGTCGTTGACGCCAACAATGCCGGCCTCGAGCTGTTCCGGGATCTCCCAGCCGCGCTTCGGGCTGCCGCTCCAGACGTACGCGGCGAGGCCCATTTCGGTGGCGTTGGCCTTCCGGATTGCCTCTTCCTCCGTGGAGAAGGTGACGACGCCGGCCGCCGGGCCGAACACTTCCTCGCCAACCAGCAGGGCGTCGTCGGGAACATCGGCCAGCAGCGTGGGAGCCAGGAAGGACCCCTGGCCCGGCACGCGGGTCCGTTGTGTCACGCGGCGCGCACCGCGGTCCAGGGCGTCGTCCACCAGTGCCTGCACGGCGGACACCCGGTCCGCGTCGATGACGGGACCCAGGTCCGGGACCGGCGCACCACCGTCGGGAACGCCGTGCCCGATGCTCATGGCATCAAAGCGCGCACCAAGCCGTGCCGCGAACTCGTCGGCGATGCTGTCCTGGACCAGGAAGCGGTTGGCCGCCACGCAGGATTGGCCGGTGTTGCGGAGCCGGCCCAGCACTGCGCCTTCGACGGCGGCGTCCAGGTCCGCGTCCTCGAAGACGATGAACGGGGCATTGCCGCCCAGTTCCAGCAATGGCCGGACCACGCGTTCGGCGGCGGAGGCCATGATCTGCCGGCCCACGCCAGTGGAACCGGTGAAGCTGACGGCACGCACGGCAGGGTGGGCCAGCAGGGCCGCGGTGATCTCGCGGGAGGGGCCGTGGACCAGGTTGACCACGCCGGCCGGGAACCCGGCGTCGTGCAGGACCTCGAACAGGCCGGTGGCGGCGAGCGGTGCCTTCTCGGACACCCGGCCCACCACGGTGCAGCCGGCGGCGAGCATGGCGGCGAGCTTGCGGGCCTGGATGGACACCGGGAAGTTCCACGGCGTCAGGCTGAGGGCCACGCCGATGGGCTTCCGGCTGCTGAGGTGGCGGCGGCCCTGCAACTCGGGCGGGCTGATGGTGCCGGTGGCACGGCGGACTTCCTCGGCGAACCAGCGGAAGTACTCCACGGAGAAGTCCACCTCGCCCTGGGCCTCCGGGAGCCGCTTGCCGGCCTCGAGGGCCAGGGTGTGCGCGAGTTCGTCGCGGCGTTCGGCCAGGAGGTCGGCGGCGTTGCGCAGCAGGTCGGCCCGGTTCCGGGCCGTGGTGCGGGACCAGGACCCGAACGCCTGCGCCGCGGCGTCGGCGGCCCTGGTGGCATCCTCCGCGGAGCCCCAGGCCACCTCGCCCACGGTGCTGCCGTTGCCGGGGTCGGTCACGTCCTTCATGCTGCCGGCGGCGTGCCAGGTGCCGTTCACCAGGTGGCCGGCTGATTTCAAATTCACGAATGATGCCTTTCGTTGGGCGGGCAGGAGACCGGGGTGCTCAGCCCTTGCTGGCGCCGGCGGTGATGCCTGCAACGAAGTACCGCTGCAGGAAGACGTACGCCACCACCACGGGCAGGGAGGCCAGGATGACGCCGGCGAAGAGCAGCGGGTAGTCGGTCTGGAACTCGCCCTGGAAGCTCAGCAGCGCCAGCGGCAGGGTGCGGTTGCCGGGGGACTGGATGAACAGCAGCGGGTAGAGCAGCTCGTTCCAGTGGATGACGAACAGGAAGATAGCGGCGGCCGCGATGGACGGTGCGGACAACGGCAGGGCGATGGAGGCGTAAGTCTTCCAGGGCCCGGTCCCGTCAATGGAGGATGCTTCGTAGAGCTCCTTGGGCAGGGTCCGCATGAACCCGCCCAGGATGAAGACGGCGATGGGCAGCGTGGACACCACATTGGCCAGGATCAGGCCAGCCAGGCTGTCCAGCAGCCCCAGCCGGCCGAACAGCACGTACAGCGGCACCATGTTGGCCTGCGCCGGGATGGCCATGCCCAGGACCAGGAAGCCGAAGATGGCCCATGACATGAAGCCCTTCAACCTGGAAATGGCGTAGCCGGCCAGGCTGGCCAGGAACAGGGTGACCGGCACGGAAATGGCGGTGACGATCACGCTGTTCATGAAGGACGATCCGAGGTCCTGGCCGCCGATCACCTCCGCGTAGTTGGCGGGGGACAGGGACTGCGGCAGGCTGAACGGTCCGGCGAAGAGCTCCTGCGTGGATTTGAAGCTGCCGAAGCCCACTACCGTCAGCGGGACGATGATGATGATTGCGTAGATGCCAAGGATGGCACGGCGGCTGATTGAGGCGAGCATGCTGTCATTCCCCCTTCGGGGTCAGCCGGAGCAGCCGGCGCTGGAGCCAGGTGACCAGGGCGATCATCGCCATGAAGATGATCGACTGGGCGGCGGCGTAGCCGAACTCCGAGTTGGCGAAGGTGCTGTAGATGCGGGTGGAGAGGATATCCAGGGAGCCCTTGGGCGGGTTGCCCGCGATGCCCAGGATCAGGTCGAAGGCCTTGAACGACTGCACCGTGGTGTAGGCCACCACGATGGCGGTTGCGGGGGCCACGAACGGCCAGGTGATGGACTTGAACTGCTGCCACCGGCCGGCGCCGTCCATTTCCGCGGCCTCGTAAAGCTCACGCGGGATGGACTGCAGGCCGGCGATGTACACCACCATCATCTGCCCGGCGTGGAACCACACCTGGGTGACGGCCACCCAGTACAGGGCCTGCGCGTTGTTGCCCAGGTAGGAACCCTGCAGGGCGTCCAGGCCCACCGCGCCCAGGGCCGTGTTGGCCAGGCCGAAGTTGGGGTCGTAGATGAACTTCCAGATGAAGGCCACGGACACGGAGGACAGGATGGTGGGGAAGAAGAACAGGGCGCGGAGCAGGATGCTGCCGCGGGAGTTCTTCGTCAGGAGCAGGGCGAGGATCAGCGAGAACGCCGTCTGCGCGATGACCACCAGCAGCATGAACTTCAGGTTGTTGGTCATCGCGTTGATAAACAGTGAGTCGCTGGTGAACGCCCGGACGAAGTTGTCCAGCCCCACGTAGTTGAAGGCCGCGGAGAAGCCGTTCCAGTCCGTGATGGCGTACTGGAAAGCCTGCAGCGTGGGCATCACCAGGAAGAAGGCAATGACGGCGACGGCGGGCAGCGGGAAGAGGTACAGCGCCGGATTCACCCGGGTGGGGGACCGGCGGCGCGCCTTGGCCTCGTCGGCGCCGGTATGGCGGTGCGGCATTTTCCGCTTGGCCGCCGTTCCGGTGTGGGTGCTCATAGCCGCTCGTCAACAATCTTCTGGGCGGCCTCGGCTGCCTGCTCCGGACTGGTACCGGAGATGACGGCCGTGGCGCTGGCTTCCACCGCGTTGCGGACGTCCAGGTTCAGGAACTGGAAACGGGCGGCCAGGGCGGTGTTCTTCTCCAGCCACGGGCTCAGGCGCTTCAGGTCCGGGTTGGTGTACTCCACGTCCTTCACGGACACGTGCTGCGCCGTCTCGTTGGCGTAGTAGGCGGCGTTTTCCGGCTCGGACAGGAAATCGATCCATGCCGCGGCGGCCGCCTGGTTCTTGCTGGCGGAGTTGACGCCCAGGATGAAGGTTGCGTTGTAGACGCCTTCGTACTTGGCATTGCCGTCCGAGGTGTTGGGGAACACCAGCTCGATGGGGAACTGGGCGCCCAGGCCGCGGACCGCCGCGATGTGGTAGGAACCGGTGGCCAGCATGGCGGCCCTGCCCTGCGAGAACAGGTTCTGCGCCGGCTCCACGGCGGTGCCGGTGGCATTGGGCTGCAGGAACGGGACCAGGTCCTTGTACTGGTTGAGCATCTTGATGAACCAGTCGTCGGTGACCTTCAGCTTGCCCTGCTCAATCTGGGCGGCCATGTCGTCCACCGGGCCGTTGTTGGCGATCATGCAGTTGAACAGCTGCCCGCCGTTGCCCACGTCGCCGCCGGGCCAGGAGATGGGCACGACGCCGGAGGACGCCAGTTTCTCGCACATGGCCAGGAAGGAGTCCCAGTCCTTGGGGGCGAGGTCGGCGCCAGCCTTGTCGAACAGGTCCACGTTGGCCATGGGCATGGGGAACACCACCTGGTAGGGCAGGCCCAGGACGTTGTCGCCTGACTTTCCGGCGGCGAGCAGGCTGTCCTCGTAGTTGGAGACGGCCTTGCTGCCCTTGAGGTCGGTGTAAATGCCGGCCTCGGTGAAGTTCTTAAACTGTGCGCCGCGGAAGGTGGCGAACGCGTCGCCGATGGAGCCGCCGCGCAGCTTCTGCAGCGCCTGGGCGTTGTAGTCGTTGGAGGTGGAGATGTCCTGGGCCACCTCCACGCCGTCGTGCATCGCCGCGAACCGCTTGATCAGTTCGTCGAACACTGCCTTGTCCTCGCCGCGCCAGTGGGCGAAAGACACTTTACCGGTGATGTCGCCGGTGGCCGGGGCGGCCGGGCCGGTGGCACCGCCGGGGGCGGTGGAGCCGCCCGGTCCGGCGCACGCTGCCGCGGTGGCGCCGAAACCCAGGGCTCCAAGGACGGCGATGGCCTGCCTGCGTGAAATCTGACTCACAATAGTCTCCTCGTTGAGTGTTGCTGTGCCTTATTTGCTGGCTGGAAGGGGGTCACCTGACGGTGACGGGAATCCCCTGGAGATCGGCGTCTGTGCTCATGCATGCGTGCGCTGGGTGGAGACGACGTCGTCGACCACCGCGCAGAGGCGCTGCAGCCGGCTGACGGCGTCGGTGGACAGGGACTCGACGACGTCGGGGGCGCCGATGCAGGACGCCCAGACGGCGCGTCCGGAAAGGAAGCCGCTGGCGCCTTCCAGGCAGGCCCACCGCACTGCGTCCGGGAACACGTCCTCGGGGACCCCGGAGGACAGGACCACCCACGGACCCTCGATGGCTTTGGTGAGCTCGGCGCAGGCGGCGCGGACCTCGGCTTCGGGGGCCTGGCCCTTGTACGGGACCTCGGCCTTGTACAGGTCTGCGCCCAGGCTGCCCAGTTCCTTGGCGGCTGCCAGGATACCGGCGTTCCAGTCGAAGTCGCCGCCGGCAAGGGGCTTGCGGGAGACGGGTTCGATGATGCTGATCAGGCCGGCGGACTTGCAGCGCTCCACGAACTCACGGACCATCTCCACCCGGCCCTCGGCGGGCTCGTCCGGGCGGTACAGCACCAACAGCTTCAGCGCCTTCACGCCCAGGGCCGCGTACTTGTGCGGATCCACCAGCCGGTCGATGGTCACCTCGCCCACGAGTTCGCCGTGTGCGGATTCGAAGTGGTCGGCGGAGGCGATGAGGCCGCAGTTCGAGTCCACCACGCCTGCCTCGATGGCCTGGTCCAGGGCGAACTGCCGGTCGATCAGGATGCCGGAGGCGTAGGGGGTGAGGATGCGGGCGGCCTCGAGTTTGAAGTTCCGGAGGTCCTCGTCCGTGACGGGCTGGTCCGTGTGCTCGGCGAACATGTTGCGCATGGCTTCGCGCTGGTCCACGGCGAGCATGGCGAACGCGCCGGACGGGCGTTGCAGCGGGGAAAGGTCTGTGGGGCTCATGGGCTGCTTCTTTCAGCTAGGCGTTGTGCTGGGAACGATGGTTAAGCAGGGACAGGGCTGATGGCCTGGCGGGGGATCATGGAACGGCCGTCCAGCCCCGCGCAGGATGCTGCGGCGGTGCGGCCGGCGAAGGCGGCGGCGTCCACCAGGGGCAGGCCCGCTGCGACGGCGGCGAGGAGGGCACCGTGGTACACGTCGCCGGCGCCCAGGGTTGACACGATGGTGGCCGGGGTGGCGGGAACGTGGACCGGCTCGCCGCCGCGTTCCAGGACCCAGGCGCCTTCGGAGCCGGCGGTGGCGACGACGGCGGAGGCGCCGTCGTCGATCGCCTTCCCCAGGAGGTCCCCGGGGGAGAAGTCCTCGCCGTACGTGGCGCGGAGCCTTTCGATGGTGGGGACGTACAGTGCGACGCCCCGCGGGCTGAAGGACGGGATGGGGTTTCCGGCGTCCACGCTGATCTTGAGTCCGTCCGCGCCAACGCCCGCCACGGCGTTCCAGCCAAGGTGGTCCACGTGCACCCAGGATGCGGAAGCCAGCAGTTCGGCGAAGCGGCTGCCGGCGGGGAAGCTGACGGGCGGGACAGGGCGGGTGACGATGGCGCGGCTTTCGGTGGCCCGGCTGACCACGATCACGCTGGCGCCGGTCTTGACGGCGGGGTCGCGGATGATGGCGGAGGTGTCCACGCCCTCGGCCTCGAGGCCGGCCACGATCCGGTCGCCTTCCTCGTCGGTGCCCAGGACGCCCGCAAAGGCTGTCCGGGCTCCGGCCCGCGCCGCCGCAACGGCCGCCGTGGCAGCGGGGCCACCGCCTGCCGTCGCGAAGTCTGACGCCACCGTGCGGCTGTCTGCTGCGGGGAAATCCTGCACCAGGGCGATGGAGTCAAGGGTGGCACAGCCTACGAAGAGCAGGGTTCCAGTTGACGGTTGGGGCACGTTCCACCTCGTTGTAGTTTCGGCTGGTACTGAAGAAATATACACACGCTATGTTGGAATAACAACACTTTCTGTATAGTTCTGTTTGGGATGCAACGCCGCGGTCCCGCCCACTCAACGTAGAGAAACGGAGCAACTCATGTCATTGCCTTCTGCGGAAACGGTCCGGACCATTCGTTATGGCCTTATCGGGGCCGGCCACATGGCCCGCGAACATGTCCGGAACCTTGCACTGATCCCGGGAAGCCGCATCACCGCAGTCTCCGATCCCACGCCGTCCTCCCTGGAAGAGACCGCGCGGGAGATCGGATATGAGGTGCAGGCCTTCGCCTCCCACCAGGACCTGCTCGCCTCGGGACTCGTGGATGCGCTGGTGATCGCCAGCCCCAATGACACCCACCTGGGAATCCTCAAGGACATCTTCGCCAGCGGCAAAAACCTGCCGGTACTGGTGGAAAAGCCCGTGTGCACCACCGCCGCGCAGGCGGACGAACTCGAACGGCTGGCTGCGGACTACACCGCGCCGGTGTGGGTGGCCATGGAATACCGCTACATGCCGCCGGTGCAGGAGGTCATTCAGGCCGCCCACGACGGCAAGCTCGGCAACATCTACATGCTGTCCATCGTGGAGCACCGCTTCCCATTCCTGCACAAGGTTGACGCCTGGAACCGCTTCGCCGAGCGCACCGGCGGCACCCTGGTGGAAAAGTGCTGCCACTTCTTCGACCTGATGCGCCTGATCCTGCAGGACGAACCCACCCGCGTCTACGCCAGCGGCGGGCACGATGTGAACCACATGGACGAGCTGTACGACGGCCGGGTCTCGGACATGGTGGACAACGCCTATGTGATTGTGGATTTCAAGGGCGGGAAGCGCGCCATGCTGGAGCTGTCCATGTTCGCCGAAGGGTCCAAGTTCCAGGAACGCATCTCCATCGTGGGTGACGCGGCCAAGATCGAGACCCTGATCCCGGTGGCGGCCAACCACTGGATCCCCGGTGACGAAGCCGAAGCCACCGTGGAATTCAGCCCGCGCTCACCGCTCGGCCCGGAAAAGCACGAGGTCCCGGTGGACGAGGCAGTGCTGGCCGCCGGCGCGCACCACGGCTCCACCTACTACGAGCACCTGGGGTTCCGGAAGGCCATCCTGGGCGAAGGCCCGGTGGAAGTCACGGTTGCCGACGGCCTGCAGTCGGTCCGGATGGGCCTGGCCGCCGAGCGCTCCATCGCGGAAGGGCGCCCCGTTGAGCTTGCGAATGCCGGTGCCGGGGTAGGTCGTTAAGTAGATTTGGTGTTGGAATTGCAACACCGGGCCAGGCTGGTGTCCGGGATATAGGCAGGAAAGAAGGGGCCATGAGCATCGCACGGGAAGAGGCGCCGCTGACGTCCCGCCAGCGCAGCATCTTGGACGAGCTCGGCCGGCGGGGGTTCATTTCCACAACTGACCTGGCAGAGAGGTTTGCCGTGTCGGACATGACGGTGCGCCGGGACACCCGGGTGCTGTCCAAGCTGGGACTGGTCCGGGTGGTCCACGGCGGTGTCAGTGCCGTCCACGGGCACGGTCAGAATGCGGACTTTGCCGCCCGCGTCCGGGAGGATGCCGATGCCAAGCTCAGGGTGGCCCGGGTGTGCTTGTCCATGATCGGTGAGCGTGACGCCATCATTTTGGACGCCGGGACCACCACGTACCAGATCGCCCACGAGCTGCCTGCGTCCTTCACCGGCACCATCATCACCCACTCGGCTCCGGCCATCCAGCGCTGCCTGCAGCTCACGTCCGCCCGGACCATCTGCCTTGGCGGAGAGCTGCTCCTGGACAGCCAGGCGTTCAACGGCCCCATGACGGTCACGGCCGCCGCCGGCTTGCGTGCCAAGACGGCCTTCATCGGCGTCAGCGGCATCCATGACGAGGCGTTCTACATTGAAAGGGACGTTGAGCGCGCCACTAAGATCGCCCTTATGGATTCGGCAGAACAGGTGGTGGTGGTGGCCACCCACCAGAAGATGCTGCGGTACGCGCTGGCCCGGCTGGCGGGCTTCGACGCGGTGGACGTGCTGGTGACGGACGCGCCGCCGCCGCGGGAAATCGAAACGGCTTTGAGCGCCGCCGGCGTGAAGCTGATGGTTGCCGCGTGAGCGCGCGGCTGCGGGTGTGCCTGCCCGACCAGAGGCTGCTGGACGCGCTCGAGCCCACGGACGGCGTCGACTTTGTGCTCTGGGACTTGACGGGCCCTGCCCCGGAGGGCCGGCTGGACCTGCTCGTCCCGGGATACATGGGCAAGCCGGCGGCGCTTGCCGCGCTGGAGGGCGTGGACGTCGGGCTTGTCCAGAGCCAGTCGATCGGATACGACGGCGTCGCTGAGGTCCTGCCGTCCGGCTGCGTTTTCGCCAACGCGGCCGGTGTCCATGAGACCTCGACCGCAGAGCTTGCCCTGGGCATGATGATCGCCAGCCAGCGCGGGATCCCGGACTTCGTCCGGAACCAGGCCTCCGGCACCTGGGACAACAGCCAGCGGGCCAGCCTGGCGGACCGGCGCGTGCTGCTGGTGGGCTACGGGGGAGTGGGCAAGGCCATTGAGGCCCGGCTCCTGCCATTCGAGGCCGAGGTCAACCGGATGGCAAGCCGTGCACGCGAGGACGAGGGCGGAACGGTCTACGGCATCGATTCACTGTATGAGCAGCTGCCGCTGCACGAGATCGTGGTGGTCAGCGTCCCGCTGAGTGAGCAGACCCAACAACTGGTGGACGCGAAGTTCCTGGCTGCCATGCCGGACGGCGCGCTGCTGGTGAACGTGGCCCGCGGGCCGGTGGCCGATACCGACGCGCTTCTGGCGGAAACCTCGTCCGGGCGGTTGCGCGCGGCGCTGGACGTCACGGACCCCGAACCGCTGCCGGCCGGCCACCCGCTCTGGACCACCCCGGGCGTCCTGATCACCCCGCACGTGGGCGGCGCCAGTTCGGCAATGTTCCCCCGGATGGTCCGGCTGATCAGGAAGCAGATCGGGCTGCTGCTGGACGGCAAGGAACCCGCCAACGTAGTTCTCCGTTGACCTATCCAGGCGTGGCCCCGGCTCCTAAGCTGGGGCCATGTCCTCATATGAAGTCCGCCGCAGTGCCGTCATTCCTGCCGCCCCCGAAGATATCTTCCCGCTGGTCAACAACTTCCATCAGTGGACAACCTGGTCCCCTTGGGAGGCCGTGGATCCCGGCATGAGCCGGCGCTACTTCGGCCCGGACTCCGGCGTGGGAGCAGGCTACGAGTGGAGCGGCAACCGCAAGGCCGGCAGCGGGAACATGCAGATCGTCGAGTCGGTGCCGTCCAGCCGCATCAATGTCAGGCTGGAATTCACCAAGCCCTTCAAGGCGCTGAACCCCACCACCTTCACGTTCACGCCAGCGCCGGGCGGCACCGAGGTCAGCTGGGTGATGACCGGTGAAAACAAGGGCCTCCCGGCAAAGCTGTTCTCCCTCTTCGTCAATATGGACAAGATGGTGGGGTCCGACTTCGAACGCGGGCTGGCATCGCTGGCCTCCGCCGTGGCAGCCAAGAAGAAGAGCTAGGGCGGCCGTGGGCGTCGTCGACGATGCACTGGCGGACCTGCCGGAGGCGGAACGCGAGTGCCTGCAGCACGTCATTGAAATTGCCCGGCAACTGGTGCCGGAGGCCACTGAGGGCATGAGCTACGGCATGCCCGCCCTCAAGCTGGACGGAAAGCCGCTGCTGGGAGTGGTGGCCGCCGCCAAGCACCTCTCGGTGTTTCCGTTCTCGCCCGAGGCGGTGGAGGCAGTGGCCGGCCGGCTGGCGGGCTTTTCGCTGTCCAAGGGAACCATCCGCTTCACCGCGGAGCATCCCATTCCGGATGACGTGGTGGAGGACATTGTCGGGCTGCGGCAGGCGGAAATCAGGAAGTAGGGATCCCATGGGAAAGATCATCCTGTCCAACGCCGTATCCGTGGACGGGTTCTTCGAAGGACCGGACCGGGACATCAGCTGGCACCGGGTGGACGAGGAGCTGCTCCGGCACTTCAATGACGAGATTGGGGCGATGGGCGGGATTATCGAAGGCAGGGTCACGTACCAGCTGATGGAGGAAGTCTGGCCGACGGCTGACCAGGATCCGGAGAGCACCCCGGCCATGGTCGAGTTCGCGGGCATCTGGCGCCGCCTGCCCAAGTTCGTCTTCTCCCGCACCCTCACCACGGCGGGCCCGAACGCGAAGGTGTTTGCCGGCGTCGTTCCTGAAGAAATCCAGGCACTGAAGGCGGAAGCCGGCGGCGACCTCATCATGAGCGGCGCCGACCTTGCCGGAACGTTCATGCGGCACGGCCTGGTGGACGAGTTCCGGATCTACGTCAACCCCGTGGTGATCGGCCAGGGCCGGCGGGTGTTCCAGTCGCCGGACTTCACCGCGGACCTGGATCTGGTGGAGAGCCGCAGCTTCGGCAACGGGGTGGTCCTGCTGCGGTACCAGCGCCGGAACGGCGCCGTTACGCCCGGCCCTTGAGCTTCCGCCAGCCGCCGGCCCGGTTGTCCGCGATCACCGCCCGGAAGATGTCCAGCAGGGCCTCCCCGTTCACGGGATCGGCCTTGTGGAACGCGATGGTGCGCCCCGTCTGGTTGCGGTGGCCGCCGGTGATGATGTGCTGCGGGTCCGGGGCCAGGCCGCCGTCGTACAGGAACACGTTGACGTGGTCCTTGGCCGCGAGGAGTGCACAGATATTGCCGTTCAGCACAAAGTAGGGCTGCACCGTGCGCTTGATGGTCTCCTCCACCCCGGGATCCGCGGCATGCACCAGGTCGCGGACTTGCCGGCAGACCGCCTGCTGCCACTCGGGGAGGGCGTCGATGTACTGGTCAACGCGTGGGTCCTTGGCGTAGTCCATGGCCAGGATCATCTCCTGAATTCGATGCGGACGGAGTTGTCGTCCGGCAGGACGATCACCGTTCCATTCTGCGGCGTCCAGCCGTCATGGAGGAAGAAGAAGCGTCCGCCGCTCAGCACCAGCAGGCGCAGCCCGTCGTACCGGTAGAGGGCCGCGTCCGCGGTGCCAACGTTCACCTCCCTGACCGCGGCCGAGCCGATGCCCAGCGGTTTGGGTGAATACACCTCGGCGCGGGGCATGTACTGCACCCCCTGCTCGTAGTCCACTGCCAGCCGCCGGCCCAGTGCCTGGGCGAAGTCGGCGGTTCCCCAGAAGAGCAGCAGGGTCACGATGCTCAGGACCAGGGTGGTTTCCACCGCGCGCTGCTCGGCGGTGAGGTCCGGGCGTGTGCCGGTCCGGCCCAGCCGGCGAAGATGGACGCACCAGGTGGCCACCAGCACGCCCAACGCCATCAGGTACGGGGTGTAAAGCGCTGCTCTGGCACGCTCCGCGATGGCCAGCAGCAGGCTGGTGCCCACCAGCAGCCCGCTCAGCAGGGCGCCGATGCCGGCCGCCCGGACGATGGCCGCCCGGCCGCGGTCCTCCGCGATGCACCGGCGCAGCCAGCGGTCGAGGGCCAGCCACACCACGGCCAGGACCAGGATGGACACCAGCGGCACGAAGAGCGCGTTGATGCTGATCAGGAGGTAATCCTGCACCGAGTACCCGAACAGGCTCACGTTCAGGCCCATGTGGGCGGCCTGGGCATCCGCGCGGGCCCAGCCGAAGTAGAAGAGCAGCGCCGTTGCCACCGTGAGCGGCGGGCCGACGGCGGCGACCACGCCAAAGGCGCGCGACCAGGAGGAACGCTCACCGCCACTGCCCTCGGTCATGGTGCGGTGCCCGACGGCGGCAGGCACGTGCGTGGGTCCGCGTAGTCCAGGGTGACGGTCCCCTGCACCGGATAGTCGGCGTCGGCCACGGCAACGCTGACCGTGACGGGGCCCGCCGCTTCAATGGGCGGGGCCAGGAAGTAAAGGTCGCCGGGCGGATAGTTGAAATCGTCCGGGCTGTTCCGGAACCCCACGGCTGCGATGGCCGTTCCCACGCTGACGGACCGGATCGACCCTGGCGGCAGGCCTTCAAGGGTTCCCACCAGGACGAGCGCCGCGCCGGCGCACACGGGGGCGGGCGGTGAGTTCCGCATATCGTCCTCGAGGAACTTGAGGTCCGCGGGGCAGGCCGTGCCCTGCCTCGGGACCAGGGTGAACGGCACGGCCGGGTTCTGCCGGCGGAAGCCGGCAATGTTCTGCAGCACTTCGTAGGCAGCCATGGACCAGCAGTCGGACGTTGCCAGGGTTGGTGCGGGGATCGTGGCGAGGGCCGCGGCGCCACTTGCCCAGGCGGCCTGGTCGCCGTTGAGGCCCTGGCACAGCGTCGGTGCCAGCTCCAGCATGGTGGTTGCTGTGGCGGGATCTCCCTGGGTGGTGCAGTTCAGGCCTTTCAGGTCCACGTACCAGACGGGGTCGCCGCGCCCCACCGGGCCGACGGGCAGCCAGTCGAGCACCACGGCCTCCGGCGCCGGTGGCTGGTTGGGCACCGGGGGACCCGGCGGTTGTGGGGGTGGCAGGTTTAGGGACGGAGCGGAAGAAGGGCTCAAAGAAGCCGTGGCGCCTGTGGAACTTGCGGAGCCTCCGGAAGCCGGGATCCCGCCGTCGTCATCGCTGGCGAAGCAGGCGGGCAGAAGCAGCGCGAGGACCGCCGCCCATGCTGGGGCGGCCAAGCGGTGCAGGCCCTCGTTCACTGCCGCATTATGCCGCGGCAGGCGTTACTGCGCCGTTACTGGGCGGCGGCCGGAGAGCGGCGAGCTGTGAGCCGCCGGATCAGGAGGGCAGCGGGGATGATCAGGAACCACAGGAACGGGGTATTGCTGCCCAGCACGAACGCTGCCGGGATGCTGAGCAGGAACACCGCGGGGGCCGTGAGCCTGGCCAGGAACACACGCCGGTGCTCGACGTCGTCCACCGTGTCATCGGTCAGGCCCTTGCGCCAGGCGTAGGTCCACATGCCGGCGAGCGTCAGGTAGACGCCGGAGATGGTGGCGGCGTACAGCACGCTGGGCCATGGACTCGGGTTTCCGCCATAGTCGCTGAGGACGGCGGTGGGCGCGGGGAGCATCACGATGAAGAACAGCAGCAGCATGTTCAGCCACGCGAGCTGCGGGTTGAAGTCCCGGATGCGGAAGAAGTCGTTGTGGTGGGACATCCACACCCGCGCGATGATCAGGAACGAAAGCGCGAACGCCAGCAGTTCCGGAATTGCGCCCGCCAGCTCGGCCGCCAGGCGTTCCGGCGGGATGCCCATGGGCAGCTTGAGGTCCAGCGCCAGGAGCGTGAGGGCGATGGCGAACACCGCGTCGCTGAAGAAAACCATGCGTTCGAGCGGGACCGATTTATCCACGCCAAGACCCCCTGAGCCGAAACACCGATGGCCACATTTTGCCCTATTTCGCTGGCGCTGATTCGGTTCCATAATGGCTTCGTAAGCTTCGGGGACTCCCGCGCTGATGATGGCTGGCGCAGCGGTTCGGATCCCAGGTGGCCGCCCCGGCAGTCGGCGCAAAGGGCGGGCACGCGGCCTGTCCGGAAACGGCACGGCCGGCACAGGGGGAGAGCATCGCCATCAATGCGCAGCAAGGAGATTCGACCATGCTCAAGGATCTGGACGTTATGGCTGTACTGCCCGCCAAGGACATCAACAGGGCCCGGGAGTTCTACCGCGACAAGCTGGGCCTTGAACCCGTCCAGGAGATGGGCCCGGACAACCTGCTCTACAAGTGCGGCAACAGCACGTTCTTCATCTACCAGACGGACAATGCCGGCACCGCAAAGAACACGCAGATGGGCTGGGTGGCCCAGGACTTCGACCGCGAGGTTGAGGAACTGCGGAGCCGCGGCGTGGTCTTCGAAGAGTATGACCAGCCCGGCCTCAAGACCGAGAATGGCGTCGCCACCATGGATGATGTGGGCAAGGGCGCCTGGTTCCTGGACAGCGAGGGCAACATCCTCAACATCTCGTCCATGTAGGTTCGGGTACACCAAACAGTACGACGCCGGCACTTCCCTCCCCGGCACCCCTTCCCAGGGTGCGGGGACGCGGAAGCCCGGCGTCGCCGTCGTGCCCGGCTCTTCTAGGCGGTTGCGGCTGCCGCATACACACGGACCCAATCCACCCGCATCTCACCGGCGCCATTGGCAGTGCTGTCCGGGAACCAGTCCAGTTGCAGGGTTTGGTGCATCGGGCCGGGAGGCTGATGTGTTGGGTCGTAGTCCTCAAACCACTTCACTCCATCGACATAACCGACGATCCCCCTCGGTGACCAGTCGACCGCGTAATTGTGGAACTGGCTGACATCAATAGGCCTGATCGCCTGCGTCTGCAAGTTCGAACAGCCATAGTGGTGGAAGAACTGTATGACGTTCCAGTCGCCGGTGGTCTCCGCGTAGTCAACTTCGCCGTCGCACGGCCAATTCTCGCTGTCGGGCCACAGGATGGATACCAGATGGTATTCGTTGTCACCTGATCCGGCCGCGCGGACTTCCCACCGCCCGTACTTCTGGTTTGCAAACCTCGCGCCCATTCCTGCGGTCGTGCCATCCGGGGTCCCATTCATGACCATCTTGGAACCGTCGACGGTAACCTGCTGCGGGCTCCGTATACCGTTACCCGCGTGGCCGGGGCTGTTGTAGACAATCCACTTCGTGGCGTCCGGCCCGCCCGCGTAATTGAATTCATCACCAGCCACCGGCGCGCCCCAGCCGTGGACCACCGCCGCCTCGGTTGACGGTGCCGTAGCGGGCCCCGTCGTCACCACCAGTTTTGGACGCCGGGCGGAATCCGGAGACTCCTTCGACTTGAAGCCGATCCACTTCTGTGCGTTGCTTTCCAGCTTGAAGTTCTGTTCGCCACCCGTTGGGCTTACGCCTTTGGTAACGTCCCATTCCACCCAAGAGCCATTTGCGAACCCGCCAACCTTTCCCAGCCATGTCCCTCGAGCCGGGGCGTTATTCCAGGTGACGCCCCGTTCGGTCCAGCCGCCAGACGTAGTAAACACATCCACGAACTCACTGGAAGATGCGGAAGCCTCCGAGAATAACCGGAGCTTGGCAGAGACAACGCGTTCGCCAGCGGGAACCTGGATATTGAAGCGTAGTAGTGTGTTCCGCCAGATGTATGCCCGGCCCTCGGTGGACAGACGGACGCTGGTCCCAAAGTTGGTGGCTGCCCTGTCCGCCTGTACAAAGGTGTCCATGGCCAGCGATGTGGTCGCTGCGGCGTGGGCCGATAGCGGAGTGAGAAAAGCGGTTCCAACCAAAATGGACGAAGCAGCCGCCATGAATTTACGCCAGAACATCAGCCCGGCCCCTATCAAAACGATAATTCCTGTTAAAACAGTTATTCCACGCGAAACAATTCCGGTGTGAGGAAAAACTGGAAAGTCGGGCACTGCCGCAACCGCGGATTGGCCACGCCTAATGAACGCTGCCCTGGATAGTCGACATTGCAGGCGGCCCAAGCGCAGCAGGAATTATCGAGCCGGCTCGGTGCGGCGCTTGCCGTGAGGACGGGGGCCTTACTAAGCCATCGGACTTAGCTTGCATTTTCTTGGCTGTTTCTATTGGGGCTTCGATGTATCCAACTGCTTAAAGCCAGCGTCGATCCCCAGCAACAACGATGGCTAATTCCAGATACGCACAGGGTAGACCTGGAGCGGAAGAACGCACAACGATCATCTGTACCTAATTTCAGGCAATGGGCAATAACCCCTATACCTAAACCGGGGAGTGGACAATAACCCCTATACCCAAGGACGCCGGGCCATCATTAAGGGCCCTCCACCAGCCGGAATTCAGCGCTTGGCTGAGGCAGCCAAGGTTAGATGGCAGGCTCACGTTTGCCAGTGAACGCTATCCGGAGGGCGCCGCGGAAGGTCAGCCGGCTCCTGCGGCTGACCACGACCACCGCCGCAAGCCCGGTCAGCAGGACCACGATGCCGCCCGCCGCCACGGACCAGCGCGCGCCGAATTCGCTGCCGATCCAGCCCATCAGCGGCGCGCCCACCGCCGTGCCGCCCTGCAGGATGGCCAGGTAGAGCGCCAGCACCCGGCCGCGGAACTGCGGCTCCACGGAGAGCTGGATGCTGGTGTTGCAGCTGTTCAGGAACGTGATGGACGCCAGGCCCACGGGGATCAGCACGGCGGCGTAGAGCCAGAACGACGGCGACACGCTGCCCAGGAGCGTGAAGGCGCCAAGGCCCAGCGCCCCGCCCAGCAGGAACCTCAGCCGGGGGCCGGACCGGCGTGCGGCGAGCAGTGCGCCGGCGAGCGTGCCCACAGCCATGATGGAGCCGAGGAGGCCGAATTCTCCCGGTCCCACGCCGAACTCGGTGGTGGCCATCAGCGCGTTGGTGATGGGGAAGTTCATGCCGAACGCGCCCAGGATGCCCACCAGGACCATGATCAGCATCAGGTCCGGGCGTCGCCGGACGTAGTTGACGCCTTCGGCCACCTGGTGCTTGCCGCGTTCGGCCCGGACGGTCGGGACCAGCGCGGAGGTGTTGATCAGGAACAGCGAAACGATGACGGCGGCGTAGCTGGCCGCGTTGAGCAGGAAGACCGGTCCGGTGCCCACCCAGGCGATGAGGACGCCGGCGATGGCCGGGCCGGTGAGGCGGGCGGTGTTGAAGGAGGCGGAGTTCAGGGCCACGGCGTTGGAGATGTTGTCCTGGCCCACAAGTTCGGACACGAAGGCCTGCCGGGCGGGGGCGTCGATGGCGCTGGCGATGCCCAGGCAGAGGGCCGCCAGGTAGGCGTGCCAGAGTTCGGCGGTGCCGGTCACCACCAGGAGCCCGATGGCCAGGCCGGTGATGCCCATGGCCAGCTGGGTCCAGAGCAGGATCCTGCGTTTGCGGTAGCGGTCGGCCAGGACGCCACCATAGGGGCCGAGCAGCAGCATGGGCAGGAACTGCAGGCCGGTGGTGATGCCGACGGCGGCTCCGTCGTGGTTGGTGAGGACGGTCAGGACCAGCCAGTCCTGGGCGATCCGCTGCATCCAGGTGCCGATGTTGGACACCAGCGCGCCGCCGGCCCAGATCCGGTAGTTGCGGTTTTCGAGGGCTCGGAACATGGCGCTCATCGGCCGCTCATCTCCTGCATGATGCGGGCGGCGCGGCTGAGGATCCCGCGGTCCTCTTCGCTGAGTCCGGCCACGCGCTGCGCCAGCCAGGCTGTGCGCTGCTCCCTCGCCTCCGCGAGGACTGCCTTTCCGGCGTCGGTGATGTCCACGCGGACCTGGCGGCCGTCGTCGGGATGCGGCGCCCTGGTGACGAAGCCCTGGTCCGAGAGGGCGTTGACGATCCGGGTCATGGACGGCGCCTGGACGTGCTCGCTGTCCGCGAGGGCGCGCAGGGTGCTGGGGCCGTCGCCGTTGAGGAGGGCCAGGACGGTGTACTGGCCGGGGGTGATCACCTCGCCGGTTGCCTCCACGCGGAGCCGGCGCGAGGTGCGCATCACGGCAGTACGGAGGTCGATGGCGAGGGTGTCGGGGGAGGTGGGGTCTGCCTGGGCGTGGTTTTTCGTTTGGCTGGCGGTCATCGGGTCGGGTGCGCCTCCTGGGCGGTAATCGTTAGCAGTGCTAATTAGTCCTGCTAACGATTATGCTCCTGATTGGTTGCGCAGGGCAAGCATTTTCGTGTTGACGTCCGTCACCCTGCGGGGCTGGCTGCTTCTGCCGCGCGCGCGTAGGCTCTGGAGGACCATGACCGAGCACCTGCCCTACGAACTTGTCCGGCGCTACCCGCACTTCGAGTTGCGCCGCTATCCCGATTACGTCGTAGCCGAGGTGAGGGTCAGGGCGGCCTTCGACCGCGCCGGCAACATCGCGTTCCGCCGCCTGTTCAGCTACATCAGCGGGAACAACAGGGCAGGAAGGACGCTGGCCATGACCGCTCCGGTGATCCAGGAGAGCGGGGCGTCGCAGAAGCTCGCCATGACCGCCCCCGTGCTGCAAAGCGGCCCGTTCGACGCGGAAGCCACGGCGCCCGCGGAATATCTTGTTGCCTTCGTGCTCCCTGCGGGCACGACGGCGGAAACGGCTCCCGCCCCCACGGACCCCCGAGTCACGGTGCGGGCAGTGCCCGCGTCACTTACTGCGGCGGTGCGTTTCTCGGGCAGTGGCTCACGCCGCGCCTTTGAACGGCACACCGAGGGTTTGCAGGCAGCGCTCGCCCTGGCTGGGCTGATTCCGGTTGGACCTCCCCGGTTCGCCCGCTTTGATCCACCGTTCAAGCCCTGGTTCCTCCGCCGCAATGAGGTGGTCCAGGACGTTGCGGGGCCGTAGGCGGGACGCGCCCCCGGGCGGGGAGAACCCTGCGAGACTGGAGGCCGATCCACAGACGAAAGCAGGTTCCCCTTGATCACTCTTCAGCAGGACGCCGACGGCTTCGTCCGGATGACCCGGCACTACCCGGCCAGCGTCCGCATCAGGATTGCCTTCGCTGACGGCAGCACCGGGGAGTTCTCCGGGCAGGCACTCAACAAGGCCTATGACGCGGCACTGGCGGAGTTCAGGGCGAAGAACGGCCTGGACGCGCGGGGATACGACCGGACAAAGGCCGGGCGCAAGAACCCCGGCAACAAGGTGGACTATGTTCCGGTGCATCCCGGCATGGGGGAGTAGGGGTACGTCCGCGAGTACCGCCGGTCCTCAACCAAGGGAGTAGCCATGGCACCAACCGCCGCTGCTGTACTGCATGACGGCAGCACCATTCCCGTCACCATCCAGGGAGGCGGGCCGGACCTCCTGCTGCCGGTGCCACTTGCCGGGCATTCGCCGGAGGAAGCCGAAACCATCCTGCAGTGGGGCGCTGATCCGGACCTGGGGCCGAACCTGGTCCAGGGGCTTTCCGCGGCGAACCGTGTGATCGCCGTGGACTACGAGGCGCACCGGATGGCCTTCCCGGCCCCGGACACGCTGACCCCGGAGAATGTGACCGCCGACCTGCTTGCCATCGCCGACGCCGCGGGGGCAGCCACTTTCGCCTACTACGGCTACTCCTGGCTGGGACTGTGTGGTCTCCAGCTCGCCCTCCGGACTGACCGGCTGGGTGCGCTTGCCATGGGAGGGTTCCCTCCCCTCGAAGGACCGTACAAGAGCATGCTGGCCGTGACCCGGGCTGCCCACGACGCAGCGGTACGGGACGCGGCCGCCTGGGCAACGGGGGAGCTGCCCGTGCCCGCCGCGGAGGTTGAACCAGGGGACTGGGACTCGGCCTCCATCCAGGCCAACGAGGACCAGACGCGCCAGTTCCTCACCCTCTATGAGGTTCTCCAGGATTTCGACGACGCCGCGGCGCTGGTCCCGGCCGGCCTGCCCCGGTTGGCGTTCGCCGGAGCCGAAGACCGGATTGACTACTCGCCGCAGTGGGGCGGCGTGCAGGTGCGGATCGGTGACCCGCTGGCCGCGCATGAGCATGAACTCGTCGAAGCCGGCTGGGACGTCCAGGTCCTGCCGGGCCTGGACCATCTCGGGGCGATGCAGAGCTCTGTTGTCCTGCCGCTGCTCAAGGACTGGCTCCGGAAAGTGGGCTGGGCAGCCTGAACCTTCCGGGTTTGTCCTGCGGAAAATGCTATGGTCTACGGCGCTTTTCGTCAGGCGCGTTCCACCGGCAGCCATAGTTCGCAGGTTGCCCTGCTGAAGTCGGGGGCGCGGCCAGTATGCCCACGATGGAGGGCCCGGGCCTCAGCCGCCACGGGTTGGAGGGGAACCAGTCGGCGGCGGTCGCTGCCCTCCGTGTAGTCAGGGTCCACGTCCGCGCTCACCTGCAGCAGCCCTGCAGGTTCCGTGTTGCCCAGTGCCTTGAGGCGGAGATGTTCGGATTCAGGCAAGGAAGCGATGTGCTCCTGGATGTACGGATCGACGCCGTGGTGGATGAGCGGAACGCGGGCTGAGTGGCCCACGAGCCGGAAGGCGGGCTTGTCTGCGATGCGGGTGTCCATGGGTTTGTTCCCTTCTACGGTCAGGCGAAACCTGAGCTGCGGTTGTGTGCGAAGGGGGCCGCCGTTCCGGCGGACCTCGCCAGGGCCGGCACCATGCACGGCCCGGAAGGCCCGGCTGAATGCCTCCGCTGAGCCGTAGCCATAGCGGACCGCAATGCCCAGCAGGTCGCCGCCGCCCAAGACATCGGCCGCGGCAACTGCCATCCGGCGCCGCCGCACATACTCTGACAACGGCATGCCTGCCAATGACGAGAACATCCTCCGCAGGTGGTACTCGCTGGTGCCGAGACTGCCCGACAGGTCGGCAATGTCCAGCTCCTCAGTCAGGTGGTCTTTAATGAGCCCTACCAGCCGGTTAAGAATTCCGATCACGGTTCCCCTTTCCCCTCAATCCTGCTTACCGGCACAGGCTCCCGCCCCACTATCCGTGCCCGATTCAATCGGCTCCGATCCCAGCCGTCCACTGTGCTGCAGGACACAGGAAGTATTTACGACGGCGGGGGGTTGTCTGGGTGGGTTGGTGGGTGGTTTTGGCGCGTGTTTCCGGGGTTTTGGTGGGGTGGTGGGGCCGGGTTGCGGTGGGGTGGGTGGGGGTGTATTGT
>NZ_JBNHFC010000013.1:0-142956 GCF_059089885.1 Arthrobacter sp. Y3221159
TGTCCAGGTTCTCGTTCGCGGCGAGCTGGAGCAGGCCGCGGGATTCGGGCTCGTCCATTTCGCCGTCGCCCAGGAACGCCCAGACCTGCTGGTCAGAAGTGTCTTTCAGGCCCCGGTTGTGCAGGTACCGGTTGGACTGGGCCTGGTAGATCGCGTTCATCGGCCCGATGCCCATGGAAACGGTGGGGAATTCCCAGAACTGCGGCATCAGCCGCGGGTGCGGGTAGGAGGACAGGGCATGGCCCTCGCGGGACTTTTCCTGCCGGAACCCGTCCAGGTCCTCCTCCGAGAGGCGGCCTTCCATGAACGCGCGGGCGTACATGCCCGGGGACGCGTGGCCCTGGAAGAACACCTGGTCCCCGCCGCCGGGGGCATCCTTGCCGCGGAAGAAATGGTTGAACCCGACCTCGTACAGGGTGGCCGCGCCGGCGTAGGTGGAAATGTGCCCGCCGACGGCGATGTCCGGCCGCTGCGCCCGGTGCACCATCACCGCGGCGTTCCAGCGCATGTATGCCCGGTAGCGGCGTTCGTATTCCTCGTTGCCCGGGAACGGTGCTTCCTGGTCCACGGGGATCGTGTTCACGTAATCGGTGGTGGTCACCATCGGCACCCCGACGCTCTGCGCGCCCGCGCGCTGCAGCAGGCTCCGCATGATGAATTGGGCACGCTCGGTACCCTGTTCCCTGATCAGCGCGTCCAGGGACTCAACCCACTCGGCAGTCTCTTCCGGATCACGATCAGGCAGCTGGTTAGTCAACCCGCTGAGGATATGGGAGGTATCTTCTCCTGCAGCCACGGGAGCCTCATTTCATCGTCGAATGGCTCATGTTTTCGTATTGTGAGAAAACATTCTTGCTTTACGAGATTAGCTAGTTGCCTGGGACCGGGTCAATAAGGACGGGCTTCAGACCGGCCCGAAGGGCCCTGGGAGCAGCTTCCGACCGATTATGACCGGGCGGCCGGCGGTGCGATGCTTGACCGCTGGTGACCCACATCATACTCTTGCTTTCACTATTCAATATCTTGATTCCGCAGAGTGGAATAACAGAAACGGCTCCAGGGCCGGCCTCACCACCGCGGACCCTTTCAGAATTGAGAAACCCTATGCAGACCCCTCCACCGGCGGGCGTTGACGCGGCTCCGGACCTGACAGCGCCGTCAGTTGCCTCCACCCACCCTTCCGTCAGCGTCGAAGCCCTCTGCGAATCGGCCAGTGCAGCGTCCGGCCAGGCCATCAGCCCAACGCTTTACAACGTCGATCTCGCCCCCACCAAGCGCGCCGGCCGCAGCTGGTCCGGCTACAGCATCTTCACGCTCTGGGCCAATGACGTGCACAGCCTCGGCAACTATGCCTTTGCCATCGGCCTGTTCGCACTCGGCCTCGGCGGATGGCAGATCCTGCTGGCACTGGGCATCGGGGCGGCCCTGTTGTTCGGCCTCCTTAACCTCTCCGGCTTCATGGGGGTCAAGACGGGCGTTCCGTTCCCCGTCATGAGCCGCATCAGTTTCGGGATCAGGGGCGCGCAGATCGCCGCCCTCCTGCGCGGCGCGGTTGCCGTGGCCTGGTTCGGCATCCAGACCTACCTGGCCTCCGTAGTCTTCCGTGTCATGCTCGTGGCAATGTTCCCCGCCCTGGCGGAACTGGACAAGGACTCGGTCCTGGGCCTTTCGACGCTGGGCTGGCTGGCCTTCCTGGTCCTGTGGGTGGTCCAGCTGGTGATCGTCAGCTTCGGGATGGAGATGATCCGCAAGTACGAGGCCTTCGCCGGTCCCGTCATCCTGGCCACCATGGCGGCTATCGCCGTCTGGATCTTCGTCGAGGCGGGCGGCGCCATCGCCTGGTCCTCCAACAACGCCCTCGAAGGGCCCGAGATGTGGCTCACCATCTTCGCGGGCGGCTCACTCTGGGTTTCCATCTACGGCACGTTCGTCCTGAACTTCTGCGACTTCACCCGGTCCGCCGTTTCCAAGAAGGCCGTGGTGCGCGGCAACTTCTGGGGCATCCCCATCAACATGCTGGTGTTCGGCGCCATCGTGGTGGTCATGGCCGGTGGGCAGTTCAAGATCAATGGCACCATCATCGAGAGCCCGTCCGACATCGTCCAGACCATCCCCAATACCCTCTTCCTGGTGCTGGCCTGCCTGGCGCTGCTGATCCTCACCATCGCCGTGAACCTCATGGCCAACTTCGTGGCACCCGTCTACGCCCTGACCAACCTGTTCCCCAAGCACCTGAACTTCCGCAAGGCCGCCATCGTCAGCGCCGTGATCGGCCTGGTCATCCTGCCGTGGAACCTCTACAACAACCCGCTGGTCATCGTGTACTTCCTGGGCGGCCTCGGCGCCCTGCTCGGCCCGCTGTTCGGCGTCGTAATGGCGGACTACTGGCTGATCCGCCGCGGCAAGGTCAACGTTCCCGAGCTGTACACGGCCGCCCCGGAGGGTGCCTACTTCTACCGGAACGGCGTCAACCCCCGCGCGATCACCGCCATGGTGCCGGCGGCCGCCGTCGCCCTCCTTATCGCTTTTGTGCCGGCACTGGCCTCCGCCGCCCCCTTCGCCTGGTTCTTTGCCGCCGGCATTGCGGCAGCGGTGTACTTCTTCATCGCCGACCGCTCGCAGCCGCTCGAAGACCGCGACGGCGAGGCAATCGCCGTCGCCAGCACCCACTAAGGACTCCCATGCGCATCCTCGTAGCCAACGTGAACACCACCGCATCCATGACCGACTCCATCGCCGCTTCGGCCCGCAGTGTTGCGGCCACCGGCACCGAGATTGTGGGGATCACGCCCCGGTTCGGCGCCGATTCCTGTGAGGGCAATTTCGAAAGCTACCTTGCAGCCATCGCCGTCATGGACGCCATCACCTCCTACCCTGAACCGTACGATGCCGTCATCCAGGCAGGCTACGGGGAGCACGGGCGTGAAGGACTGCAGGAACTGCTGGACGTCCCGGTGGTGGACATCACCGAAGCAGCCGCCAGCACCGCCATGTTCCTGGGGCACAAGTACTCCGTGGTCACCACGCTGGACCGCACCGTTCCCCTGATCGAGGACCGGCTCAAGCTGGCCGGCCTGGACGCCCGGTGCGCGTCAGTGCGGGCCAGCGGCATGGCCGTCCTGGAGCTTGAGGAGGAACCGGAGCGGGCGGTGGAAGCCATCATCAACGAGGCCCTCCTGGCGGTTACGCAGGACAAGGCCGAGGTGATCGTGCTCGGCTGCGGCGGGATGGCCGGCCTGGACGAGCAGATCCGGCAGCGCGCCAGCGTGCCCGTGGTGGACGGCGTTGCCTCGGCAGTGACCATCGCCGAATCCCTGGTCCGGATGGGCCTGTCCACCTCCAAGGTACGGACGTACGCTGCGCCGCGGCCCAAGACCGTCATAGGCTGGCCGCTGAACAGCACCGCCGTACCCGCCCCGCTCTAGCAACTCCAGGAGAACAGCGTGAACACTGCACGTCCCGTCGGCCGCATCGCCGTCGTCACGGGGGCCGGCTCCGGCATCGGCCGTGAAGTGGCCCGGCAGATGCTGGCGGACGGTTACGGGGTGGCCCTCGCCGGGCGCCGCGAGGCGCAGTTGAAGGAAACGGCGGACGGCAGCCCGGACGCGCTGGTGGTGCCGTGCGACGTCACCCGGCCCGACGACGTCGAGCGCCTTTTCGAGGCCGCCCGGCAGCAATGGGGCCGGGTGGACGTGCTGTTCAACAACGCCGGCGTGTTCGGCCCGGCGGCCAGCGTGGATGAGATCAGCGTGGACGACTGGAACGCCACGGTGGCCGTGAACCTCACCGGGTCCATGCTGTGCGCGGCGGCCGCCGTCAGGATCATGAAGGCCCAGGAGCCGCAGGGCGGGCGGATCATCAACAACGGCTCCATCTCCGCGCACTCGCCCCGGCCCCGCACTGTGGCGTACACCGTCACCAAGCATGCGATGACGGGACTGACCAAGAGCATTGAACTGGACGGTCGCGGTTTCGGCATTACCTGCGGCCAGATAGATATCGGCAACACGGCCACGGAGATCATGGACACTATCGGCGTCGGCTCGGGCGCACTCCAGGCGGACGGCAGCCGCCGGGTGGAACCGATGTTTCCGGTGGCGGACGCAGCCCGGGCGGTACTGATGATGGCCAACATGCCGCCAACAGCCAGCGTGGGCTCAGTGGTGGTAACCGCCGCGGGCATGCCCTTCATCGGCCGCGGCTGACCCCTTCTCCTTCCCACCCATAGAGTTTTTGTCCACATATGGCGACTTCCGTGGCCGCGAGCCCGCCATTTCTGGACAAAAATTCCCGGAGCCGGGGATCTTGCTGTGGATAAGTGATCACCGGTGGTCCGTTGGTGACTCAATGGATGCATGGGAAGACTTTCACCGTTGCCTCCGGAAATCAGCGATAGGCCCTTCGTCCTTCCGGACGCGGTGCAGGCCGGAATGTCGCCGAGCCGGCTGAAGGGGGCCGATCTTTACCGGCCCAGCCGGGGCATCCGGGTACCGAAGTCTTTTTCGCCCGAAATCGCTGCCCTTGTCCGTTCCCACACGTGTCTCGACACGGATACCTTTGCCAGCCTCACCACCGCCGCGGAGATTCTTCGGCTTCCCCTGCCCCCGTGGGCCGAGTTCCGGCCCGACGGCGGCGGGCCAGTAACCACCGTCGTCGAACCTGTTCCCTGGGGCAAGAAATCAGGCGCGCATTTCCGTGAGCCCGGCAGGTTCCTGCACTTGTCTCGTCGCGGCGGCGGAACGCTTCCCCGGCGCAAAGGAGTTGCGGGTCACCGGTTGAAGATCCGGGACGGTGACCTCATCGATGTTGATGGGTTGAGGCTTACGTCAGTCGCCCGGACGTGGGTGGACCTCGGTTCAATCTTGCCTTTGGATGACCTCATAGTTGCCGGGGACGCCATCGTCAGCGAGCACAGCAGAAGCTTCGGAGAGGCAAGGCTGCCAATGGTATCCCTGCGGGAACTCAGGAAATTCGTGGAAGGGGCGAACGGGATTCATGGCGTGCGCAAGGCCAGGGAAGCACTGGAGCAATTGCGCGTGGGGGTCGACTCACCGCCGGAAACGAGGCTGCGACTGAGCTGGACGACGCCGGCCTGCCGGAGTTCCTGCCCAACTGCCGGGTTGATGATGCGCTGGGCAGACCCGTCTGGACTGATTTGGGCTGTCCCCGGTTCCGGACCTGCCTTGAGTATGAGGGCCTGCACCATCTGACGCCGGAACAGCAGGGGCTGGATGCGTACCGGGACCAGCGCGTTGGTGAGGCCGGGTGGCGGCAGGTGAAGATCAACCGCATCGACATGGAGCGGGGTGCGGAGTGGGTGGTGTCCAGGGTCCGTCAGGCGCTGCGCAAACAGGGCTGGCACCGCTGAGTTTTTGTCCAGATACGGCGGGTTCAGGCGGACATAACTCGCCATATCTGGACAAAAACTTCAAGGCAGGGAAGGAGCTTAGAGGGGGAGGAGCTCCGAGAGGTCCGCGCGCAGCCCGGACGCTGCCACCTTGCCGGCAGCGACGGCCTCCGCCCAGCCCAACTGTCCCGTCACCATGCCAAGCCAGGTGGCGGCGTCGCACTCAATGACGTTGGGCGGGGTGCCGCGCGTATGCCGGGGACCTTCCACGCACTGCGTGACACCGAACGGCGGCACGCGCACCTCCACCGAATTGCCGGGTGCGCGGGCGGTGACTTCCTCCAGTGAAAAGCGCACAGCCGTAGCCAGCACAGTTCGGGGCAGCGGAGCGTCCGACGGCGATTCGGCGGCTTTCCGCCATGCGGCCAGCGCCGCCGCGCCTTCCTCAACATCGATCCGACGGCGTGCTACAGCCATGTTTCCGGCTCCCATCCGGTAGGAATTCTCAGTATTGCGCCCTGAATGGGCGAGTAGCGGTCCACCGGAAAGACGGGTAGCCGCAAGGGCAATTAGAGTACCGCGGTGACTGGTGGGATCCGAACCCGATCGAGCATGCTCGTAAGGAAGGCTCATCGAAGAGCCGGCAGCAGAAGCCCGGACCCTCAAGAAACGGGGGCATCATCCAGGGCCCGCCACATCTTTCCGTGGCGGCAAGACCTAGCGCCGGCCGTTCAGCCGGCGATTCCCTCACTGATTTTCCCCAGCGAAGGACTGCCCATGCCTACTCTTCCGCCCTACATCGACGACGCATTCAAGCTACTCATCGGCAGCAGCTTCAGTGAGTTCTACGCAGAATTCTCGCCCTACTTTCCGCTGGCCGTGGCAGGCGTCATCGTCTGGGGCCTCTGGCTGTACCGTTTCGTACTGTCCCACCGGGCAGGCCCCATCGTCACGGACTTCCGGGCGTCGACGTCGGTGATTGTCCCCTCGTTCCATGAGGATCCAGACATCCTGATGGGTGCGCTGGAGTCCTGGCGGCAGCAGAAGCCGGACGAGATCATCATTGTCCTTGATGTGGAGGACCTGGAGGCCTACCAGCGCATCACCGCCCTCGGTGACAGCACCATCCGCCCCGTCCTGTTCCACCACCTGGGCAAAAGGTCCGCCCTGGGAGTGGGCATGCGGATGGCCCGGCACGAGATCCTGGTCCTCACGGACTCGGACACGTGGTGGCAGCCCGGCCTGCTCGCCAATGTCCAGATGCCCTTTGCGGACCCGTTGGTGGGAGCAGTGGGCACCCACCAGAACGTGTACCAGCGGGACACCAGCATCTGGCGCCGCATCGCGGACTGGCTGGTCAACGTCAGGTACCTGGACTATGTCCCGGCCATGGGCCGCGCAGGCGCCGTTCCCTGCGTTTCCGGCCGCACGGCCGTCTACCGCCGAAGCGCGGTGTTGGACGTCATCGAGCACCTGGAAAACGAGTACTTCATGGGCCGCCGCTGCATCTCCGGCGACGACGGCCGCCTCACCTGGCTGGTCCTGGCCTCCGGCTACAGGACAGTCCACCAGTCATCGGCCCGGGCCCTGTCCATGTTCCCCGCCAGCTTCCGGGCGTTCATGAAACAACGTATCCGCTGGAGCCGGAACTCCTACCGCTGCTACCTGACGGCCATCGCCAAAGGATGGCTGTGGCGGGTCCCGTTCGTGACAAAGGTGACGGTCCTGCAGATCCTGCTGACCCCTGTCACCATGGGCCTCACCCTGGTGTACCTCATCTTCCACCGACTGGATCCCACCCCCTTTGGTGTCGGCGCCGCCGCCTGCTGGCTACTCCTCGGCCGTGGGATCCGCGGCATCTCCCACCTTCGCCGGCACCCCAAGGACCTCCTGATCCTGCCGGTCCTGGCCCTGACGGTGATCCTGGTGGCGCTGCCCATCAAGATGTACGCCTTCGTAACCATGAACAAGCAGGGCTGGCTCACCCGCCACGCCCACCAGACGGGCGGCGACGGCCAGGACGCCCGAACCCTCAGCACGGGGGAGGTGGCGGCATGAGGGCCCGGCGGGCCATCGCAGCGGCAGGCCTCACCGCGGTGCTGGGGGCAGCGGGCTTCATCTACGCCGGCACCCCGGGCGGGGACCCTGCCGCGGAGGCGCTGGGCCGGAACGAGATAGCGGCCAACGGCAACGTGCAGGGCGTGCTGTACCCGGGCAACCCGGCCAGTGAAGCCCGGCTCGTAGAACAGGAGGATGAACGCCTGGTCTACGTCCGGACCATCGCGTCGGCAGCACGCTGGCGGGTGGAAGGGCTGGAAGGTCCCTACCGGATCCGGACAGGATCCAGTTACACGCTGGTCCTGCCCGCCAGGAGTGAGCCGTACACCGTGGCCGACCTGCTCGCCCTTGCCCCCAATGCCTTCCGCCTGCATTCCGACGGTGCGTACCTGCTGTCCGAAAGTATCGCTGTCCTTGCCGGCGCCTCCTTGTCCCTTGCCCCGCCGGACCCTGCTGCGGCCCTGAACCTGCGGCTGGAGAGCGGGCCGGAGACTTTCGTGTCCATCGTGTCCCTCGGCGGGTCCCTCGCGCTCGCCGGCTCCGAACCGGCCCGTGTCAACATCACCAGCTGGGACAGTACAAAGGGCGCGCCCGACAGAAGCACCGTGGACGGGCGCGCCTACATCAGGGTGCTGGGCGGCCACGCTTCCTTCGCCTCCGCGGACGTAACCGACATGGGTTTCTGGAGCGGCAATACCGGTGGGCTTTCCCTCACCGGCACCGACGCTGTGGGCACCTTCACGGGGGAACCGCCGACGCCAGCCGAAACGGAGGCCGCCACCGGCGGCGCCCGTCTCCTGCCGGACGCGGACCTGGCGACCCTCACCCAGGAATCAGCACAGGACTACAGCATGGTGACGGCGGGAATCGACAATGTCCGGCTCCGCAACAACGCCTTCGGCCTCTTCGTTACCAACGCCAGGGACATCGCCGTGCGGGACACCACCATCACCGGAAGCCTCGTCGATGGCCTGGTGCTCCACCGGTTTGTCTCCAACGCCACCATCACCGCCACCATCTCATCCGGAAACGCCGTGGACGGCATCAGCGTGGGACGCTCCACCCGGGGCGTCACGCTGGACGGGGTGCAGGCCGCGGGCAACGGACGGAACGGGATCTCGTTGGACGGGCGCGCCCTGGCGGACGGTCCCAACGCCGTCGGAACCGCCGTCGACGTTTATGGCGGCAACACCGTTGCTGGCAGTACCTTCGAAGACAACGCACGTTATGGGATCGAGGTCATCGGCGGTACCGCGCTGGCGCTCAGGGACAACCGCGTGACAGGCAGCGAAGTGGGCATCGTGGCAGCTGACGGCGCCAAAGGCGTCACCATCACGGGAAACAGACTGGCGGACAACGCCCGCCAGTCCATTGCCGTGCGGGACGCGGGCTCCACCGCCGAGGTGAGCGGCAATACCATCACCGGGGGCGACACCGGCATCTATGTCCGCGACGCCGGCGCCAGGATCAGCGGCAACCATCTGAACGGCATTTCCAACCACGGCATCAGCTTGCTGGGGGAGGTGCCCACGACCACGGTGTCCGGCAACTCCATCGCCGGCAACGGGTCCACCGCCATCTGGATGGAAGCGTCGGCAGGAGCGTCGCTGGGCGAAAACGACGTTCTGGCCTGGACTCCTGCGTTCACGGTGGAACGGGCGGTCAAATCCGTTTTCCAGCCCCTTACCTTCATCTGGTTGGTCCTCGCGGCGCTACTGCTGGTCACCGCCGTCGCCCGCGGCAGGAACGCCGAGCGCGTCATCCGCAGCCCCTACGCGGACCACGTCCCGCTGACCTCCCTGGGCAGGGGAGTGGTGGCATACGACGACGTGAGGCAGCCGACGTGACCAGCCGCCGGATCACACCCGGAGCCTGGGCAGCGCTCGCCGCAGTCCTGGCCGCCCTGGTGATTGGAGCTCTGGCCATCATGAGCATTGAGGACACCGGACCCCAAGGCGGCGGCGCACCACCGGCAGGGACGGACGGAAGCCTAGAAGGCCCCGCGCCTTCCGTCGGCGCCAGTGTTCCGGCCGTCCCCGCGCCATGCCCTCCCACGACAGTGACGGTGACGACGGCGGCGGAGCTCGCCGCCGCCCTGGCCGCCCCGGCGCCCGGCACCGTCATTCATCTGGCTGACGGCACCTACCTGGGCAACTTCCGGGCAACCGGGGCAGGAACCGCAGGGCAGCGGATAACCCTCTGCGGCGGGCAGGGGGCTGTCCTTGACGGCGGCGGCGTGGAGGACGGCTACGTCCTCCACGTGGAACAGGCCTCGTACTGGGTACTGCAGGGCTTCACCGTCCGGAACGGGCAAAAGGGTGTCATGGCCGATGAAACAGACCACTCGGTTTTCCAGGGGCTGACGATCGAAAACGTCGGTGACGAAGCCATCCACTTGCGGAAGTTCAGCACCGACAACAAAATCACCGGCAACACCATCCGCGGCGCCGGACTCCGAAAGCCGAAGTTCGGTGAGGGGATCTACATCGGCACCGCGGAAAGCAACTGGTGCGGCGTCGCCTCCTGCGAACCTGACAAGAGCGACAGGAACGAGATCCGGGGCAACACGGTCTCCAACACCACCGCCGAAAGCGTCGACATCAAGGAAGGCACATCCGGCGGTGTCCTGGCCGGGAACGTCTTTGACGGCACGGGCATGACGGAGGCCGACTCCTGGGTGGACGTCAAAGGCAGGGGCTGGAAGATCGAGGCGAATTCCGGCAGGAACTCGCCGCAGGACGGATTCCAGACACACGAGATTATTGACGGCTGGGGCACGGACAACGTCTTCCGCGGCAACGTGGCCGAAGTCAACGGGCCCGGACTCGGCTACTCATTGAAACCCGCGCGCGACAACATCGTCGATTGCAGCAACACAGCCTCGCAGGCTGGCCAGGGACTGTCCAACATCACCTGTACCAGCTAGGGGACCTGCCGGCCATCCGGCGCAACACCCGCTCCTCCCTCCGAGACGGAATCGAGAAACCAATGAACACCCTTCCTTCCTTCAGTGCGCCCAAAATCACGGTGGTCGGGACCGGCTACCTCGGTGCCACGCACGCCATCTGTATGGCGGTCATGGGCTTTGACGTCCTGGGATTCGATGTTGACCAGCGCAAGATCGCGCAACTGTCCGCCGGCGAAGTCCCCTTCTATGAACCCGGGCTTCCGGAGAAGCTGGACGAGGCGCTGGCATCCGGGCGGCTGATGTTCACCACCGACCTGGACGAGGTGGCGCAGTTCGGCGACGTGCACTTCATCTGTGTGGGAACACCCCAGGCGCCCAACTCGTCGGCCGCGGACCTGACCTATGTGGACGCCGCCTTTGCCGGCCTCGCGGCGCGGATCAACCGCAAGGCCCTGCTGGTGGGGAAATCCACGGTGCCCATTGGTACAGCCGCCCGGCTCGCGGGGATGGTTGCGGACATCTCGCCCCTGGGGCCGGAGCTGGAGGTGGCCTGGAATCCGGAGTTCCTGCGTGAGGGGTTCGCCGTGCAGGACACCCTGCACCCGGACCGGCTGGTGTTCGGGGTGGCATCGGAATGGTCTGAATCCATCCTGCGGCAGGCCTTCGAACCGCTGCTGGCGGCAGGCACCCCGCTGATCGTGGCGGACATGCCGACGGCGGAACTCGTTAAGGTGGCAGCAAACTCCTTCCTGGCCACCAAAATCTCCTTCATCAACGCCATGGCCGAAGTCTGCGAGGCAACCTCCGCGGACGTCAGCATGCTGGCCCAAGCCCTCAGCCTGGACGACCGGATCGGCGGCAGGTTCCTCAAGCCCGGGCTCGGCTTCGGCGGCGGTTGCCTGCCCAAGGACATCCGCGCCTTCAAGCACCGGGCCGAACAGCTGGGGGTGGGTCAGGCTGTCAGCTTCCTGGGCGAAGTGGACTCGATCAACAACCGACGTCGCGTCCGCACCGTGGACCTGGTACGGGAACTTGCAGGGGGAAACCTGGCCGGGGTCCGGGTGGCTGCGCTGGGTGCCGCCTTCAAACCGAACTCCGACGACGTCCGCGACGCACCCGCCCTGGACGTAGCCCGGATGCTCTACCTGGAAGGGGCGTTGGTCACGGTGTACGACCCTGAGGCAAATGCCAATGCACACCGGCTGTATCCGGACCTGAACTACGCGGCTTCACTGGCCTCCGCCGTCGGGGACGCCGACGTGGTGGCGCTCCTGACGGAGTGGGACGAGTTCCGGTCCGCCGAACCGGACTACCTGGGCAGCCTGGTCCGGCACCGCCGGATGGTTGACGGCCGGCACGCCCTTGATGCAGGCCGGTACCGTGCCTGCGGCTGGGAATACCGTGCCCTGGGCCGGCCGTACCAGGCCGCACTGGCACGGCAGGAAGCGGAGGGGTCAGTCCAGCAGGGCTGATAGGGCGGGTCCGAGCCGGATCCTGCCCACCGGCCGTCCGCCGCCGAGAACCGGTTCCACCACCCGTTCCAGGACACTGGCGACGCCCGGAATGTCGACGGCGCCGGCCGCGGCAAGGAGCGTCAGGGCCACCAGCGAGGTGGCCCTGACGTTGCCGTCCAGGATCTTGACCGCCACGGACACGCCCTGCGCGGTGGCCATGGCCAGGACCCCTTCCGCCCCGATCTTGGCAATGATTCCCAGCTCGTCCATCACCATCGTGTTGGCCTCACCCACGCCCTGGACTGCCCACGGGTAATCCAGCATGGAGGTTGCAATGGTGGCTGCGCGGGCGCTGTATGCCTGGTCGCCTGGAGCCTTGGCCAGCTGCGAGTAGCCCCGGGCCACGCCCGTCAGGGAAACTGCCGCCACCGGGGCGCCGCAGCCGTCGATGCCCAGGTGGGCGATCTTCTCGCCCGTGTATTCCTCGATCACGGTGCGGACCCGCTGCTGCAGCGGATGGTTGGGCTCGAGGTAGCTGTGGGTGTCCCAGCCGTTTTCAGTGCAGGCCCAGAGGAAGGCCGCATGTTTGCCGGAACAGTTGTACGCCAGCCGTGACTTGCCCTTTTCCGAGCGGACCAGCCAGTTCCTGGCCGTCTCGTCCTGCGGCCACGCCTCCGGGCACTGGAGCTGGTCCTCCCGGACACCTGCAGCCTTCAGCATTCCGGCTACCACGTCCATGTGGTCCAGCGATCCGGTGTGGCTGCCGCAGGCAATCGCCACCTGGGCTCCGCGCAGCGGGACGCCGGACTGCATGGCCGCCAGCGCCTGGAACGGCTTCAGGGCGGACCTGGCGTAGATGGGCGTGTTGATGTCGCCAAGCTCGGTGACCACCGATCCGTCGGCGGACAGGAGGACGGCTGAGCCGATGTGCCGCGACTCCACGAAACCGCTGCGCTCGATCACGGCCAGTTCGACGGCGGAGTCCACGGTGAACGTGGCGTGCGGATTGTGCGGCATGGTGCCAGTCTAGGGGCCGTCCGCAGGAATATCGCGGAAGGTGCTACTCCACCGTGACCATCACGGACTGCCAGCCGGATGCGCCGTCGGGCACGGGGTCGGCCCGCTGGTCCGTCTGCACCTCGCCGGTGCCGTCCGTGGCCCGGACCTTAATGTAGTGGGCGCCCGGGGCGGCATCCCACTCGTAGGACCATTGGCGCCAGGTCACCAGTGATGCCTCGGTGGACAGCTCCGCCTCCACCCAGTCCGCATTGTCGATCTGGATCTCCACCTTGGTGATGCCGCGGGTCTGGGCCCAGGCTGTGCCGCCCACCGCGACCTTTCCGGCCGGAACCTTGGCGAACGATTTCGGCACGTCCACGCGTGCCATCGTCTTGATGGGACCGCGCTCGGACCAGCCACGCTCGGTCCAGTACGCCTTGCTGTCCGCGAAGCGGGTCACTTCCAGGTCAACCACCCATTTGGTGGCGGACACGAAGCCGTACAGGCCCGGGACCACCATCCGCACGGGGTAGCCGTGCTCCAGCGGCAGCGGTTCGCCGTTCATTCCGATTGCCAGCATGGCGTCACGGTCATCCTGCAGGACCTCCAGCGGGGTGGAGGCACTGAAGCCGTCGATGGAGGTGGAAAGTACCATGTCTGCGCCGTCCCTGGGCCGGGCCCGGCGCAGCACCTCCCGGATGGGCAGGCCCAGCCACTTCGCATTGCCCGCCAGGTTGCCGCCCACCGGATTGGACACGCAGGTGAGGGTCACGTGGGACTCGATCAGGTCGGCGTCGAGCAGATCCTGGAAGGTGAGGCGGACCTCCTCCTCCACCAGTCCGTGGACGCGGAGCTCCCATTCCTCGGCGTTTATCTCCGGCACGCTAAGGGCGGTATCGATGCGGTAAAACTCGTTGTTGGGGGTCACCCAGGGCGGCACGCCGGCCACGTCGGACTGTACGCCGGCGGGAACGGGGGGCCCGGCCTTGGCCGGGGACGGCAGCTGGAGGGCCTCCCGGGCCTTGGCGATGTTGCTGCGGGCGGCACCGAGAAGGCGTCCTCCCGTTGCGGCGATTCCGGCGGCCGCCGCGGTGATGCCCGCCGCAGCGAAGAATCGGCGGCGGCTGGTTGCCGGATTGCCTGGGGCAGCATCGGCCGGTGCCTCCGGCCACTGTTTCATGCCATGCAGCGGGGCCAGCAGCCGCCGCAGCACCACCAGGCCAGCGAGCGTTCCGAGCACGCTGGGCACCGCATCCACCGGTTCGACGCCGGCGCGGGTCACCACGCTGGCCACAATCACCGCGCCCATGAACAGGACGCCCAGGACGCCCAGGGCCCACCGCCGGTAGGCCACCACGCCCAGGACGCAGGCGAGCGCGGCGATGGTCAGCCCCATGCCCACAAACAGGGCGGCCTTGTCGTTGGTGCCGAACGTGGCAATGGCGAAATCCTTGAGCCAGGGCGGCGTGAAGTCGATGAATGTTGAGCCCAGGGCGAGCAGCGGTGCTGCCCGGGCGGTGAAGAATGCGCCAGCCAGCTCCGCAACGGCAAGGACGACGGCGGCCGCCACCACCCCTGCCAGCGCAGACAGTGCGGGTGGGCCTTTGAGCCAGTTCCGAAGCTTCGTCATGGCAGTTGTTCGGAGCGGCACAGGCGGCGGACTTGTCGCGGGATCCGGAAGCGGTCACAGCTTAGGAGCGGGCAGGGTGCACAAAGTACCCTTGGTGACTGTGAAGGTACTCGTCATCGGCCCCGGAGGCCGCGAACACGCCATTGTCCGCTCCCTGCTCGCAGACCCCAACGTGTCCGAGGTCCACGCAGCGCCCGGCAACGCAGGCATCAGCAAGCTGGTCCCCACGCACAACATCAACGGCAACGATCCCGACGCCGTGGCGGCGCTCGCAACCAAGCTCGCAGTTGACCTGGTGGTGGTTGGCCCCGAGGCCCCGCTCGCCGCGGGCGTTGCGGATGCCGTGCGCGACGCCGGGATCCCCGTGTTCGGGCCCGGCAAGGCGGCTGCACAGCTGGAGGCCTCCAAGGCGTTCGCCAAAGAGGTCATGGCTGAAGCCGGTGTTCCAACAGCCATGGCCATGGTGGCCTCCAATGCTGAGGAAGCGGCCTCGGCGCTTGATACCTTCGGCGCCCCGTACGTGGTCAAGGATGACGGGCTTGCCGCCGGCAAGGGCGTGGTGGTCACCAGGAACCGCGACGAGGCCCTCGCCCACGCGCAGTCCTGCTTCGACGCCGGCGGTTCGGTGGTCATCGAGGAGTTCCTGGACGGGCCCGAGGTCTCCCTTTTCGTGCTCTGCGACGGCCACAACACCGTGGCGCTCTCTCCGGCCCAGGACTTCAAGCGCATTTTCGACAACGACGAAGGCCCCAACACCGGCGGCATGGGAGCATACACGCCCCTGGAATGGGCTCCGGACGGCCTGGTGGAGGAAGTCCTTGAGCGGGTTGCCCAGCCCACGGTCAACGAGATGGCCCGCCGCGGCACCCCCTTCGTGGGCGTCCTGTTCGTGGGACTCGCCCTGACGTCACGCGGCACCCGCGTCATCGAGTTCAACGTCCGCTTCGGCGACCCGGAGACCCAGGCCGTCCTCGCCCGCCTGAAGACGCCGCTCGGTTCCCTGCTCCTGGCGGCCGCGAAGGGCGAACTGGACAAGGCGGAGGAGCTGCGCTGGGCGAAGGAAACCGCCGTCGCCGTCGTCGTGGCCTCGGAAAACTATCCGGACACGCCGCGCACCGGCGACCGTATCCGGGGGCTGAAGAAGGTGGAGGAGTTGGAGGGCGTGCACGTCATCCATGCCGGAACCGCCCTTGACGACCAGGGCAAGGTCATTTCCGCCGGCGGCCGGGTGCTCGCCGTCGTCGCACTGGGCAGCGACCTGGTGGAGGCGCGCGAACGGGCTTACGACGGCGTGGAGCTGGTGCAGCTGGAAGGCTCGCAGTACCGCACTGACATTGCAGGGAAAGCAGCCCGCGGGGAAATCACGGTTCCGTACGGAGCCACCGGTTCCCTGCCCGTGACGAAAGCGAAGGCCTGACATGACGGACACCCCCGCACCGCGCGGCTTCAACACCAGCACCCTGGACCTCCCGGGCTGGAAGCACGTCTACTCCGGCAAGGTGAGGGACCTGTACGAGCCCGCTGACGAGTCCATCGTCCAGCAGGTGGGCCAGGAATGCGTGCTGGTGGTTGCCAGCGACCGCATCAGCGCCTACGACCATGTGCTGTCCAGCGAGATTCCGGACAAGGGCCGCATCCTCACCCAGCTGAGCCTGTGGTGGTTCGACCAGCTGGGCGTGGAGCACCATGTGCTGGCCTCGACGGTTGAGGGCGGCGTGCCCGCAGAGGTCGAGGGCCGCGCCATGATCTGCAAGAAGCTGGACATGTTCCCGGTGGAATGCATCGCGCGCGGCTACCTCACCGGGTCCGGGCTGCAGGAATACCGGGCGTCCGGCACCGTCTGCGGCATCCCGCTGCCGGAGGGGCTGGTGGACGGTTCCAGGCTGGAGCATGCCATCTTCACGCCCTCGGCCAAGGCCGAAGTGGGCGAGCATGACGAGAACATCACGTATGACGCCGTTGTGGCCCTCGTGGGTGATGACATCGCGGGCCGGCTCAGCGAACTGACCCTGAAGATCTACACGACGGCGGAGCGCATCGCGCGCGAACGGGGCATCATCCTCGCCGATACCAAGGTGGAGTTCGGGTACGACGCCGTCTCCGGGTCCATCACCCTGGGCGACGAGGTGCTGACACCGGATTCCTCCCGGTTCTGGGATGCCGCCACCTACAAGCCGGGGCAGGCTCAGCCGTCCTACGACAAGCAGTACGTCCGGGACTGGCTGACATCTGCCGAATCCGGATGGGACAAGTCCTCGGACACGCCTCCGCCGGCGCTTCCGGCCGAGGTTGTTGAACGCACCCACAGCCGTTACGTCGAGGCCTACGAGAAAATCACCGGCAAAACCTTCGTCTGACCGGAGCCCCGGCTGCTCCGGCGGACGGCCTGGCTAACCGGCCTGCTTGGCGGGTTTGGGGGTTGATCCGGCGCGCTTTTGTGCCAGCCGGATTTCCAGGATCGCGTCCAGCGCCTGCTGGACGCGGTCCCCGGCGCCCGCGGCGCTGAAGGCCTTTTGCGCCTCTTCGAGGTGCACCAGGGCTTCGTCGGGTTCGCCGGCAGCCTTAAGGGACTTGCCGAGCAGAAGCGAAACCTCGCCCGCGGTGTGCTTGGCCAGGGCAGTGCGGTCGGCATGGATCTCGCGGAGTTTTTCGACGGCGGCAACGATGTCTCCGGTGAGGTACAGCCACCGGGCGCGGATGAAGGCGACCTCCAGCGCATCACTCTTGGTCCCGCTGACGATCGAGAAGGCAAGCTCCGCGCGTTCGATGGATGAGAGGGTTTCCGGCTCAACAATGCCGGCCTGCAGCCTGACGGCGGCGGATGCCTTGTTGAAGCGGGCCCACATCTCGATGTCATTGGCGGGGGACAGCAGTTTTGCCGCCCGCTCATGGTGCCGGACGCCTTCCACGTAGTCGTGGCGCATGAACGCCACGTTGCCGATGACCCACGCCACTTCGCCGGCAAGCTGCGTCATGGCCTCTTCATCCACCTGCTCGTGCAGCTTCTGGCAGTACTTCCAGGCCTCTTCAAGCCGGCCGCTCTCCGCCAGTGCCCCGATCAGGACCCGCAGGGCGCCGGTGATGATGGTGGAACTCTTCGGCAGCTGCTCGGACAGCCTGACCGCTTCCATTGCCTCCTCCACGGCAGCCGGCAACTGCCCGCGGCGCTGCAGGACTGCCGCGAGCATCTGGTGGGCGCGGACGCCCAGCCCTACCGATTCCCGGGCCATGGGGTGCTCGATGAGCCTTTCCACGATCCGCTGGCACTCCGTGAGGTCGTCTTGCCTCATCAGGCACTCGGCCTGCATGTACGTCATGTTCCACCAGGCGCTCGTGTTCCGGCCTTCGAGCGCGAGCTGCGCGGCCGTGGCGGCGTGGCTGGCCGCCAGGGCATAGTCCCGAAGGTCCCAGGCCTGCCTGGCGTAGAGGCCGGCAAGGACGTATTCGGCGTCGCTGGCGGAGATCGGCTGGCTCCACGCCTCCAACGCCTTGGGAGCCAGCTCCAGCCGGCGGGCCAGTTCCTCAATGACCTCAGCGGTGGGCTCCCTGCGGCCGGTTTCGAGCAGTGAAATGTAGCTGGGGGAGTACAGGTCCTTACCCAGTTCGGCCTGCGTGAGGCCTCGCTCCAAGCGCTCCGCCCGGAGCTTCTCCCCGAATCCGTTGCCCACGGGACTTCCTCCTTGTTCCGGACAGCTCAGAAATAGCGCTTGACAGCGCCTGTGGAAAACATTTTACAATGTATGTCAACAAGGGCAGTGCTGACTTTGTAACGAATCCGACTCGTATTGAGGAACCAACATGTTCAAGAAATTGGTCACGGCCACGGTCCTGGCTGGCGCCCTAGCATTTTCTGCCGCGGCTCCGGCCGTACTGTCTGCGGGTTCTCTGGCGGATAATTCCGGTAATGTTGTTGCCACCGGCAACTGGCCGAACCCCATGTCCACCAAGGACAAGAAGAAGGACAAGAGCACCGACACCAGCACTGAGACCAGCGACACCTCGTACACCACGTACACAGGAAACTGGCCCAACCCCATGTAGGAACCTCCTCACCAAGGAGGCGAGGAAAAGCCCCGGAGCCCTGCTCCGGGGCTTTTCTTTTGGTCCAGGTGTAAAGGTTTGGTGATGGATCCGCGTGGGGCCCTTTTGACTTGCATACCGGGAATATTGCGCTAGGTAACGAAACAAAAAAGAGGGCCTTCTCAGAAGACCCTCTTTTTTCCCTTTGGTCGGGATGACAGGATTTGAACCTGCGACCTCTTCGTCCCGAACGAAGCGCGCTACCAAGCTGCGCTACATCCCGATCCGCTGCAAAAGCAACTTTACAAGGATAGCTGATGCCCGGCCTCGATGTGAAATCCGGACCCCGGTACCCGGGGCTAGACCAGTGAGTCCTTCCAGGCTCCGTGAAGTTCGGCGAACCTGCCCCCGCCGCGGGTCAGCTCGGTGGGGCTGCCATCCTCCACGACGCGGCCGTCGTGCACCACCAGGACTCGGTCCGCCGTCTCGACAGTGGACAGACGGTGGGCGATGATCAGGGCAGTCCTTCCCGCGGATCCGGTGCCGGCGAGCAGCCGGGCCAGCCCGTTCTGCACCAGCCGCTCGGAGGGGATGTCCAGTGACGAGGTGGCCTCATCCAGGATCAGCACGGCCGGCTTTGCCAGGAAGGCCCTGGCGAAGCTGATGAGCTGCCGCTGCCCGGAGGACACGCGCCCGCCGCGCTTGTTAACATCGGTGTCGTAGCCCTCCGGCAGGGCCATGATGAAGCCGTGGGCGCCCACCGCCTTGGCCGCTTCCTCGATCTCCGCCCGGGAGGCCTCCGGCCGGCCCAGGGCAATGTTGTCCGCCACGGAGCCGCTGAAGAGGAAGGCCTCCTGGGTGACCATCACGATGTTCCGCCGCAGGTCAGTGGTGCTGAGGTTCCGCAGATCCACGCCGTCGAGGGTCAACGAGCCGGACGTGACGTCGTAGAAGCGGGCAATCAGCTTGGCCAGGGTGGACTTCCCGGCCCCGGTCTGGCCCACCAGGGCGACGGTCTGCCCGGCAGGAATATGCAGGTTCATCGTCGGAACAATGACAGGGCCGTCGCCGTACCGGAACTCCACGTCCTTGAAGTCGATCTCGCCGGCGGCGTCCTTGAGCGCCACGGGGTTCCGGGGCGGCCGGACCGTTGGCACCTCTTCGAGCAGTCCCGAGACTTTCTCGAGGGCAGCCTGGGCGCTCTGGAACGAGTTGTAGAACATGGCCATCTGGTCCACCGGCTGGAAGAAGCGCTTGGTGGACAGGATCAGGGCCAGCAGCACGCCCACGGCAAGGTCGCCGCCGAGGACCCGGAAGCCGCCGAAGAGCAAGACGACGGCCACGCAGACGTTGCCGATCAGCACCAGCCCGGGCTGGAAGATGCCGTTGAGGTTGATGGAGCGGACGGTGGCCTGCCGGTAGTCCTCGGCGAGCTGCCCGTACTGTTCGGCGTTCTCCCGTTCCTTCCGGAACGCCTTGACGGCGCGGATGCCGGTCATGGTTTCCACGAAGTGCACGATCAGCCGGGCGGACACCACCCGGGACTGCCGGAACGCGATCTGCGAGTGCTTCTGGTACCAGCGGGCCAGGAGGAACATGGGCACGCCGGCGGCCAGCACCAGCAGGCCGCTGCGCCAGTCCAGGGCGAAAACGGTGACGGCGGTGAACACCATGAACAGCAGGCCCGAGGCCAGCGAGCTCACCCCGGAATCGAGGAGTTCGCGGAGGGCCTCAAGGTCGGAGGTCTGCCGGGCGATGATCCGGCCGGAGGTGTACTTCTCGTGGAATTCCAGGCTCAGGCGTTGCGTGTGGCGGAAGACCCTGACGCGCAGGTCCAGCAGCATCGACTGGCTGAGCTTCGCCGTGGAGGTGACGTACAGGGCGGTGAGTCCCGCCGTCGCGATGGCTGCCAGGAGATACGCGACGCCGGTGAGCACCAGGGGAAGGTTGTCCCCGGCGCGCAGCGCGGGCAGGGCGTGGTCGATGCCGAACGCGATGAGCGCCGGGCCCGCCACTCGGGCCGCCTGCGAAAGGACCACAGTGGCGATAGTCAGCCAGAACCGTACCCGCACCGGACGGATCAGGGACCGCAGCAGGGCGAGCGACCGGCGCCGTACCGCCCTGCTGTCACTCTTGCTCAGGTGGGCGTTGTCCTCATTGGCGGTGCCGAACGTGGCGGTGCTCATCGGATGGCTTCCTCTGCATGGTCCTCGAGGTCCGAGAGCTCCGAGTCCAGATCCCGGGGTTCCTGGTCCAGGCTGGCGATGACATACCGGTAGTGGTGGTTGCCTGCCAGCAGTTCCGTATGGGTTCCGACGGCGGTGATGCGGCCTTCCTCCAGCAGCGCCACGCGGTCAGCGAGGGCCACGGTGGACGGCCGGTGGGCCACGATCAGTGTTGTGGTGTCCTTGAGGACCTCCCGCAGGCGCATCTCCACCAGTTCCTCGGTGTGCACATCCAAGGCGGACAGGGGATCATCCAGGACCAGGATGCGTGGGCGCGCTGCAATGGCGCGGGCCAGTGCTATCCGCTGCCGCTGGCCGCCGGAGAGGCTGAGGCCCTCCTCGCCGATCAGGGTGTCCACGCCCTCCGGGAGGGAGTAGGCGAAGTGCGCCTGTGCCACATCCAGTGCTTCCTCGAGGACGTGGTCGGTCCGCTCCAGGGCGCCCAGCAGCACGTTGTCCCTGACGGAGCTGGAGAACAGGGTGGTGTCCTCGAAGGCCACACCCACAATGCGCCGGAGTTCCGCGACGTCGAACGCGCGCAGGTCCACGCCGTCGATGATGATGGCGCCGGCGGTAACGTCATACAGCCTGGGCACCAGTTGGATCAGGGCGCTCTTGCCGCTGCCCGTGATGCCCACCAGGGCCATGGTTTCGCCGGGCCGGACCTCGAGGTCGATGTCCTTGAGGATGGGCTTGTCCGGAGCGTCGTCGAAAGCGAAGGACGCGTTGTTGAAGCGCAGCGCACCGTCCAGCCTCTCCGGCATGCACGGTTCGGGTGGACTGGTGATGGTGTTCTCCGTGTCCATCACCTCGTAATGGCGGTCGACGGCGGTCTTGGCCGTGAGTGCCATGGCCAGCAGCATGCCCGAGAACTCCACGGGGGAGGCGATGACGGCTGCGGTTGCGAAGAATGCCACCAGCGCACCGATGTCCAGCTGGCCGGTGGCGCAGAGCATCACGCCCACCACCAGCCCGGCACCGAGGGCGAGCTCCGGCAGGAGCGTGACCACCATGGTGAAGGTTGCCTGGTGCCGGGCCTTCTGGATCTCGGTCTGGCGGAGCTCCTCGGCCTGCTCGTTGAAGCTTTCCAGTGCTTCGCGGCTCCGGCCGAAGGCCTTCAGCACGCGGATGCCGTGAACCGATTCCTCCACCGTGGTGGCGAGGTCACCGGCCTGGTCTTGGCTGCGGCGGGTAACTTTGCTGAAGCGTGTCCGGAACCGGAAGCTGTAGGCCATGATGGGCGCCGCGGCCGCCAGGAAGATCAGCGCCAGCTGCCAACTCATGGCGAACATGATGGCAATGCCGATGATGACGGTCAGGGTAGTGACCACCAGCATGATGGCGCCGAAGGCCATCCACCGGCGCAGGAAGTTCAGGTCCGTCATGGCCCGGGACAGCAGCTGGCCTGAGCCCCAGCGGTCGTGGAAGGACACGGTGAGATCCTGCAGATGGCCATACAGGGACACCCGCATCCGGGTTTCCACTGTGGTGGCCGGGTTGATGACGAATTGGCGGCGGAGCGCCACCAGGCCTGCTTCCGCCACGCCGAGGACCAGGATGAGGCCGGCGGAAGTCCAGACCGCTTGCGTGGCGCCGCCGGGCTTCAGGGATTCGTTGATGAGGACCCTCAGGACCTGCGGAATGGCCAGGGCAACCACACTGGCAAGGAGGGCGCAGAGAAGGCCCAGCAGCAGCCGGGGAATGATGGCGCGGACATGGGGATAGAGACGGCTGATGGATCGAAAAAATGGAGTTTGCTCGGCCATGCCCGCTTCTCAAGCTCTGAATCGAAGGTAGTTTCCCTTAGCAACTACCCTATGCCATGGCCTTGGACGATTCACAGGGTTTACAGCCCGGTCGGCACGCTTGCTTACTTATTGCAGTCCGTGATGGCTTGCGGCTGGTGCGGCTCAGGCAGGCGAGGTAAGCGTCAGCAGGACTGCCTCAGGTTTGCAGGCGATCCGGACCGGGGAGAAGCGGGAGGTGCCGATGCCGCCCGAGACGTTGACAGGCGTCGTGCTTCCATTGCTGGACCAGTCATTCAGGCCCTTCGCACGCCAGGCGGGGAGGTCGCAGTTGGACACCAGCGCCCCGTAGCCGGGGATGCAGAGCTGGCCGCCGTGCGTGTGGCCGGCGAGCAGGAGGTCCGCGCCGCTTTCGGTGAAGTGGTCAAGCACGCGCTGGTAAGGGGCATGGATCACGGCGATCTTGAGGTGGTCGTTGGCATCCTGGTTGATGGTTCCCTTGGGCCAGCCCGCATAGCGTTCGCGGTTCAGGTGGGGATCGTCCACGCCGGAGAAATCGAAGCGCATGCCATTAAGGACCACTGACTGGTGGCGGTTGGTCAGGTCGATCCAGCCGGCCATCCCGAAGCCCGACCGCAGCCGCGGCCAGTCCAGGGGGACGGTCTTGGGCTTGACCTTTGACGGTCCCATCAGATACGAGGCCGGGTTTTTAGGGCTGGGGGCGAAGTAGTCGTTGGAGCCGGGGACGAAAACGCCGGGAAACTCAAGCAGCGGGCGCAGGGCGGCAAGGAGCGGATCCACCGCCTTGGCGTGGCTCAGGTTGTCGCCGGTGTTCACCACCAGGTCTGGCTGGAGTCCGGCCAGGGACTCCAACCAGGCTGCCTTCTTTTGCTGCCCGGGGACAAAGTGGATATCGCTGAGGTGGAGGATGCGGAACGGGTCCCGGCCCGGAGGCAGGATCTCCAGCGTCTCTTCACGCAGCACGAACTGGTTCTTTTCCCACAGCCCGTACCCGGCGGCGGCCAGTCCGACAGCCGCCCCGGCTCCTGCGGTGACGGCAAAGCCGCGCCCGATGGTACGGACGCGGCCGGCCAGCTCATTCAGGGCCACGACTAGCCGTTTCCGTTGCCGTTGTCGTTGTCATCGCCGTTCCCGTTTCCGTTGCCGGTCGGCTGGGGCGCTGGCTGTTGGGTGGGCTGCTGGGCGGGTGCCGGTGCCGGAGCCGGCGCCTGGCTCGCCTGGGGGGCGGTGGTGGCGGGCGTGGTGTTGCGGCTGGAACCGTTGAGCAGGTTGCCGGGCGGTGCCGGGAACGGCTCTGTGCCATAGGCGGGAGCGATGCGGGACATGAAGTTGGAGAACATCGGGCCGGCGATCATGTAGCCGTCAATGCCCTTGTAGAACTTCCCGTTTACGGTGATGTTCTGGCCCGGCCGGTTCTGGGCGCCCAGCGGATCACCAAACCAGGCCGCGGTGGCCAGGCCGGTGGTGTGGCCAACAACCCACGTCGATTCATTCATGTTTGACGTACCGGTCTTGGCGCCGATGGGGAAGTTGGTCCGGGTGGAGATCCGGGGCTGGATCAGTGAGCCGGAACCACGGTTGAGGACTTCCTGGAGCGCGTAGTTCACGCCGCGCGCAACCTCAGGCTTGACGGCGTCCCGGCAGCTGGTGGACTGTGCCGGCAGCTGCTTGCCCGTTGCGTCAGTGACGGAGGTGATGGCGATGGCCTCGCAGAACTTGCCGTCGTTCGCGAAGGTGGCGAAGGCGCTGGCCATGGTCAGCGGGGAGGTCTGCGTGGAGCCCAGCAGGTTGCCCAGGAGGGACATGTTGATCTTCGGGTTCGGTTCCCCCTCAGCGGGCAGGCCGCCGTGCAGGCCGGTGGCGTCCACAATCTTCTGGATTCCGCAGAAGTCCAGCTGGGCCGCCGAGGCGAAGGTCACGGTGTTAATGGAGTTGTAGAGGCCCTCAAGGACGGACAGCGGGCGGTACCACTGCGGCTCGGCGTTCTGCAGGTCATCAGCCGTGCCGAGGCCCTGGTTCTTCTGGGCGGTGCTGTAACCACCGGTTACCTTGCCGCAGGTGTGGCGCCAGGGGAAGCTCAGGGGGTAGACGCGCTGGGCCGAATTCACCACGGTGTTCATGGACTTGCCCTCGTTGAGCCATTCGGCGAACGTGAAGGGCTTCATCGTGGAGCCGGGCTGCGCGCCCCCCAGGCCGTTAAGGTCGTTGCCGTCCTTGTCCAGCTTGTCCACGTTGAAGTTCACCTGGGAGTCGAAAGAGCCCTCGGCAGGCAGGAAGGTGGTGTTCTGCGCCATCGAAATGATCTTGCCGGAGTTCGGCTGCACGGAAACCATGGCAGCACCCCACTTGTCCGGGTTGGCGCCGGCGGAGGCATTGACCTGCTCCTGGGCCGCGGCCTGGGCGGTGGGGTCCAATGTGGTGGTGATGGTCAGGCCGCCGCCATAGATGAGGCGCTGGCGCTCCTTGGGGTCCGCGCCGTAGGCGGGGTTGTTTTCCAGCAGGTGCAGGACGTAGTCACAGAAGTACGGTGCCGTGGAAGCGTAAGCGCAGCCCTGGCGGGCAGGGGTCACTTTGGTTTCCACGGGAGTGGCCACCGCGGCGTCGTAATCGGCCTGGGTGATCCTGCCCTGGTCAAGCATGAGTCCCAGCACCAGGTCGCGGCGCTGCTTGGAGCTCTCCGGGTTGTTGATGGGATCGAACGCGGACGGGCTGTTCACGAGCCCGGCCAGCAGTGCGGACTGGGGGAGCGTGAGGTCCTTGGCGGAGGTGCTGAAGAAGAACCTGGAAGCAGCCTCGATGCCGTAGGCATCCCGGTTGAAGAACACGATGTTCAGGTAGCCCTCAAGGATCTGCTCCTTGCTGAATTCCTTTTCCAGGGCGATGGCGAGCTTCATTTCGCGGAGCTTGTCGCCCACGCCCTTGTTCACGCCGTTGAGCTTGATCTGGTCCTCGTTGCCCTCGGCCGCGAGGTTGGCGTTCAGGACGTTGTTCACGTACTGCTGCGTGATAGTGGAGGCACCCTGGCGGTTGCCGCGCGCGGTGCTGACCAGCGCACGGAGGATGCCGGTGGTGTCCACGCCGCCGTGATCATAAAAACGGCTGTCCTCGACGGCGATGACGGCTTCCTTCACGAACGGTGAGATCTGGTCCAAGGCGACCTTGGTGCGGTTCTCCGTGTAGACGTTGGCAATCTCGCTGCCGTCCGCCGCCAGGATCCTGGTGGTCTGGTTCGGCGGGTCAACCTTGAGTTCCGCCGGTAGTGTGTCGAAGAACTCGATGGAACCGCTTGCAGCACTGCCCGAAACTGCGGCCGCGGGGACCAACAGGCCAGCTACCAGGACACCGCAAATCGCACTCACGCCAAGGAAAACTAGGATCTTTCCGAGGGTGGTGGCAGTATCGAATAAGGGGTTCTTACGAGTCGCCATGTTTTCCACTTTACCGGCAAGGACTAGTCTTTCTCTCATGACCAAATGGGAGTACGCGACGATTCCGCTCATTATTCACGCCACAAAGCAGATCCTGGACCAGTGGGGAGAGGACGGCTGGGAGCTCGTCCAGGTTGTCCCCGGCCCCGACGGCAACGGCCTTGTTGCCTACCTGAAGAGGGAGAAGCAGTAGCATGAGCACCCCCGCAGAAGCCCGGTCCGGCGCGGCTACACAGCCCGTTTCCGCCGTCGAGCAGCGCCTCGCAGAACTCGGATTGACCCTTCCCCAGGTGGCTGCCCCCGTGGCCGCCTACGTCCCGGCCATCATCTCCGGCAACCACGTCTACACCTCCGGGCAGCTGCCCTTTATTAACGGCAAACTCGAAGCTACCGGCAAGGTGTCGGCAGGCGCCGAGGGTGCCGCGGACGAGCCCACAGTGTCCCCCGAGGAAGCCCAGCGCTACGCCGCCGTGTGCGCCGTGAATGCACTGGCCGCGGTCAAGAGCGTGATCGGCGACTTGGACCGGATCACCCGCATTGTTAAAGTCGTGGGCTTCGTCTCCTCGGACCCGTCCTTCACCGGGCAGCCGGCTGTCATCAATGGCGCGTCGGAATTGCTGGGCCGCGTCCTCGGTGACGCCGGCCAGCACGCCCGTTCCGCCGTCGGCGTTGCCGTCCTGCCGCTCGACTCGCCGGTTGAAGTCGAACTGATCGCCGAATTCAGCTAGGACCGGTCGCTTCCCTTGCCACAGCTCGCCCGACGCCTTTTTGCACTTCCCCAGGATCTTGAAGGGGCAGCGCAGAGCTGGCTCGAACACGGCGAACGCACCCCGCGCGCCGCGCGCTTTGCCTCCTCCGTGGTCCTGCTGCGGGATTCCCCCACCGGCCTGGAAACCTGGCTGGCCTACCGGCCAGGTTCCTCGCCGCTGGGGGTCCTTGCGTTCCCCGGCGGTTCCCTGGACGCCGCCGACGACGATCCGATCGGCTGGCTGGGCCCGTCACCGCAGTATTGGGCCGAGCAGATGGGGACGGACGACGTCGGGCTTGCGCGACGGCACGTGGTGGGCGCCATCCGCGAACTCTTCGAGGAGACGGGCGTGCTGCTGGCCGGCCCGGACAATGCGGGCACTGTCGAAGCCACCTCCACGCCGGAGTGGATGCGCGCCAGGCTTGCGGTAGCCGAGCAGGAAAAGACGCTCGCCCAGGTCCTGGAGAAGCGCGGGCTCTCGCTCCGGACCGACCTGCTGAAATCCCTCGTCAACTGGCGCAGCCCCGACTTCGCCCACCGCAGGTTCGACACCCGCTACTTCGCCGCCACGGTGCCGCTTGGCCAGGAGCCCACGCTGCTGGAAGGCAAGGGAGTCTGGGGCCGGTGGGTGAACGCCGCCAAAGTCATCGAGGAGCGGAACAGCACCATCCTCGGGGAGGAGGTGGGCCAGGAAAACACGGTGGGCCGCACCCTCGGCGAACTGATGGTGCCGGGGTCCGAGATCATGCTCGAGAAGATGGCCGCGGCCAACGGCTGCATCGCCTACCTCAGCTACAAGCGCAAGGCCCACGTGTACCAGCCCACGCTGGTGGTGGAGGACGGCAGGATGCTGCTCGAAGTGGAAGCCGCGAAGACCATGCCTGGCGATCCCCAGCGCGAACGCTGAGTGCCGCGGAACGCTAGATCCTGGGCAGCGTGGAATAGGGGCGGCTGGGCAGCGTCCCGGCTGTCCAAGGCCGGATGGAGAGTTCTGGCGGAATTTCACCCCGGCCGTCGCGGATGACGAGGACTATCGTCCCGGCGATGGCGGCCACGGCGGCCACGCCCAGCAGGATCAACAGGACAAACATAGCCACGGACATTGCCATGCACCTCTGGCTTCCATTTTACCGCCCGTAGTTCCGGGTGGGATGGAGTGTGCGCAGTCAGGGCGCAGCGAAAAGGCCGCCCCGTGGGGCGGCCTTTTGCTTGGCTTTTGCCTAGCGGGAGCGCTGGCGGAGGCGCTGCATATCCAGGATGACGACGGCGCGGGCTTCCAGCCGGAGCCAGCCACGCTGGACGAATTCGGCGAGGGCCTTGTTGACGGTTTCGCGGGAGGCGCCCACCAGCTGGGCCAGCTCTTCCTGCGTGAGTTCGTGGGCTACCAGGACGCCGTCGGTGGCCGGGCGGCCAAAGCGGTCGGCCAGGTCCAGCAGGGCCTTGGCAACGCGGCCCGGAACATCCGAGAAGACGAGGTCGGAGAGGGAGTCGTTGGTGCGGCGCAGGCGGCGGGCCAGGGCCTGCAGCAGCTGGGCCGAAACCTCGGGGCGGGTGCGCAGGAGGTTGTTCAGGCTCTCGTTCTTCAGGCCTGCCAGCCGCGTTTCGGAGACGGCGGTGGCCGTGGCGGTGCGCGGGGAGGGGTCGAACAGGGCCATTTCGCCGAACAGTTCGCCCGGGCCCAGGATCGCGAGGAGGGATTCGCGGCCGTCGGGGGAGGTGCGGCCGAGCTTTACCTTGCCGGAGACGATGAAGTAGAGCTGGTCACCCTGGTCGCCTTCACGGAAGACCGAGGCACCGCGGGAGAGGTCCACCTCGGTGAGCTCGTCCGTCAGCAGCCGGAATGCGTCGTCGTCAAGCGTGGCGAAAAGTGGTGCTCGGCGCAGTACCTCGATGTCCATAAAATCTCCTGAGTAAAAGTATCGGCTGTGGCGCTTTTGCCATTGTTTCAGAATTTTCAAGGTTCTGTGACGAACTTGGCACCCGATCCGCCGTGATGACGGGCTCACTGACTCTGCAGGCAACCCCGGAAGATTGTCAGGGAGCGCCATTAGAATGAGGTTTCAACTGTTAATAAGGAGCCTTTCGTGGTCGGCTTGACTGTCCTGGACCTGATCCTGATCCTGGCGCTGCTGTCCTACCTGGTCTACGGCCTGCGCAACGGCTTCCTCGTTACGGCAGGCGGCATCGCCGGTTTCGCCGCCGGTGCGGTAGCCGCATTCTTCGCCGTTCCCCTGGTCAGCGGCTTTGTTGAGGACTCCGGCTGGCGGCTCACCGCCATTGTGGCGGCCGCCGTCGTCCTTGTGGTCCTGGGACACGGTCTGGGAACCATGGTGGGACGGCAGATCCGGGGTGCCGTGCGGATCCGGCCGCTGCGTGCGGTGGACCGGGCTGTGGGCGGCGCCGTGAATGTCGTGGTGTCGGCGCTGGTCATGTCCATGCTGGCGTTCAGCATCAGTTCGCTGGGTGTCCCGCTGGTGTCCCAGCAGCTGGCCGAGTCCAAGGTCATCCGCTTCATCGACGGTCTGACCCCCACGCCCGTCAAGGCCACCATGGCTGAGCTCCGCTCCGCGGTGATCGGCAACGGGATCCCCACCCTCATCGAGGGGCTGGAACAGGGCCCCGCCGTCCCCGTGCCCAACGCGAGCACTGACACGCCTGCCCTCAACCGGGCGGCAGAATCCGTCCTTCGGATCGCCGGGACCGCCTACGAATGCGGCCAAAACCAGACCGGCACGGGCTTCGTAGTCTCCGAGGACCGCGTTGTCACCAACGCGCATGTCGTGGCGGGAGTGTCGCAGCCCGTGGTGGAAATGTCCGACGGCGGCGCGATGCCGGGGCGGGTGGTCTACTTCGACACCAAGCATGACATCGCCGTGCTGGCCGTGGAGGACCTGCCCGCGCAGCCGCTGCCGCTGAGTGCCGATCTCCCTGGCGGCAGCCCGGCCGCGTTCGCTGGGTACCCGCACGGCGGCCCGTTCCAGTCCAAGCCGGCCACGGTGCAGGACATCACCACGGTGCTGGTTCCGGATATCTACGGCAGCAACCCCACGCCTGAGGAGATCTACCGGCTGGCGGGCGACGTGCAGCCGGGCAACTCCGGTGGACCGCTGCTTACTACCGACGGTGCGGTGGCCGGCGTGATCTTCGCCAAGGCAACGTCGGATACGGACATGGGTTTCGCCATCACCATGGACGACCTCAACCCGGTGGCCGCGCAGGCCCCCGCGCTGACCGCAACTGTGTCGTCGGGCCAGTGCATCCAGAAGTGACGGTCCGCCGGAGCTGTCCGCCTAGAGGACCTCAGCCAGGTAGTCGATGGCCAGCCGGTACCCGGTAACGCCTGCTCCGACAATCACTGCCGAGCACACGGGGGACAGGTAGGAGTGGTGCCGGAATTCCTCGCGCTGGTGAACGTTGGTGATGTGCACCTCGACGGCGGGAAGCTGTACGGCGGCGAGGGCGTCGCGTAGCGCCACGGACGTGTGCGTGAAGGCGCCGGCATTGATGACGATGCCGGCGGCGTTTTCGCGGGCGGCGTGGATGGTGTCCAGCAGAACGCCTTCATGGTTGGACTGGACGCACTCCACCACAAAGCCGTGGGTTTTCGCGGCCGCCGCGGCCAGGTCCTCCACGTCGGCAAGGGTGGAGGTGCCGTACTTTTCCGGCTCACGGGTGCCCAGCAGGTTCAGGTTGGGGCCGTTGATTACCAGGATGGTGCCGCGGCTGATATCGGTGGCGGAGGAAGGTTCGGTCATGGGTGCCAATCTATCCCTAGGTGACGGGGGTGCTGTGCATGCTCCGCACCTGTCACGGTTCCCGCCAGGCGGGTGCAACCCGAAGCTTGGTCTTTTCACCGAGTATGCGTTGGGCGTCGGCACCAAGGCCAGCATCGCTGATGACCTCATCCACGTCGTCGAGGGCGGCGATGGAGCTGATACCCAGCATGCCCCACTTGGTGTGGTCGGCCAGGACAACCGTCTTGCGGGCTGCCGCCACGAAGGCGCGGTCTGTCTCCGCTTCCAGAAGGTTGGGCGTGGTGAATCCGGCGTCGGCGTCCATGCCGTGGACGCCGAGGAAAAGGATGTCCAGGTGCAGCTGTTTCAGCGCGCCGGTGGCGATGGGACCCACCAGGGCATCCGAGGGCGTGCGCTCGCCGCCGATCAGGATCACTGTGGACGCGTAGCGCGCCGAACCGGACGACGATGCGTGGTGGAACTGGTCGGCAATCCGCACGGAGTTGGTCACCACCGTGATCCGGGGACCGCCGGCAAGTTCCTTGGCCAGCGCCCAGGTGGTGGTACCGGCGCTCAGGCCCACCGCCATGCCTTCCTGCACCAGCGCCGCGGCCTCCACGGCGATGGCCCGCTTCTCCGCGGTCAGCTGCGTGGATTTCTGTTCAAAGCCGGGCTCGTACGTGCTGGCATCGCCCGGGAGCTTGGCTCCGCCGTGGATGCGCTCCAGCTTGCCGCCCTCCTCCAGCTGCTCGATATCGCGCCGCACGGTCATGAGGGACACGCCAAGCTGCTGGGCAAGGTCCGAAACCCGCACCACCCGTTCGCGCTGGACGGCGTCCACAATGGCCTGGTGACGTGCAGCGGGAAGCATCAGGGCGCATCCTTCGGGGCAGGGGACAGGTCTGCTCCCAGCATACGGCGGCGGCGCCTCCCCACCGCCGGGGAAGCGCCGCCGCCGTCGTCCTACTTCCGGAGGCTCGCCGCGATCTGCTGCATGATCGTGGGATCCGAAAGGGTGGTGGCGTCGCCGGGGTCGCGGCCTTCGGCGACGTCCTTGAGGAGGCGGCGCATGATTTTGCCGGAGCGGGTTTTGGGCAGTTCGGGGACCACGAGGATGTTCTTGGGTTTGGCGATGGGGCCGATTTCCTTGCCGACGTGGTTGCGGAGTTCGGTGATGGTGTCTTCGCCGGTGTCCATGGCGTCGCCGCGGAGGATGACGAACGCGACCACGGCCTGGCCGGTGGTTTCGTCGGCGGCGCCCACGACGGCGGCCTCGGCCACGGCGGGGTGGGAGACCAGGGCGGACTCGATCTCGGTGGTGGAGAGCCGGTGCCCGGAGACGTTCATGACGTCGTCCACGCGGCCCAGGAGCCAGACGTCGCCGTCTTCGTCCTTTTTGGCCCCGTCGCCGGCGAAGTACATGTTCTCGAACCGGGACCAGTAGGTGTCCTTGAACCGTTCGGGGTCGCCCCAGATGCCGCGGAGCATCGCGGGCCAGGGTTCGCGGATCACCAGGAAGCCGCCGTGGCCGTTGGGCACGGAGGCGCCGTTTTCGTCCACGACGTCCACGGCGATGCCGGGCAGCGGGACCTGCGCGGAGCCGGGTTTGGCGGCGGTCACGCCGGGCAGCGGGGCGATCATCTGCGCACCGGTTTCGGTCTGCCACCAGGTGTCCACGATCGGTGCCTTGCCGCCGCCGATGACGTCCCGGTACCACATCCAGGCCTCGGGGTTGATGGGTTCGCCCACGGAGCCAAGGACACGCAGGGAGGTTAGGTCGTACTTGTCGGGGATTTCCCGGCCCCACTTCATGAAGGTGCGGATCGCGGTGGGGGCGGTGTAGAGGATGGAGACCTTGTACTTTTCCACGATCTCCCACCACCGGCCCTGGTGCGGGGAGTCCGGGGTGCCCTCGTACATGACCTGGGTGGCGCCGTTGATGAGCGGGGCGTAGGTGACGTAGGAGTGGCCGGTGACCCAGCCGACGTCGGCGGTGCACCAGTACACGTCGGTGTCCGGGTGCAGGTCGAACACGGCCTTGTGGGTGTAGGCGGTCTGGGTGAGGTACCCGCCGGTGGTGTGCAGGATGCCCTTGGGCTTGCCGGTGGTCCCGGAGGTGTACAGGATGAACAACGGGTGCTCGGAGTCGTGCCCGACGGCGGTGTGCTGGTTCGAGGCGGCGTCCACGGTGTCCGCCCACCAGTGGTCCCGGCCCTCGGTCCAGTCCACGTCCTGGCCGTTGCGCCTGACCACCACCACGTTCTGCACGGTGTGCCCGGGCCGGGACAGCGCCTCGTCCACCGCCGGCTTCAGCGCGCTGGGCTTGCCCCGCCGGTAAGTTCCGTCGGCGGTGACCGCCAGCTTGGCTTCGGCGTCATCGATCCGGGAGCGCAGCGCGTCGGCGGAGAACCCGCCGAACACCACCGAATGCACGGCCCCGATCCGGGCGCAGGCCAGCAGCGTGATGACGGCCTCGGGGATCATCGGCAGGTAGACGGCAACCCGGTCACCCTTGGCCACACCGAGGGACTCGAACGCGTTCGCGGCCTTCTTGACCTCTTCGGTCAGCTCGGCGTAGGTGTATGAGCGGGTGTCGCCCGGTTCGCCTTCGAAATGGATTGCCACCCGGTCGCCGCGGCCGTTTTCCACATGCCGGTCCAGTGCGTTGTACGCGGCGTTGACCTCCCCGCCCACGAACCACTTCGCGAACGGCGGGTTGGACCAGTCCAGAGCCTCGTCGAAATCCTTGCTCCAGGTCAGCAGTTCCCGGGCCTGCTTCGCCCAGAAACCCGGCCGGTCGGCGTCGGCCTCCCGGTACTCCTCCGCGGTGACAACCGCGTTGGCCGCGAACTCCGGCGACGGCGGGAACGTCCGCGTCTCATGGAGCAGGTTTTCGAACGCGTCACCGTGCTGTTCGGAGCCGGCAGGAACGGTGGCCGTGGAGCTTGGAGTGTCCTGGGACATGTGAACCTCATCATTCATCGATCTTCGCTGGCGGCATGGTCGCCGGCCGGGCTCCGCCGCATGCACGACGTCGGGCACCGGTCCGTCACGGTCATACCGCAAAGAGCTGTTCCGGAATCAAGACTAATGCTTGGCCGCGCAGGTGTGTGTGCCGTGTCACAAGCCGGCCCGCGAGCGGCGCTTATTAAGCGGTGAATGGTCTGCCGCGCGTCCTTTCGGTGGTCCCGGCGGTCCCTTGTCAGCTAGTGATCAGCCCGGCTGTTGACTAGGCTGAAATGGAATTGTGACTTCACCTCGGGCCGCTGGAGCCGGGCGCTACCAGTGCCGGGCAGCAGCGGATCCGGTGTTACGACGGGACGGTACCGGGGCCAGGCCCCGGTACCGCCACGCTAAGGAGAACAGAATGAACCAGCAGAGCTACGGCCAGAAAACAGGCCCCGACACCGCGGCAGGCGCAGGCGCCGAAGGGCCCGCCTCCGGGGACGGTCCGCAGGCGGCGGCCGCTGGAAAAGGCAGCCGCACAGGCCTTTCCAAGGATGCCAACCAGGCGGTGCTCGGGCCGTTCACCGTGCGGGACCTGGCTGTCTTCGCCGGCACCCTCATCCTGTTCATCGCCTCACTACTGCCCATCTTCGGCGGGCGGTACAACCTGTGGAACCTGAACAACCTGTTCTTCCTGGGATTGGGAATCATCCTTCCCCTGATCACCAGTGCCCTCTTCGCAGCGCGCAGGCTCGCGCCCACCACCAGGATCCGCATCGGTTCCCTGTCCGTGGACCAGTTCGCCTCCGTGGTGGCCTGCTTCGCCGTTGCCTTCTTCTTCCTGTCCGTGGCAGGCGCTTACGTGCCCAGCCTGCTGGTGGGCCTGATCGGCTCCCTGGTCCTTTTCGCGGCAACGGTGCTGGGCCGCTTCCTGCCGTACCTCAAAGGTGACTTCCAGGGCCGCGCCGAAACGCCGGCCCACGTGGTGGCCCGTGAAGCAGCTGTCCCGGTCCAGAAGCCGCGTGCCCCCAAAGAACCCAAGCCGAAATCTGCGTCCAAGCCGGGCGCGGGGAAGCTGCTCAGTTCCGCCGGCGGCAAGCTCTTCGGCGGCGCGGGTGCCGGATCCTCGGCCGTCCCGCCGCGGTCAAACGACCATGCGTCCGCCACCAACCATGCGCCGGCCACCGCCGCCGTCCCGTCCGTTTCCGCGCACCATTCCCCGGCCACCGCGGCCGTGCCCGCCACCGGTCCTGCATCCGCAGGGACCTCCGCGGCAGGCACTCCCGTGTCCACCGCTCCCGAAGTAGCCGACCACGCTCCTGAAATCGACGCTGGTCCGCCCACCCAGGCGGCCGACGTCGTGCGTCCCGCTGCAGCATCCGGCGAGGACACGCATTTCGGGGAGGTGCCGGCCGGATCCGGTTCGTCCGTCACAAACGGTGCGCCTGGCGGACATCACGACGCCGGTGCGCAGCCGGTTGCCTCCGGTGCGGCTGCCTCCGCAGCCCGGAGGACGTGGGAGCCGCCTGCAGCAACTGCGGTGCACCAGCAGATCCGCCCCGAGGAACCGATCGGGGCAACAGTTGACCCGTCGAGCCGGCACGAGCAAGTGGACGAGCAGCCCATCCACGAGGCGTTCTGGTTTGCTGTTGCCCAGCACCGCACCGCCTACGATCCGCGCACGGGGGCGCCGGCCTTCATCATTGAACCGGGTGGCTGGGTCCTTGCCCTCGAAGACCGCGGCCATGAGTTCCTGGTCCAGCACACTGACGGGCGGCTGGGCGTCCTGCGGGACCTCAGCAACATCGAGCGCGGCTAGGTCCCGTGGCCGCGCCCCGCGCCGCAAAGGCCGGCGGAAAGACGGCCCCCGCCGGCCAAACCGCCGGGATGCCGGTGGTTTCCTCCGAGTCGATGCTCGCGCTGAAGCGGCGGGCACGGCGCATCAACAGGGCACTGGCGGAGAAGTACCCCTACGCGCACGCGGAGCTCGATTTCACCAACCCGTTTGAACTGCTGGTGGCCACCGTCCTTTCGGCCCAGACCACCGACGTCACGGTTAACCAAATCACGCCGCTGCTCTTCGCCCGCTACCCGGACGCGCGGGCCATGGCGGAGGCGGACCCGGCCACGCTCGAGGAAATCATCAAGCCAACCGGTTTCTTCCGGGCGAAGTCACGCAACCTCCTGGCGCTGGCCACCAGGCTGGTGGATGAGTACGACGGCGTTGTGCCCGGCCGGATCGAGGACCTGGTCACCCTGCCCGGCGTGGGCCGCAAGACCGCCAACGTGGTGCTCGGAAACGCCTTCGGCATCCCGGGTATCACGGTGGACACCCACTTCGGCCGGCTGGCCCGCAGGTTCGGCTGGACGCAGTCGGAGGATCCCGTGCAGATCGAGTCCGACGTGGCCGAGCTGTTCGAACCGAAGGATTGGACCATGCTCTCGCACCGGGTGGTGTTCCATGGCCGACGGGTCTGCCATTCCCGGAAACCCGCCTGCGGGGCGTGCCCGGTGGCCAACTGGTGTCCCAGCTACGGCCTGGGTGAAACGGACCCGGCCAAAGCGGCCAAGCTCCTGAAATACGAACTGGCGCCGGGCAGCGAGGACCTGCTGGCAGAGCTGCTGGCCAACACGGAGCGGGCGGCGGAGATCAGGATGGCATCCCGGAAGAAGACGCCGTGAGTGCCCGGGATGACCTGATCGGCTTGGTCCGCCGGTCCGAATCGGGAGTCGACGCCACACCGGATCCGCGTTGGGCGGCACTTACCGTGGACGAGGAGCTGGCACGAAAAGCCGCCGTGCTGATGCTTTTCGGCGCGCTGGATGACGTCCCCGCCGCCTCGGGCAAGCCCCTTGCCCCCGCCGACCTCGACGTGCTGCTCCTTGAACGCGCCCACACGCTGGGCTCGCACCCGGGGCAGGTCGCTTTTCCCGGCGGCAGCATCGACGCCGACGAGTCAGCAGTGGAGGCCGCCCTCCGCGAAGCCGAGGAGGAAACCGGGCTCGACGCGGGCGGCGTCGAAGTCCTGGGCACGCTCCAGCAGCTCGGCCTGGCCCACAGCAACTTCCTGGTGACCCCGGTGCTCGGCTGGTGGCGCTCACCCTCGCCGGTCCGGGTGGTGGATTACGCCGAATCAGCCCAGGTCTTCCGGGTGCCGGTGCGGGACCTGCTGGATCCCGACAACCGGGTGATGGCTACCGTGCACCGGGCAGGGCGCACGTTCGAAAGCCCCGGATTCACCGTGAACGGTGTCCTGGTGTGGGGCTTTACCGGAATTGTCCTGAGCGGACTCTTCGACCAGCTGGGCTGGTCCGTCCCGTGGGACCGCACCCGCCTTCACAGGCTGGGCGTCTGATTCCAAAAGAATAGGGAAGCCACGCGCGCCTTTGAGCGCGGCTGCCCGGTCTTGGGGCGGGTCCCCGGCAAAAGCCGGGGAGCCCGGTGCGTGGTGCTTCAGGCCTGCTGCTGCCTCAGGTCCACCACGATGCCTGTCGCCGCGTTTTCCCGCATCGCCTTGATGCCTTCAAGCAGCGTGTTGAGCGACTTGAAGTTGGGTGAAACGGCAACGATGTTGCCTTCCGCATCTGTGAGCCGCAGCCGGTATGACTCGTCTCCTACGCGGTGAATTTCGAACCTGCCCGCCATATGTCGGACCTCCCCTGGTATGCGTCGTTGCATGAGCCGTCCCGACCGGTCTGCCTCAGTCGCCGCTATGAACTGTAACGCCCGTCACGCTGCCAGTCGAGCTACTGCCGGGTAGGTTACATTCCCCGACTTGTGGGTACGTGTGCTGACTTATTTGCCGTCACTTGGCGTGGTCATAGGAGTCCACCACGGCCATACTGACGGGAAACTCCACCGGAACGGGGCCGAACAGCAGTTCCTTGGCCGCATTGGCAGCGTCCTCGATGGCCCTGGTGCAGGCAGCCACCTGGTCCGCCGGAGCATGGACCATTACTTCGTCATGGAGGAAGAAAACAAGTTCGGCACCCGCGGCACCATCCGCGCGCAAGCCGCGCAGCCGCCGTCGTAATTCCGCGAGCCAGCAGGCCGCCCAGTCAGCGGCTGAGCCCTGGACCACGAAGTTCCGCGTGAAGCGGCCGCGGGACCTGGCAAAGGATTCCGCGCGCCGCTGCTCCTCGGCAGTGGCGGACCGTTGGCTGTGGAACCAGCGCTCCGACGGCGGCGGGCTGCTGCGGCCCAGCCTGGTGGTGACCGTTCCGCCGGTCTCACCGGTCCGCGCCGCACGCTCCACAAAGTCCACGGCCCGCGGGTATGTCCGTGCCAGCTGGGGCATAAGCCGCCCCGCTTCCCCCGACGTGGCCCCGTACATGGCGCCGAGCAGGGCAATCTTCGCCTTCGCCCGGTCCCCGCCGAAGCCCTTGGCGGCGATGGCCGCGTACAGGTCCTGGTCGCGCGCGGCCTCGGCCATCACAGAGTCCTGCGCCAGCGCAACCAGGACGCGGGGCTCCAGCTGGGACGCGTCCGCCACGATCAGTTTGTGGCCGGGATCGGCATGCACGGCGCCGCGGACCTGGCGCGGAATCTGCAGGGCACCGCCGCCACGGGACGCCCAGCGCCCGGACACCACGCCGCCCACCACGTACTCCGGCCGGAACCTGCCTCCCGCCACCCAGGCATCGAGCCAGGCCCAGCCGTTGGCCGTGTGGAGCCGGGACAGCTTCTTGTACTCCAGCAGCGGCTCTATGGCCGGATGGCCCGACTCCCGCAGCTCCCACTTGCGGGTGCTTTTCACCTCGATGCCGTTGCGGTGCAAGGTCCGGATCAGGTCCTGCGGGGAGTCCGGGTTCAGGGCGGGCGCGTTCAGCAGGTTCCGCAGTTCCGCGGCCAGGGCCTCCAGCCTGGCCGGGCGGTGCCCCAAGGGCGGGCGGGGCCCGAGATGGTCGGCAAGGATCTTTTCATGCAGGTCTTCGCGCCAGGGAACGCCGGCGTGCTGCATTTCGGCGGCGATCATCGCGGCGGCGGACTCTGCGGCGAGCAGCAGCTGAAGCTGGTTGCGCCGGTTCCCCTCCGGGTCCACCGCGGCAAGGGCGGCCTGCTGCGCAGCGTACTCGCTGCGGAGCTCACCGGGCGTTTGCCGGGGTAGGGGCGCCGTGTCCGGCTCATCGAACAGGGCACCCTGGTCCGCCGGCGGGCGGGGCGGCAGGAGTGTTTTGGACGGGAGGACCGGGTCCTCCACCGGGGTCCTGTCCGCGGTGCGGGCGTACTCCGTGTGGGCGGTGAACTGGGAGAAGGCGAGGATGTTTCCGCAGAGGGTGAGGTCGTAGGACCGCTCCAGTTCCACGCCGGACGCCAGCAGGCCGGGGTACCAGTCCTGCGTGCGGTGCCAGATCCAGCGCGGCGGCTGCCCGCCCTTCCGGTCTGTTTCAAGCCGATGCACGACGGCGGGGAGGTCTTCGCGGGCGATAATGTGCGGTTCGGGGTTGGCCGGCTGGGGCTCGCCCGCCTGGGTCAGTTCCTGAAGGGCCGCGCCGTGGGGGTGGGCGGCGAGCAGCAGGTACATGCTCCAATTGTGCCCTGATCACGGGGCTGTCCTGGCGCGGGCAGCGTCCGGCCCGGCTTTTCCACATAGCGGCCGCGGTGCCTTACCTGCTTCCGCCCGCCCGTGGAGAGTGGCTCCATGAGCAGGCACCAGTTGACCCCGTCCCACACAGATCCAGGCAGTGCTGGCAGTTCCGCGCGGTCCTCCGGCCCGGTGCCGGCCGGGACGGCGGATACCGGAGCCGGCCCGGGGGACGACGCCGCCGGGGCATGGCTTCCGGCCGGTGCTGACGAGGTGCTGCTGGTGACGGCGTCCGCCCTCCTCCGGTCCGAGGTGGAGCGGATTGTGGCGGCCGCCGGCGCGCATCTGCGTGTCGTTGCTGACGCTGCCGAAAGCGGCCGGCACTGGGAAGGGGCGGGCGCGGTCCTGGTGGGCAGTGATATCCGGGAACTGCCGCCGCGGCGCCGGGCACCCGCGGTGCTGGTGGGGCTGGACGGGGAAGGCGATAGCCTGTGGCACCTGGCCGCTGCCCTGGGGGCTGAACGGGTGGCGGTGCTCCCGGACGCCGCAGCATGGCTGGCCGACCATCTCAGCCGGTCGCGATCGCCTGCACCCGGCGGACTGGTGCTGGGCGTGACCGGCGGGTGCGGTGGCGCCGGGGCCACCACTGCGGCCGTCTGGATCGCGCAGGCTGCCGCCGGCCTGGGGGTCCGTGTGCTGCTGGTGGACGGCGACCCCTGGGGCGGAGGAGTGGAGCTTGCCATCGCCGCCGAGGAACACCCGGGCCTGCGCTGGCCGGACCTGTCCGATGCCCGGGGCAGCATCGATCCCGTGCAGCTTTCGGACTCCCTGCCCGTTGCAGGCGGGTTCTCCTTCCTGTCATGGCCCGCCAGCAGGGACCAGCCGGTTCCGGTGGCTGCCTCCACCACCGTGGGTGTACTGGACGCTGCCCGGCGGAGCTACGAACTGGTGGTGGTGGATATAGGCCGGCGGACAGAGCCGCTCCAGGCCTTCACGTGGGATTGCGACCGGATTCTGGTGGTGGTTCCCGCACAGCTCAAAGCTGCCGTGGCGGCGGCGCGGCTGCTCCAGGAGTTCCCTCCGGTTGAGGCTGCCCTCCTGGTCCGCGGAAAGCCGGGTTCCGCGCTGGACGGGCCTCTGCTCTCCGACGCCATTGGGCTGCCCATCCAGGGCCGGGTGCCGGAATTGCGCGGGGTGGCCGCCGCGGTGGAGGCCGGACGGCTCCTTGACCTGGGCAAGCGGCGAAGTATCCGGCACTTCGCCGCATCCGTCCTTGACGCATTGGGCGACGACATGTTTGTGGAGGAACTGGCATGAGGCAACACCCCGGGCCGCTGGTGCCGGGCCCGGGCCCTGTCCGGCGGCGCGACAACCGTGGACAGGACAGCCGGCGCCGGGTTGACGCCGGGCTGCTGGAATCCGTGCGGGAATCAATGATGGCCGAGGCAGGTGCGGTTACGCCGTCGCGGGTGGCAGCCGCCGTGCAGGCCACGGGAAAGCTCCTGGGCACAGCGGGTGCCCTGGCCGCCGCGGAACGGATCAGCGCGGAGCTGAACGGCCTGGGTCCGCTCCAGGAACTCACGCGCGATCCGGCCGCCACGGACATCTTCGTGAACGCACCGGATTCTGTGTGGGTGGACCGGGGCCGCGGCATCGAACGCACGGCCATCGTTTTCGACAACGAATCCCAGCTGCGGGTGCTGGCCTGCAGGCTGGTGGCAGCCGGCGGCCGGCGGCTGGACGACGGTTCACCCTGCGTGGATGTGCGCCTGGCCGGGGGTTACCGTGTCCACGCCGTCCTCCCTCCGGTCTCCACGGCAGGTACCCTGCTGAGCGTCCGTATCCGCCGGGAACGGGTCTTCTCCATGGCCGAACTTGGCGCGGCCGGAATGTTCAGTCCACGGCTGCAGGATGTCCTTAGAAAAGTGGTGGAGCGCAGGTTGAGTTTCCTGGTCAGCGGTGCCACTGGGTCAGGCAAGACCACCCTGCTGTCAACCCTGCTGGGGCTGTGCTCGCCGGAGGAGCGGCTTGTCCTGATCGAGGATGCGGCAGAACTGAATCCCCTCCATCCGCACGTGGTGTCGCTCGAGTCCCGGCACGGGAACCTGGAAGGCGGCGGCGAGGTGGACCTCGGCGAACTGGTCCGGCAGGCGCTGCGCATGCGCCCGGACCGGCTGGTGGTGGGTGAGTGCCGCGGAGCGGAGGTACGCGAGCTCCTCACGGCCATGAACACCGGCCACAGCGGCGGGGGCGGCACCATCCATGCGAACACTGCCGCCGCGGTGCCCGCCAGGTTGACCGCGCTGGGCGCCCTGGCCGGGCTGGGCCCGGACGCCGTGAGGCTCCAGGCAGCAAGCGCCCTTGACATCGTCATCCACGTTGAGCGGACTTCCCGGGGACGGGAAGTGTCCTGTATCGGCGTCATTGGTGATGGCCCGGACGGGCTGGCGGTCGTTCCCGCACTGGAAGCCGCTGCGGGCGTGCCCGGCCCGGCGTGGCCGGCGCTCGCGGCCCGGCTGGGGATCCGGGCGGGGGATCTGTTGTGATCCTGCTGCTGGCCGCCACCCTCGTCCTGGCGGCCGTCCTGCTGCTGAGGCCGCCACATGGGGCCCCGGCCAGGCTGCGCCGCGCGGCAGGACACTACCGGGCTGTGTCCTTTGCCGGTGCCGGGCGGTTCACCATGCCCTGGGCTTTGCGGAAGCGGGAGCGTTCGGCGGGGCGGGGCAGTAAGCCGGCAGCCTCGGCCCTGACCCTGGTGGTCCAGCAACTAGCAGCCCTGCTGAAAGGCGGACGGACGCCCGGCCGGCTCTGGGAGGAACTGTGGGTGGTCTACGGGACGGCGGGCAGCGGTGCGCCGCCGGCGCACCCTCCGGCCAAACTCTTCCGACCGCATCCTGTGCAGTCCCCGGACCGGAACCGTGCCGCCAGCCAGAAGGAGCGGCGGCCCGGCGCCGGACTGTCGGCAGGTTCCGTGGCCGTGCTTGCCGCTGCCAGGGCTGCAGCAGCAGGCGGCCGGCCCGTGTCCGAGGCCATCCGCAGGACCTTGGATTCGACGTCCACGGTCCGGGACCGTGAAGCACGGATCTGGTCCGAGCTGGCGGCCTGCCTCGACATCGCGGAAGCCAGCGGATGTCCCCTCGCCGATGTGCTTACACGATTCGCGGCCCAGCTCGAAGTGGAGGACGACGCCGACGCTGCCCGGCAGACGGCCCTGGCAGGCCCAAAGGCCACCGTAACCCTGCTGACCTGGCTGCCGCTGATGGGGTTGGGCCTGGGAGCGGCGCTGGGGGTGGATCCTCTTGCCATTCTGCTGGGAACACCCCTGGGCCTGGCAGCGCTGGCGGCCGGGATAGCGCTCACTGCTGCCGGCCGGGTGTGGTCCGCGCGACTGGTGTCGGCCGCCGCCGGGGCAGGAGTGCCATGAGCGGGAACGTCCCGCTGGCCGCCGCCGTCTTCCTGTCACTTGCAGCTGCCGCCTGCCTCATCTGTTCGGACAAATGGACGGCGAGGAAACGCCTTCGTCTCCTGCGCATCAACAAACTGGCCCCGGCTGTTCCGTCCGCCGGCGAGGCAGGAACCACACACAACCGGGGCGGGCCTGGCCTGCGAGATACCGCCATGATGCTCGAACTGGTGGCGGCGATGCTGGACGCAGGTTCCAGCATCGGACGGTCACTGGAACTTGTGGCAGCGTCGGCCTCAACCCGGTACCGCGGGGCGCTCCGGCCGGTAGTGTCCGCCCTGTCCATCGGCGCCGACTGGGAGACCGCCTGGCGCAGCTCAGCCGTCCGGCTCCCCGAGATCCTGGAACTGCGTGACGCCCTTGGCTTCGCCGCCCTCACCGGCGCCCCGTCATCGGCCATCCTCTATGCCCAGGCAGCAAGGCTGCGCCGGGAGAGATTCCGGGCGGCAGAGAAGCGCGCAGCCTCGCTCGGCGTGAAACTCGTCGTCCCGCTGGGACTCTGCTCGCTCCCGGCCTTCATCTGCCTGGGCGTGGTTCCTGTCCTGCTGGCCCTGGTGCCCTCCGGCAGTTAGCCACGTCTTTCCCTCCACACCGGCCGGGAGCCCGGCCTTATCCACTTAGGCCACCCGCGCACTTACCGGTCCTGCCCGGGAGCGGAAGAGTCAAGACAGCCGGCAACATCACCGGCCCCAGGAAAGGAAACACCACATGTCCATGAACCACCACCGCCGGTACTACGCCGGACATGCCGGACCTGCCGCGTTCCGTCCGGCCGCTCCGGACCGGGAAGGCAACAGGTCCCGCAGGGCACGGATGAACACCGGCAGCATCCTGCCAGCCAACGTTGTGGAGCTCCACCCAGGCGCACGCCTGCCCCGGAAGCACAGCGGAACCATCAGGCTGATGGGTTCGGAGGCGGGCATGGCCACCGCCGAATACGCCATCGCCACACTTGCTGCGGTTGGCTTGGCGGGCCTCCTTGTCTTCATCCTCCGCAGCGACGAGGTCCGCGGCTTCCTGCTGACCCTGATCCGCACCGCGCTGGCACTGCCGTGACCGCTGCGCCGGCCGCGCTCCAGCACCGGACAACCCGGACCGTTCCCTGCTGCCCGGAAGGCCGGGAAGCCGGCACCGGGGGACACTGCAAGCGCGGGCCCGGACACGGAAGCAGCATGTCGAACGCGGGACGCGGCGCGGTCACTGCCGAGTTCGCCGTGGCGCTTCCCGCGGTGCTGGCCCTGCTGGCCATGCTCCTGGCGGGGGCTGCGGCAGGGGCAACCCAGCTGCGGATCGAGGAAGGGGCGCGGGCCGGTGCGCGGGCGTTGGCGAGGGGCGATGATCCCGCCAGGGTCGAGAGAACCGTCAGGACACTGGCCGGCAGCACGGCAGCAGCCGCGGTCGCAGCGGAGGGCGGCTGGTACAGCATCACTGTCACGGACCGTGTGGCCGGGCCGCTGGGCTCCTGGATTCCTTGGATCCTGACCGCCCGCGCCTCCACGCGCAGCGAAGCGCCCCCAGCATCCTCAGCCGGTGGACTGACTGACTGGAGGGGGACCAGGTGACGGAGGCTCACGCGCGCAACGGGCCGGCGCCTGGCCGCCGGAGTACTTCCAGGCGGCGCGGCAGCGGCCTCATTGCGCCGCTCGTTGCGCCCCCTGACGACCAGGCCGAGCGGGGCTCCGGGACGGTCCTTGCCGCCGGCCTGGCGCTGGTGGTCCTGCTCGTCGCGGCCATGGTGATGCTGCTGGCCCAATCGGCGGTGCTGGCCAGCAGGGCGGCATCTGCCGCGGACCTCGCTGCCCTTGCCGGTGCCGATGCGCTCCGCGGCCTGGCCGACGGCCAACCCTGTGCAGTAGCGGCGGCGGTGGCCGCCCGCCACGCAGCGGTGGTCGTCAGCTGCGTGGCGGGCCCGGGCCAGACACTAGAGGTCCGGACGCAGCTGGCCGGGTCCATTCTGGGTCCGGCCAGCGGCCATTCCCGGGCAGGACCTCCACCCGGTGGGATTCCCTAGGCGCGCCGTGAGCCGGCGCTTGGTTCGCCGATGCCCTGCTGCCCGGTCGCCTCCTGTGGCCCTGCGGCGTCCGGCTGCCCGGTGGTCTCCGGCTGCTCCGTGGCCTCCCTCAGCAGAACGTCCAACAGTGTGACGGCGGCGTCCTTGTCCAGCGGGTTGTTCTTGTTTCCGCACTTGGGCGACTGCACGCAGGACGGACAGCCGGAGTCGCACTCGCAGGCCTTGATTGCATCCCGGGTGGCGGCCAGCCACACCTTTGCCTTGTCGAAACCCCGCTCGGCAAAGCCGGCCCCGCCGGGGTGACCGTCATAGACAAAAATGGTGGGCACCCCGGTGTCGGCATGCAGGGCCGTAGAGACGCCTCCGATGTCCCACCGGTCGCTCGACGCCACCAGCGGCAGGAGCCCGATCGCGGCGTGCTCGGCCGCGTGCAGCGCACCCGGGAACTGGGCTTCGATGAGGCCGGCGGCCGTGAGCGACCTGTTGTCCACCACGAACCACACGGCTTTGGTAAAGAGGTCCCGGGCTCCGAGGTCCAGCGGTTCCTCACCCAGGATCTCGTTGGAAATCAGGGCCTTGCGCTGGAAGGAAACCACCTGCGTGGTGACCTTGACGTCGCCGAAGTGGACGGTGATGTCGCCCCACTGCATGGTGCGATGGGTCTCCAGCACCTCAATCTGGGTGACGTCCCGGGCGGTGGTGTAGTAGTCCGGGTTGGCCCGGCGCACCACCACGCAGTGGTCCTCCTCGTTCAGGTCCTCCACCACGTAGCTGTCGCCCTGGTGGATGTACACCGCGCCGTTGTGCGCCTGGTAATGAGTCTGTGGCGAATCCATGGTGCCCAGCAGGGAACCAGTGTCCGCGTCCACGATGCTTACCGGCCCGCCGCCGTCCGCCCGGAGGTTGACCATCGCCGCAGCGCTCTGGGCATGGGTCCAGAACCAGCCCGCGGGCCTGCGGCGGAGGTAGCCCTGCGCCACGAGCTTGTCCAGGAGTGCCCCTGCCGTTCCGCCGAACAGGTCCAGTTCCCCAGGACCCAGGGGGAGTTCGGCGGCCGCAGCGCACAGGTGCGGGCCGAGCACATAGGGATTGGATGGGTCAAAGACCGTGGCCTCCACGGACACGTCGAAAATCGCTTCCGGGTGGTTCACAAGGAAGGTGTCCAGGGGGTCGTCGCTGGCCACGAAGGCGGCGATCGCCTCCTGGCCGGCCCTGCCGGCACGCCCGATCTGCTGGAACAGGGAGGCCCTGGTTCCGGGCCAGCCCGCCACCAGGACCGCGTCCAGGCCGGAAATGTCGATGCCCAGCTCCAGAGCCGAGGTGCTGGACACGCCCAGGAGCTGGCCGGAGCGGAGGGCTCTTTCCACGGCGCGGCGTTCCTCCGGGAGGTACCCCGAGCGGTAGGCGGCCACCCGCTGCGGGAGGCTGGGGTCCACCTCGTCCAGGAGGCGCTTGGTGATGGTGGAGATGGTCTCCGCGCCGCGGCGCGATTTGATGAAGGCGATGGTCCGCACCTGTGCGGACACCAGATTGGCGAGCAGGTCGGCTGTTTCGGCCACGGCTGTCCGCCGTTCCTTCGCACCGTTCTCGCCCCTGACTTCGCTCAGGGCCGGTTCCCAGAAGGCCACCGTGGTGGCGCCGTGGGGTGAACAGTCGCGGGAAACGGCCTGTACCGGGGCGCCGATCAGCCGGGAGAAGGAGGCATCGGGGTCGGAAGCCGTTGCCGAGGCAGCTATGAACACGGGTTCGGGGAAGGAGGTGCCGGCTCCGTAATAAGCGCAGATGCGACGCAGCCGCCGCATCAGGTTGGCCACATGGGACCCGAACACGCCCCGGTAGCTGTGGGCTTCGTCGACGATCACATAGCGCAGCCGGCGGAAGAACCCCGCCCACCAGGCATGGTTGGGAAGGATGCCGAAATGAAGCATGTCCGGGTTGGCCAGGATGAAGTTCGCATGGTCGCGGATCCAGCGCCGGGAGGCGGGGTCGGTGTCGCCGTCGTACGTCTCTGCCCGGACGGTGGGAAGCTTCAGGGCGCGGATGGCGTTCAGCTGGTCGGCGGCCAGCGCCTTGGTGGGGGAGAGGTACAGGGTGACGGCACCGTCGTCGTGGATCTTTCCCGGATCTGCGAGGACACGCAGTTCAGACCGGTGGATGGCATCCAGCGCTGGCAGCTGGTAAGCCAGCGACTTCCCCGAAGCGGTGCCGGTGGCCACCACCACATGGCCGCCGCCGTGCGCGATCCCGGCGGCTTCCACCTGGTGCCGGTAGGGCTCCCGGATGCCCAGGGAAGTGTAGGCGTCCACCAGGTCCGGATGGACCCAGTCCGGCCATGGTGCGTGGACCGCCGCGCGCGCCGGCAGGGTGCGGACATGACGGAGCTGTTCCGGATCCGGGCCGCGGCCCAGCATGGGAATCAGGGAGTCATGGGGGTTCACCCCAACATTGTTTCACCCGCGGGGAAACCGCAGCCCCGGTTCCCCCAAGGGCGAACCGGGGCTGCGGGACAAAGAGGAGGGAACGGTCAGCTCAGGGACAGATCCGAACCGTCGTGGGATGCGGACAGCATCAGCACGCGCGAGACCGTGCTCCAGCCCAGATGCGAGTAGAGCTTCTGGCCGTCAACGGATGCCAGCAGCAGCCCTGTGGTGACATCGTGCTCGAACGCCTGCGCGGCAAGGGCCCGCATGATGAAACTGCCCAGTCCGCGGCGCTGGAACCCCGGCTCGGTAATGATCTTGTCGAACACGGCGGTGTCCCCCACCACAAACACCCGGCCGCTCGCGGCCAGGGCATCGCCGGATCGCACCTCCGCGTAGTGGACTCCGTTCTGCTCGGTTGCGGAGAAGGTCAGGTCGTCGTCGGAAAGCCAGGGGTCCTCGGCATCCTGCGTCTCCATGTCAACGATCATCATGGTCTGGCTATCCGAGGTGACGTTTAGCCCGTGCCTGCCGGCCATGGCTGCATAGCGGGGGATGTCGTTGGTGAGGATCGTCAGGACGCGGGGCGGAACCTCTGCGGTTTTGGCAGCCAGGGCGGCGAATTCGTCGTCAGTGGGGTCGGACGCGAAGTATTCCCATTCGCCGCTCGTGTCCGCCCGGAGTGCAGCGGGGAAACGGCCCTCTGTGGATGTCTGGTACCCGCGGCAGCCGGCCCAGCCAGCCACCCACACTTCAAGAAGGCCAGTGATGTCTTCAATCATGGTTTCCGGACTCATGGCATGAACACTATTCCAGCCTGAACGCCAGCAACAGGGTGCTTACGCAATTGTGATGGAGGAGGTTCCGGACGCCGGTACGGGTGCTCGGGGCCAGCCCAACGGCGCAGGTGCACGGACCCCAGCCGGTACCCTTAAACACGTGGCTTTGAACCGAATCGTGCTCTTCTACGGCTTTACCCCCATCGTTGACCCGGACGCAGTGCGTCTCTGGCAGCGTGCCCTCTGCGAGAAGCTGGGCCTGACCGGGCGCATCATCATCTCCAAGGACGGCATCAACGCCACCGTGGGCGGCGAGATCGGCGCGGTGAAGCAATATGTCAAAACCACACGGGAATACAAGGGCTTCCGCGGCATCGACGTCAAATGGTCCGACGGCGGCGCGGAGGACTTTCCAAGGCTCAGCGTCAAGGTGCGCGACGAGATCGTCTCCTTCGGCGCACCCGGCGAGCTCAAGGTGGATGAGAACGGTGTGGTGGGCGGCGGCAAGCACCTTAAGCCCGAAGAGCTGCACCAGCTGGTGGACGCCCGGAAACAGGACGGCGAAGAGGTGGTCTTCTTCGACGGCCGGAACGCCTTTGAGGCCCAGATCGGCCGGTTCAAGGATGCCGTGGTCCCGGACGTCGCCACCACCCATGACTTCATCAAGGAACTGGACTCCGGTAAGTACGACGCCCTGAAGGACAAGCCGGTGGTGACCTACTGCACCGGCGGCATCCGCTGCGAGGTGCTTTCGAGCCTGATGGTGAACCGCGGCTTCAAAGAGGTCTACCAGCTGGACGGCGGCATCGTCCGCTACGGCGAAACCTTCAAGGACCAGGGCCTCTGGGAAGGCTCCCTGTACGTCTTCGACAAGCGCATGCACCTCGAGTTCAGCGAAGACGCCAAGACCATCGGCCAATGCACGCGCTGCTCCGCGCCCACCAGCAAGTTCGAGAACTGCTCCAACCCCAGCTGCCGCACCCTCACGCTGTACTGCGCCGAATGCGCCGCAAGCCCCGAAACGCTGCGCTGCCCCGAGGGTTGCGCCGCCTGAGCCACAGCTTCAGCCGGTCGGCTGCAGCGCGGCCACGTACAAGCCGCCCTCACAGCCGCCGCACCCGGTAGGCAAAGTTGGCGCCGGTCCTGGCCTCCACCGTGATGCTCAAGGAAGTCTCGGCGGAGAGGTAGATGACGTTCTCCCGGTTGACCCCGCATCTCAGCCCCAGGTCCACCAGGGTCAGCGCATCACTGCGGACAACGAAATCGACCCGCCGCTGGCTCCGGCAGGCCAGGGCCAGAGCGTAGGTGCCGGTTTCCAGCACCGGAGTGGTTTCCGTCCGCACTTCCGCGGCGGCAAGGAGCCCGGCCCCTGCATGGACCACCGGCTGCGGGGGGTCGGGCAGGGTCCGCTCCACCCACGCCTCCAGTTCCCCTTCCGGCACGGGGTCGCGCCGCAGTGCATCGCGGGTGAAGGCCGGAGCAGGAGTAACGGAAGGTTCCGCCGGGACGCCCGACCAGTCCCGGCCGTCGTCGTACGTGTATTCACAGCCGCCCAACGCCATCCCGGCTGCCAGCACAAGGCCCAGGACGACGGCGGCCGCCGGCCTCCGCGCCAGCGGTGCCCGTGCTGTCCCTCCGGAAAGGGGCGCGGAGAGCCTCCGCACGGTGGGCATAGTCCGACTCTAAGCCTGCAAGGCCCGGCGGGCCAGAGCGGAAGGACCGCTATCGGGCGGGCACCAAATGGTAGGCGTAGATGAGCGGGGCATCGACGCTGGAGGTGCTGACCTCCACCGTGCCGGGCTCGGGCAACGTGATCCTGGTGACTTCCCGGCTGCCGTTGCAGGCCGCCCCGGCGTCCACCACCTGGGTGCCGTTAAGTGATAGCGCGAAGAAGGCTTTTCCGCCGCCTTCGCAGGTGGCCGTCAGAGTGTAGCGTCCGGCCGGAACGCTGGACGCTTCCTGCACGATGTGGTCCCGGTTCAGAATCTTCCCGGCGTCCGACAGCACGGCTCCCGCGGCGGAAGGCAGGGCAGTGGCCTGCCACTGCGGCACGTCCGCGTTCTCTATCGACACCACGGGGGAACAAGCAGCCAGGGCAAGCGCCGCGGCGGGCATGACGGCAGCCAGCAGCAGCCCTCCGGACTTCAGCGGGCGGCAGGGGACGGCAGCCCGGCGGCGGGCGCGCGGAAGGAGGGGCAGCGGAGAAGGCATGCTTCAACGCTACCCCGCGGACAGGACACCCCTTGTACGAGACCCCGTCCGCCCCTGCCCGGACCGCCGGACTAAACTTGACCGGTGCCTAGATCCCCATACGAGTTTTCCGCCGGCAGCATCCCCGACGCCCCGCGCAGCGACCTTCCCCAACTGCTGTCGGCCCTCGCAGCGGACCTGCGCCGGACCGGATACACCCTCGATGGCGTCGCGCAGCTCCTTGGGCCCGCGGCCTCGGCGGCACTCAACAGGGACCAGATCATCCCGGCCCTGCTGGCCACCGAACGCGCGGCCCGGCGGGACGAAAGTGCCCGGCCGCTTGCCGCCGTCGTCCGTCTTTGGCTCCTGGCCGAACCGCAGGAACGGGACGTGCTGGACGCCGCCCTCCCGGGCATCCGCAGCGGGGGCCTCCTGGAACTGGGGCTGGTGCAGCCGGTGTCCGGCAGCACCCTGCTGGCAGCCAAGGCTGACCTGCGCCCCTACGGCTGGGACGCGAATGAGGATGGAAGCGGCGGGGCCGAGCTGTGGGTGGCCAGCGACCTCGCGGCCCACCAGCAGGAGGGGGTCCTCCGGCATGACCACGTCCTGGGCATCGGGCAGGCCTCCACCACCCTGGTGCAGACCACCATCCGCCGCCACACCAGGCGGGCTCTGGACCTTGGCACGGGGTGCGGGATCCAGACGTTCCACCTGCTGCACCACTGCGAGCACGTGACGGCCACGGACATTTCAGAACGTGCGCTCGCCTTCACCCGTTTTAACATCCTGCTCAACGCCGAGCCCCTTTCCGTGGACCCGGCCCGGTTCGAGGACCGCGTGAGCCTCCGCCTGGGGTCGCTCCTGGAACCGGTAGCCGGCGAGGAATTTGACCTGGTGGTGTCAAACCCGCCCTTCGTCATCACGCCCCGCCGCGCCGGAGAGGACGCCGCGGGACAGTTCACCTACCGCGACGGCGGGCTGCCGGGCGATGACATCGTTTCCTCGCTGGTGGCGGACCTGCCCGGCGTGCTGGCGCCGGGCGGCACGGCGCAGATGCTCGGCAACTGGGAGGTGACAGCCGACGCGGAGTGGCACGAACGGCCCAGGAACTGGGTCCGGCCCGGCACGGACGCATGGTTCATCCAGCGCGAGCAGGTCAGCCCGGAGCAGTACGCCGAGACCTGGCTGCAGGACGCGTCCGAAGGCCGTGACCGGCAGCATTACCGGGATGCTTACGCCGCCTACCTTAGCGACTTCGAGTCCCGGAACGTGGAAGGGATCGGCTTCGGCATGGTCTGGCTCCGCCGTCCCCTGCCTGGCGGGCAGGCCACCGTCAGTCGCTTCGAGGAAATCACCTACCCCATCGAGCAGCCCATCGGTCCCCACCTGGGCGCCGCCGTCGAACGCTGCGACTGGCTCGCTGCCAACAGGCTCGAGGACACTCACCTGCTGGTGGCGGAGGACGTCACCGAGGAACGGCACCAGCGGCCCGGCGCGGAGCATCCGGGCGTGATCCTGCTCCGCCAGGGGGCCGGGCTGCGGCGGACCAACCTGCTCAGCACCGAACTCGCCGGGTTCGTGTCGGCCTGCGACGGCGACCTGACCGCCGGCCAGATCGCGGGCGCCCTGGAGGCGCTCCTGGGCGGCGGCATTGACCGCGCCGGCACGGAATTCGATGCCGGCAGCTTCCGCAGCGCGCTGCTGGCCGACGTGGAAAACCTGGTCCGCGACGGCTTCCTGGTTCCGGCCCACGGCTGAGCCATTCGGAGCCTTTGCGCACCGCAGGGTTTTCCACACCGAATGCGCACAATTGTCCAAAATATGGTGAACTAGGCCAATATGGGCTCATCTGCCCCAGCAACCTTTTTCTGTAGGAGCACCGTGCCAAGCAAGGCCAAAACCGGCAAGAAACTCGTGATTGTGGAGTCTCCGGCCAAGAGCAAGACCATCGCCAAGTACCTGGGCGAGGGCTTCATTGTCGAGGCCTCCATCGGTCACATCCGCGACCTGCCGCAGCCGTCTGAGCTTCCCGCAGAACTGAAGAAAACCTCGGTAGGCAAGTTCGCCGTCGATATCGAGCACGACTTCAAGCCCTACTACGTGGTGTCCGCGGACAAGAAGAAAAAGGTCACTGAACTCAAGGCGGCGCTCAAAGACGCCGACGAACTCTACCTCGCAACCGATGGGGACCGCGAGGGCGAAGCCATCGCGTGGCACCTGCTGGAAGTGCTCAAGCCCAAGGTCCCGGTATACCGGATGACGTTCGGCGAAATCACCAAGGAAGCGATCCAGCGCGCCATGGGCAACCTGCGCGACGTCGACTCCGCACTGGTGGACGCACAGGAAACCCGCCGCATCCTGGACCGCCTCTACGGCTACGAGATCTCTCCCGTCCTGTGGCGCAAGGTGGCCCGCGGCCTGTCCGCCGGCCGCGTCCAGTCCGTTGTCACCCGTATGGTGGTGGACCGCGAACGCGAACGCATGGCATTCAAGGCGGCGTCCTACTGGGACCTCACCGGCCAGTTCGGCGCCGACGCCGGCTCCTTCAAGGCCAAGCTCGCCGCCGTTGACGGTGCAAAGGTCGCCACCGGCCGTGACTTCAACGACGACGGCGTCCTGGTCTCCAAGAACGTCGCCCACCTCAACGAGGAACTTGCCTCGTCGCTTGCCGCCGGGCTCCAGGACGCGGACTTCCGCGTCCGCTCGGTGGACACCAAGCCGTACACGCGGCGCCCCGCCGCGCCGTTCACCACCTCGACGCTGCAGCAGGAAGCAGGCCGCAAGCTGCGGTTCTCCTCCAAGAGCACCATGCAGATCGCACAGCGGCTGTATGAAAACGGCTACATCACCTATATGCGTACGGACTCCTCGGCGCTGAGCGACGAGGCCATCACCGCCGCCCGCCGGCAGGCGTCGGAGCTGTACGGCCCCGAGTACATTCCGGGCTCGCCCCGGGTCTACTCCAACAAGGCCGCGAACGCGCAGGAAGCCCACGAGGCCATCCGTCCCGCTGGCGACTCGTTCCGGACCCCGGCGCAGGTTGCCTCGCAGCTCTCCGGCGACGAGTTCCGGCTCTACGAGCTGATCTGGAAGCGGACCGTCGCCTCCCAGATGGCCGACGCCAAGGGTTCGACGGCCACCATCCGGCTCGGTGCGGTGGCATCGGACGGCCGGGACGCAGAGTTCTCCGCTTCCGGCACCGTCATCACCTTCCCCGGATTCCTCGCCGCCTATGAGGAGGGCAAGGACGAGACCCGCGGGGACGACGACTCCGACGAAGGCCGCCGCCTGCCCAACGTGGCCAAGGACGACGCCCTCACGGCGTCGGAGATCGTGGCCGTGGGCCACGAGACCTCACCGCCGCCGCGGTACACCGAAGCGTCGCTGACCGCCGAGCTGGAAAAGAAGGGCATCGGCCGGCCGTCCACCTACGCGTCCACCATCTCCACCATCCAAGACCGCGGCTACGTCCGGAAACAGGGCTCCGCCCTGGTACCCAGCTGGATCGCGTTCTCCGTGATCCGCCTGCTGGAGCAGCACTTCAGCGACTACGTGGACTACGAATTCACGGCCGACATGGAAGGCGACCTGGACAAGATCGCCAACGGCCAGGCCGTGGGTGCTTCCTGGCTTCGCCACTTCTACTTTGGAGAGGATTCCGATCCCGGCCTGCTGAGCATCGTCAACAACCTCGGCGAGATCGACGCGCGGGAAATCAACTCTATTCCAATCACCGACGAGATCACCCTGCGGGTGGGCAAGTTCGGCCCGTACCTGGAGAGCTCCGCGGCCACTGTCGACCCCAAGACGGGGGAGATCGTGGAATCGGCGCGCGCGAACGTCCCGGAGGACCTTGCCCCGGACGAACTGACGGCTGCCAAGGCCATCGAGCTGATGGAGACCGCCGCCCCCGAGGAACGCGTGCTGGGCACCGACCCGCACACCGGCCACACCATCGTGGCCAAGAACGGCCGCTACGGCGCGTATGTCACCGAGATCATCCCCGAGATGACCGAGGAACAGATCGCCGCCCAGCCCGTCGAGTACTACAAGAACGGCAAGCCCAAGCCGCCCAAGAAACCGGTCAAGGCCAAGCCGCGCACCGGCTCGCTCTTCAAGTCCATGACGGTTGAGTCGGTGACCCTGGACGAGGCACTGCAGCTCATGAGCCTGCCGCGGGTCCTGGGCGAGGACGCCGAGGGCAACGCCATCACGGTGCAGAACGGCCGCTTCGGCCCGTACCTGAAGAAGGGGACAGACTCCCGGTCCATCGGCTCGGAAGAGGAAATCTTCACCATCACGCTGGAGCAGGCGCTGGAGATCTACTCCCAGCCGAAGCAACGTGGTGCCCGTGCAGCCGTACCGCCGCTGGCGGAGTTCGGCCCGGACCCGGTGTCGGAGAAGAACATCGTGGTGAAGGAGGGCCGCTTCGGGCCCTACATCACCGACGGCATCACCAACATCACTGTTCCCCGCGCCACCTCCCTGGAGGAACTGACGCGGGAACAGGCTGTGGAGCTCCTCGCCGAGAAGCGTGCCAAGGGGCCGGTCAAGCGCACCGCCACCCGGAAGGCGCCGGCCAAGAAGAAGGCCACGGCGAAGAAGTAGGCTGGTGGCCGGGCAGCGGCCCGGCCACCGGCGGGGAATTGCACAGGGCACCCGAACGTGATCGGGTAGGGGGATGACTGAACAGCCTGCAATTGCCGACCCCACTCCGCTGAACGACCTCGAGGAGCAGCTCGCCAAGGGCGGACAGCCGGACGCGAGTCCCGTGGACGTCATCCTGTCCTTCCTCAACAGCGAGGTCTACATCATCAGCTCTGATACGGTGGAGGGCGAGGACTCCCAGGTGGAGCCGCTGGTCCTGGCCAATGCCGAGGGTGACCCCGTCCTGGCCGTCTTCTCACACCCGAGCCGGGTGGACCGGCAGTACCTGGATGCCGCACCGAACGTACTGGGCACCCAGGGCGCAGCGATCATCGCCAACATAGGTGAGGAGCTGGGCATGGTGATCAACCCAGGCGCTGCCTACGGCTTCGAAATCAACCCGGAGGGCGTGGCCAACATCAAGCGCGACTTCAAGCGCGCGGACGAGCTTCCGCACACCGCCCCGGAGGACCCTGCCGGCATCTGAGCACGTCAACGGGCTGCGCACCGCGGTGCCCAGTTGGAATACGGCGCCCGCGCCGGTGAATAATGTCACCATGCGGCTAGGCGTCCTCGATATCGGGTCCAACACTGTCCATCTTCTGCTGGTGGATGCCCACCCTGGCGCGCGGCCGGTTCCGTTTGCCTCGCACAAGCGCCCCCTGTCCCTGGTCCAGTACCTGGAACCGGACGGCAGCATCAGTGATGCCGGGCAGCACGAGCTTACGGAGTTCGTCCTGGAAGCCTGGGAGTTCGCGGCCCGGCACAAGGCCGAAGACCTGCTGGCTTTCTGTACCTCCGCCATCCGTGAAGCAACCAACGGGCCGGAGGTGCTGGCCCGGGTCAAGCATGAAACCACGGTGACGCTGCAGGAACTCAGCGGCAGCGAGGAGGCGTCCATGACGTTCTTCGCCGTCCGGCGCTGGCACGGCTGGGGCGCCGGGCCCATCCTGAACCTGGACATCGGGGGCGGGTCCTTCGAAATGGCCTTCGGACAGGATGAGCTGCCTGAGTTGGCCACCTCGGTGCCGCTCGGCGCCAGCAGGCTGACCCGTGACTGGCTCGCCGATGATCCGCCCACTGCCAAGAGCGTCAAGGAACTGCGGCGCTACATCCGGGCCACCCTGAAGCCGGCTGTCCGTGAGTTCGACAGCCTGGGCAGGGCGAACGTTGTTGCCGGCACGTCGAAGACCTTCCGGTCCCTTGCCCGGATAGCCGGGGCAGCCCCCAGCGATGCCGGTCCCTACGTCAAACGCGAGCTCAACGCCACGGACCTGGGCATCTGGGCCCAGCGTATTTCCGCCATGAAGGCCGAGGACCGGCTGCACCTGCCGGGTGTCTCGGAAGCGCGTGCCCACCAGCTGCTGGCCGGGGCGCTGGTTGCCGAGGCCGCACTGGAGTTGTTCAAGTTCAAGAAGCTGCGGATCTGTCCCTGGGCCCTGCGTGAGGGCCTCATCCTCCGGCGGCTCGACCAGCTGGTCTTCGACGGGCCGCTCGAGCCCGCGCCGCACATTGCGCCGCCGCAGGCTGTCCGGGCCGCCGTGTAGTTGCCTGCCCTCGGGGAGCAGGGCCGGAGGCTGCTAAAGGGGCGGAAGGCTGCTTAAAAGCGGAAACACCGGGGCCGGCAACAGGAAAATGGGGGAAAACCTGTTGCCGGCCGCCGGTGCCCTGGCAGGCATCCCCATGCCTGCCGCATCACTCGCACCCTCAATGAGGTAATAACCACAGTAGGGGCGCCAGATGTGAGCTACCTGCACTGAACATGGGAGCAACCTGTGAATACGTGCAGCGCTGTTCGGGAGATGGTGGCGTAAGGAATCGGCACGGGCCATGCCTAACTGCAATGATGGAGCCATGAGCAACCGAATCGCCTTCCTTGGCTGTGGGTCCATGAACGAAGCCATCCTGAGTGGCTTGCTGGAAGCAGGAACGGATCCGGCGGACATCGTCGCCACCGTCCGGCGCGCTGAGCATGCCGCGGAACTGGCCGAACGGTACCACGGGATCACGGCCATCGCCGGCGAGGAGGAGCCGGACAACAACAAGCAGGCCACCAAGGGGTCAGGCGTGGTCATCCTGGGCGTCAAACCGGTAGGCATCACCGACCTCGCCCGGGAAATCAGCGGAGCCCTGGCACCGGACACCGTGGTGGTGAGCGTGGCGGCGGCCGTGTCCATCGCCCAGCTCGAGGCCGCCCTTCCGGCAGGCCAGCCGGTCATCCGGACCATGCCCAACACCCCGGCCAAACTGGGCCGCGGCGTCGTGTCCGTGTCGCCGGGAACCAACTGCAGCCCGGAACAGCTGCAAAAGGTCAAGGACATCCTGCAGGGCACAGGAACCGTCGTCGAGGTCCCCGAGGAACAGGTGGATGCCCTCTCGGCCATCAGCGGCTCAGGGCCCGCATACGCGTTCTACCTCGCCGAGGCGATGGCCGCGGCCGGCGAGGAACTGGGCCTGGACCGTGAACTGTCACTGCTCCTGGCCCGCGAAACTGTGGCCGGCGCCGGGCTCATGCTCGCCGAGCCGGGCGCAGACCCGTCCGCCCTGCGCAAAGCGGTCACCAGCCCCAAGGGCACCACGGAGCGGGCCATCGCCACCTTTGATGAGCGGGGCATGCCCTCCATCATCGCCGCCGGCGCCCGCGCAGCGGCAGACCGGGCAGCGGAGATCACCCGCCAGCTCGGCTAACCCGGAGCTTTTGTCCAGATATGGAGGCTTCCGCGGCCTGGAAGTCACCATATCTGGACAAAACCCTAAGCGAAGGGTCAGGGGCGGGCGGCGAACCGTTCCAGCAGGTCCACGTGCCCGGACACGATCAGCATGTCACGGGAGGACACCTTGGTTTCCGGGCGGGCGTATGTGAAGTCCTCGCCCGGGGACTTCACCCCGACGATCGTCACACCGTACTTGGAGCGCACCTTGGACTCGTCCAGGGTGAAGCCCACGGTTTCGCGCGGCGGGTACATCTTCACGATGGCGAAGTCGTCGTCGAACTCGATGAAGTCGAGCATGCGGCCGGACACCAGGTGCGCGGCGCGGACGCCGGCGTCGGCCTCGGGGTAAATGACGTGGTTGGCGCCGATGCGGGTGAGGATCTTGCCGTGCGACGGCGTGATGGCCTTCACCCACAGGTGTTCGATGCCCAGATCCACGAGGTTGACGGTGATCAGTACCGAAGACTCGATGGACGTGCCGACGCCCACGACGGCGGAGCTGAATTCCTGCGCGCCAAGTTGGCGGAGGGCGTCGATGTTCGTGGCGTCGGCCTCCACCACGTGTGTGAGGGTTGAGGCCCACTTCTGCACCAGGCTCCGGTCGCGCTCGATGGCAAGGACCTCCCGGCCCTGTTTGACCAGTTGCTCGGCAGTCGCTGAGCCGAAGCGTCCCAACCCCACCACCAGCACGGGGGCATTGTGGGCGGGACGCCTGCCGACTTCTGTGGAACTAGCCAATGATGGGCCTCTCTTCCGGATAGTGGTAAAGCTGCCTGCGTTGCCGCAGGGCAAGGGCTGCGGCGAGGGTCACGGTTCCCACACGTCCCATAAACATCAATGCTGTCAGCACGTAAGCACCGGCAGGTGGTACCTCAGCGCTCAGGTTCGTGCTCAGGCCACAGGTGGCAAAAGCGGAGATGGCTTCAAAGAGGACGCGGTCCAAAGATTCACCGCTGATTGACAACAGCAGGAACGATCCAACGGAAACCAGGGTTGCCCCCGCAACGATAACGGAAATGGCCACCCGCATGGCACCCTCCGGGATGGTGCGTCCGTGGACCTTCACGTCGGCGTCGCCCCGGGCTTCGGCCGCAATGGCCAGGAACATGACGGCAATCGTGGTCACCTTGATGCCGCCCGCCGTGGATGCCGATCCTCCGCCGGCGAACATCAGAGCGTCGGTCAGCAGCATGGTGGTGGACTCCAGCTGGTTCTGGTCCACCAGGTTGAAGCCGCCGGAACGGATCTGGACTGACGCGAAGACGGAATTCAGGATCTTGTCACTGAAACTGAGCAAGCCAATGGTCCGGGCATTGTCCCACTCCATCAACGCCCAAAGGATGCTTCCTGCTGCGAAGAGGATGAGTGAAACCTCAATGGTCAGCTTGGTGTGCAGATTCCATTTTTTCCAGTTCAGGCCGTTCTGCAGCAGAACCATAACCACCGGAAATCCGAGGCTGCCGAAAAATACACCAGCCATGATCGGAACAAGTATCCACAAGTCACTGGCGAAGGGAACGATGCCGTCTGCATGGGCCGTGAATCCTGCGTTGTTGAACGAGGAGATGGCATAGAAGAACCCATGCCAGACCGCACCCCAGAAACTCTCGCCCAGGACGAGGAACCGGGGGATCAGGACCAGGGCAAGGGCGGCTTCGATCACCACAGACGTGGTGATGACAATCCGCAACAGGGCGCCCACTTCACCAAGGCGTCCGGCGTTATTCATCGATTCCGCCGCGATGATCTTGCCGCGGACCCCGAGCCTCTTGCTCACCATCAGTGCGAGGAGTGACGCAAGCGTCAGCGTGCCCAGGCCGCCGATGAACACGCCGATCAGAATCACCAGCTGGCCGAAAAAGGACCAATGGACGGCAGTTGTGACCACCGTCAAGCCGGTAACGCAGACAGCGGATACCGCAGTGAACATGGCCTGATGCAGGGGAGTGGACTGCCCATCCGCCGCCGCGGCCGGCAGCGAGAGCAGGAACGTAAATAGAAGGCAGACGGCGGCAAACACGGTCAGGGCAAGCCGGGCGGGGGAGGTGTTGGCGATATCGTCGATGAAGTCGCGCAGCCGCGTCAGTATCCAGAGGCCTTCCCGCTCCTGTGCTGCGGGATGCCAGCTGGCCGGATTCCGTGGCCTCGACTGGCTTTGCGTCATGTGTGGCTTTTCCTCGGTTGAATCTGATTCCCTCTGTAGTAAACCACTAATGCCCGCGTAATGGCCGGGCCGGGCGGGGCCGGTGCTCGGGTAGCCTGTGATTGATGACATACCTGCCCGGTCTCAGCAAGCCCGCGCCGCCAACGGTGGTGGCGTGGGGTCCTGACATGACCGCCTACAACTTTGGCCCGGGCCACCCGATGGCGCCGGAGCGGATGGATCTCACCGCCCGCCTGGCGCAGAGCCTGGGGCTGTTCGACCTGGACCATGTTTCCGTGGAACCTCCGGAGGTGGCCAGCGACGCCGAGCTCGAACTGGTGCACTCGCCCGAGTTCGTGGCGGCCGTGCGGCGGGTCAGCGAGAACCCTAGGGAGCCGGACGAGTCCCGCGGCCTGGGCACCGAGGATGATCCAGCGTTCGCGGGCATGCATGAGGCGGCCGCACGGCTGGCTGGCGGCTCCCTGCTGTGCGCCGCGCAAATCCTGGACGGCTCGGCCCTGCATGCCGTCAACTTCGGCGGGGGCATGCATCATGCCGCCCGTGACCGTGCCAGCGGCTTCTGCATCTACAACGACGCCGCGCTCGCCGTGCAGAGGTTGCTCGACGGCGGCATCGGCAAGGTGGTGTATATCGACGTCGATGCCCACCATGGTGACGGGACGGAAAGCATCTTCTGGAGCGATCCCCGGGTGCTGACGATTTCACTGCATGAGTCCGGCCTTACCCTGTTTCCCGGGACCGGATTCGCCAACGAAATCGGCGGTCCACAGGCGGAGGGAACGGCCGTGAACCTTTCGTTGCCCGCGGGAACCGGCGACGCCGGGTGGCTCCGGGCCTTCTACGCGGTGGTGCCGCAGCTCGTGGCCGCCTTCGGGCCGGAAGTGATCGTGAGCCAGCACGGCTGCGACTCCCACCGGACGGATCCGCTCACGCACCTCAATCTCAGCGTGGACGGCCAACGGGAGGCGGCCAGCGCCGTCGGGCAGCTCGCCGAACACCACTGCGGCGGCCGCTGGATTGCCACCGGCGGCGGCGGGTACAACGTCCTGGACGTGGTTCCCCGGGCGTGGAGCCACCTGGTGGCCATCGCCGCCGGGCGGCCCGTCCCACTGCGCGCGGCCGTGCCCCAGGACTGGCGGGACTACGTGGAGGACAAGTTCGGGGCCGCTGCTCCCGGGCTGATGGGCGATGACGTGGAGCTCTGGTGGCGGTCCTGGGAGGTGGGTTTCGACCCCAACGATGCCGTGGACCGCACCGTCATGGCCACCCGCAAGGCGGTGTTCCCGCTGCATGGGCTGGATCCCTGGTTCGACTAGGACGGCGCCAGGCGTCGGTCTTCTCGGTTTGGAACACCACTCCCGCCGCAGGGTGTCCAGGCTGTGTTCTAGCACCGGCCGGGGCAGCGGGCAAGGGGCGGCTCCGGGGGCCGAAATAGTTGATGCCTTTCGGCGTATATGTCGCTAGGGTGGGAGGCATGGTGACAGACGACGTTTTTGCCGTCATTGCGGAATCGACCCGGCGGGACATCCTGGTGTCCCTTCGTTCCGGAGACAAAGCCGTGGGGGAACTGGTGGAGGAACTGGCCGCGAGCCAGCCCACCATTTCCAAGCACCTGAAGGTACTGCGCGAGGCCCAGCTGGTCAGCATGCGGGCGCAAGGCCAAAAGCGCTACTACGCGCTGAACCGCAAGCCCCTTGAGGGCATCGCCAGCTGGCTTGAGACGTTCGACGTCGGGTCTCCCGCGGCAGCCGGCGCACCCGGAAAGGCCGCACAGCAGACCGCGGCAGCGCGCGAAACAGCAGCCGCCGGCGGGGAGACGCCCGAAGCCCTAGCCGCGGGCGCCGTCTCCGAAGGCGTGCTGGCGCCCGACGGCGTGGAACTGAGTCCCGCCGTCGTCATCCCTGGCGGCACCACCGCCCCGCTCAGTGATGACAGCGTTCCCCAGCAGATCGGACGCACCGTTGGCCGTGCGGCCACCCGCGCGGCCGACCTGCTGGCAAACCTCCCGAAGTTCGGGCGCAAGAAGTAGCAGCCTACTTCCCCAGCAGCCGGACGTGGTCCGGCGTGAGCTCGGAGATCCGGCTGACACCCAGCAGCGCCATGGTGCGGCCCATGTCCTTCTCAAGGATCTGCAAGGTGCGGTCCACCCCGGCGCGGCCACCGGCCATCAGGCCGTAGAGGTAGGCGCGGCCGATCAGGGTGAAGTCGGCGCCAAGGGCCAGCGAGGCAACGATGTCCGCGCCGCTCATGATGCCGGTGTCCAGCATGATGGCCGCGTCCGTGTTGTCCGCCGCGAAGGCCTGCTTGACCTCCGGGAGCAGGTGGAACGGGATGGGCGCGCGGTCCAGCTGGCGGCCGCCGTGGTTGGACAGTACGACCCCGTCCGCGCCGTGGTCCACCACCCGCCGGGCGTCCTCAACGGTCTGGATGCCCTTGACCACCAGCTTGCCCTTCCAGGTTTCACGCAGCCAGTCGAGGTCCTCGAACGTCAGGGTGGGATCGAACATCGAGTTGATCAGGTCCGCCACCGTGCCGGTGTAGCGGGACAGCGAGGCGAAGGTCAGCGGCTCGTGGGTCAGGAAGTTGAACCACCAGGCCGGCCGGTAGGACGCGTCCAGGACGGTCTTGAGGGTCAGCGCCGGCGGGATGGTCATGCCGTTGCGGACGTCGCGGAGGCGGGCGCCGGCCACGGCGGTGTCGACGGTGACCATGAGGGTGTCGTTGCCGGCCTTGGCAGCGCGTTCGATCAGTTCCAGCGAGCGGTCACGGTCCGTCCACAGGTACAGCTGGAACCAGTTGCGGCCGTTCGGGGCGGCTGCTGCCACGTCCTCGATGGAGGCCGTGCCCATCGTGGAGAGGGTGTAGGGGATGCCCGCCGCTTCGGCTGCCTGGCAACCGGCGTATTCGCCCTCGGACTGCATCATCCGGGTGAAGCCGGTGGGAGCGATGCCTACGGGCAGCCGCGACGGCTTGCCCAGGATCTCGGTGCTGAGGTCGATGGTGGAGACGTTGCGGAGGATGCCGGGGCGGAACTCGATGTCCAGGAACGCCTGGCGGGCGCGGCGCAACGTGATCTCTTCTTCGGCCGCGCCGTCCGTGTAGTCGAACGGTGCCTGCGGCGTGCGGCGCTTGGCGATGTCCCGGAGTTCCCAGATGGTGCTGGTGCGCTTGAGGCGGGCTTCCCTGCTGAACTCCGGCTTCTTGAACTGCATAAGGGGCGCGAGGTCCGCGTACTTGGGGATGCGGCGCTTCAGGGCAGCGGGAACCGCGGACGACGGCGCCGGGGGAGTCTGTGCCGGTGCGGCGGGAATGTCCGTGGCATCCGGGGCGGGGGTTGTCTCCGGATTGTTGGGCTGGATGGTGTGGGTCATGGCGTCCTCTGTTGGGCCGGCAGGTCCGGTTCCGGAACCTTCTGTGGTCTAACCACACTGTAGGCCATGTGGTCCAACCACATCAACTACCATTGGTGCATGCGTACCCACCAGCTTGTCCTGTCCTGGATCGAGAATGAGCTGTCCGCGGGCCGGCTAGCCGTGGGCGGCCGCCTGCCGGCGGAGCGCAGCCTTGCCGAACAGCTGCAGGTCTCCCGGACGTCCGTCCGGGAGGCCATCAGGATCCTGGAAGCTTTGGGAGTGCTGCGGGCAGGCGTGGGATCCGGACCGGAGGCGGGGACGGTGGTCATTTCAGATCCGACGGCGGCACTCGGTTCCGCCCTGCGGCTGCACGTGGCCACCCAGCACCTGCCGGTGGCGGACATCGTGGAGACCCGCGTGCTGCTGGAGTCCTGGGCGGTGGCGAAGGCGGGCCCCGACGCCCCGGAGCTGGACGAGGCCGCCGCGCTGCTAGAGGGCATGGCGGCAGAAGACCTTCCGGTTGCGGAGTTCCTGGCCCTGGACGTGCGGTTCCACCTTGCCCTGGCGGATGCCGCGGGCAACGCCGTGGTCAGCGCCATGATGGGCTCGCTCCGGGAGTCCATCCAGGGGTACGCGGCGGAGCTGACCTCCAACCTCCCGGACTGGGCCACCACGGTGTCCCGGCTTCGGGACGAGCACCACGGCATCCTGGCAGCGATCCGGAACAACGACGGCGCGCTGGCGGCCAAGCTGGTGGCCGCGCATATTGAGGGGTACTACAAGGAAGCCGGGCTGCGCCCGTAGGGGCGCTTAGCCGTGGACCGTGCTGCGGGCGGCCTTGGCCGGGCCGGTGCTGGCGCGCACTTCCAGCCGGGGCTGGTACCGGCTGCCCGGGGTGTCGCTCTGCTCCTTGCGGATGAGCGCGCGCAGCTGCTGCCAAGCCTGTTCGCCCAGTTCGGTGATGGGGACCGCGGCGGTGGTGAGGGCCGGCGTCGTGTATTTGGCGAAGGGGATATCGTCGAAGCCGGTGACTGAGATATCGTTCGGAACGTCCAGCCCGCGTTCATGCAGGCCGCTCATCAGACCCATGGCTACGAGGTCGTTGAAGGCCAGGATTCCGGTGGCGCCGCTGTCCAGGACGGCGTCCACGGCCCCGTGTCCCGTATCGAAGTCCGAGCCGCCCTCGAGCATGATGACCTCCACGTCCGGGTGGGCGGCCTTGAAGGACTCCAGGCCCTGGAGTCGTAGCCCGTTCGATGCACTCCGGGGCGGCCCGGCGAGGAACGCCAGGCGGCTGTGTCCCAGTTCCACCAGGTGTTCGGCGATGTCCTGCACGCCCTGGCCGTAGTCGACCACCAGGCTGGGAACCCCCGCTGTTGAGGTGGTGCGGTTGATCAGGACCAGGGGATGCAGAGACGGTGCGATCTCCTCCAGCTCGGCGTCCGTCATACGGGGTGCGCAGAGGACCAGGCCGTCACAACGACGGCGGGCCTCGCCTGCCAGGATGGCCTCCTCGCTTGAGACCTCGAAGGAATCGGCGATGAGGACGCGGTAGCCGTCCTGGGCGGCGGCACGGCTGAGTCCCCGCAGGATGGCCTGGAAGGTGGGGTTGGCGAGGTCCGGCACCACGATCCCGATGGTGTCCGTCTTGCCCAGGGCAAGGCTTCGGCCGACCGGGTTAGGCTGGTACTTCAGCTCTGCCGCAGCCGCCCTGACGCGGGCGGCGATATCCGGGTCCACCGTGAAGTTGCCGTTCATGACACGGGACACCGTGGCATGCGAAACCCCCGCCTTCGCGGCGACATCCGCGATGCCGATCCTGCCGGATGCAGACTTCCTGACCATAGCGACCCTTCCTTAGCGCCACAGGCCTGTTGGCCTTAGGCCGTTCTGCGGCGGATGGCCGCAGTGCCCGGCCGTCTGGTGGCGGTGTCCTGAGTGACAGCATATAACGCAGCGGGAAAACGATTTCTATCCTTTTCCCATGTTTTCCCAGCGTTTTTCCCGGCAGCCGCTGGTGCCGCTTAGCAAAGGGGGTAGAAAACGCTTTCTTTCAACGGCCGGAATGGTTGACGGATCGCCGCTGCTGTTGATACAAATCATATAGCGAATCGAGAAAACGCTTTCTCGGCCGGTGCAGCAGTCTGCCGGCCACCTCCCCGGAACGGCCGCTGAAAACGGCCGCATCTTGAGCCTTGAAAGGGACCCACATGGTCAACACAGCCGAGCCGAGTTCAGCAGCCACGGTCTCCAATGCCGGCGCTGCGGCCGGCACCGCCACCGCAGCATCCGCCGCTCCGGGGAACGGCGGCAGGGCCCGCATCGCCCTGATCGGCACTGGTGGGCGTTCGGAAATGTACATCCGCGCAATCTTCGGCAACTACGCCTCGACGGCGGAGCTGGTGGCCTTCTCCGACGTCAACCCCGGCCGGGTGGAGTTCTACCAGCAGCTGATCCAGGAACTGGGTGCGCCGGGCACGGTTGCCTCCTTTGATCCCGCGGAGCTCACCGCGTTCATCCAGGCCAACAAGATCGACCGCGTGGTGGTGACCACGCCGGACTACACCCACGCCGACTACATTGTGGAAGCACTCCGGGCAGGCGCGGACGTGGTGGTGGAAAAGCCGCTCACCATTGACGCCGAGGGCTGCCGCCGCATCACCAAAGCAGTGCAGGAGACCGGCCGCAACGTGGTGGTCACGTTCAACTACCGCTATTCGCCGCGCAACAGCGCCCTCAAGGAGATCATCCAGAGCGGCGTGATCGGCAAGGTCACCTCCATCGACTTCAGCTGGGTCCTGGACACCGTCCACGGCGCCGACTACTTCCGCCGCTGGCACCGGGAGAAGAAGAACTCCGGCGGCCTGCTGATCCACAAGGCCTCGCACCACTTCGACCTTGTTAACTGGTGGATTGACGACGTTCCCGAGCGTGTCTTCGCCTCGGGCGGACTGAAGTTTTATGGCGACAAGAACGCGGCGGAGCGCGGCCTGGGCCCCCGCCCGGAACGCGGCACCCCCGACGCCGATGCGCCGGCCGCCACCGAGAAGGATCCGTTCACGCTTGACCTGCGTGAGGACGAGCGGCTGAAGGCCCTCTTCCTGGACAACGAGCACTACGACGGCTACCGCCGCGACCAGGACGTCTTCACCGGCGGCATCACCATCGAGGACAACCTCGCCCTGGTGGTGGAGTACCAGGGCGGCCCGCGCCTGAGCTACTCACTGAATGCCCACAGCCCCTGGGAGGGCTACCGGGTGGCAGTCAACGGCACCGAGGGACGGGCCGAACTGGAAGTGGTGGAACGTGCCGCCGTCACGTCCAGCACCGACAAGAAGACGGTGGTGGACCCCAGCGCAACCCCCATCGAGGAAGACGACGCCATCCGCCGGAACGGCGAACGCCTGGTGGTCCAGCGCCACTGGGAGGCAGCCTACGAGGTGCCGATCGTCAACGGCGAAGGCGGCCACGGCGGCGGTGACGAACTTCTGCTCTCGGACCTCTTCAACGGCCCGGGCGAGGACCCGCTGGGCCGTCCGTCGGGCTACCTGGACGGACTGCGCTCCGTATCGGTGGGCATCGCCGGCAACCGGTCCCTTGAGTCATCCCTGCCCGTACGCATCGAGGACCTGGACCTCGGCGTCGACCTCCGCCGCGGCGCCTAGCCCCTGCCCTGAACGTTAGGAAACAACCATGAGCAGGATCTTTGTCACCGGCGGCGCCGGCCGGCTGGGACGCAGCGTGGTGGCCGGGCTCTCCGAAGCCGGCCACCACGTCATTTCGGTGGACCGCGACGCGGTGCCCGCCGGACAGTTGCCTGCCGGCGCCGTCCAGGAAACCGCGGACCTCCTGGCACCCGGTGAGGCCCAGCGCCTGCTTCGGGAAGCAAAGCCCGACGCCGTCATCCACCTGGCAGCCATCGCTGTACCTTTCAGCGCGCCGGAGGACGCCATCTTCAGCACGAACACCCGGCTCGCCTTCGCCGTCATCAGCGCGGCCACGGAAGTTGGGGTGCCGAAAATCGTCACCGCCAGCAGCCCCACTGTCCTGGGCTACGGCTCACCGGCCGGCTGGCTGCCGCCGTCGTTCCCGCTCGACGAGCGGACACCGGCAAAACCGTGGAACGCCTACGCGCTGTCCAAGCTGATCGCGGAACAGACGGTGCAGATGTTCGCCGCGGCCCAGGGGGAGAAGATCCGCTACGCGGCTTTCCGCCCCTGCTATGTGATTTCGCCCGAGGAATGGGACGGAGCACCTACGCAGCAGGGCCACACGGTCGCCGAGCGGCTGGCAGATCCGGCCCTGTCCGCCCCGGCCCTGTTCAACTACGTGGATGCCCGTGACGTGGCCGACTTCCTTGACCTGCTGCTGCAGAAGATGGAGTCCATTCCGAACGGGGAAACCTTCTTCGTGGGGGCGGCGGACGCACTGGCAACGGCGCCCCTGGTGGACCTCATGCCCCGCTTCCTGCCCGGCAGCCAGGCGCTCAGCGCAGGCCTCACCGGCACCAGCCCCGCCTTCTCCATCGCCAAAGCCCAGGCACTCCTGGGCTGGCAGCCCAAGCGGAGCTGGCGTTCAGAGCTCAAGTCCCATCCCACCCTCAACGACGAGACCTCCGCGCTGGTGACTGCCGGCACCGGAGCCAAGGAGACATCATGAAATTCGACGGCGTACTCTTCTTCCCTGTCACCCCCTTTACGCCCGAAGGCGCCGTGGACACGGAACTGCTCAAGGAGCACATCAGCTCCCGGCTGCCCTACGGCCCCGGCGGCGTGTTCCCCGCCTGCGGCACCGGGGAATTCCATGCCCTCAGCATTGACGAGGTCCGCACCGTGGTGGCGGCCGCCGTCGAGATCGTGGCCGGACAGGTTCCGGTTGTCGCCGGAGCCGGCGGACCGCTGGGCCACGCACTCGCCGCCGCCCGCGCGGCCGAGGAAGCTGGGGCCGATGCCCTCCTGGTGCTGCCGCCCTACCTGGTGACCGGCCCCACAGACGGGCTCGTTGCCTACATCGAAGCCGTGGCTGCGGCCAGCAGCCTGCCCGTCATCGTCTACCACCGCGGCAACGCCAAGTTCACGGCGGCCTCCATGGCACGGCTGGCATCCAACCCCAAGGTCATCGGCTTCAAGGACGGCCTGGGCGACGTTGGCCTGGCGCAGGAGATTGTCTCCGCCGTCAACGCGGCCGGCCGGGACGACTTCGCCTTCTTCAACGGCCTGCTCACCGCCGAACTGACCCAGGGTGCCTACCGCGGCCTAGGCATCCCGCTGTACTCCTCCGCGGCGTTCGCCATGGCACCGGAAATCGCCAAGGCCTACTACGACGCCTATGTTTCCGGGGAGGAAGAACGCCGCAACGCCCTGCTCGAGGGCTTCTATGCGCCCCTGGTCCGCCTCCGCGACCAGACCCCCGGCTTCGGTGTGTCACTCATCAAGGCCGGGCTGCGGCTGGGTGGGCTTCCTGTCGGGTCCGTGCGCCCGCCGCTGGTGGACCCAACCGAGGACCAGGAACTGGAGCTCAAGGCCATCCTTGCCAGGGGCTACGAGCTGGCCGGACGCTGATGAGCGCCCCCGCAACGGAGGCCGTCCGTACCGTTCCCCGGATCACCGGGCTCAGCAGCAGGCTCCTCACGGTGCCCCTGCGGCGGCACTGGGGCGCCGAGGCGCCGGAAAACCACGTGATCGTCACCGAGATCCAGACGGACGACGGCGGTGCGGGGCATGGTTTCTCCTGGACGCCCACCATTGGCCCGCAGGCGGTCAAGGCGTTGCTGGACTACGACATCGCCCCATTCGTCACCGGGCTGCCCGCGCAGCCCGAGGCCGTGTGGGATGCACTCTGGAAGCGCCTGCATGAAGCGGGCGGGGGAGGGCTCACCACCATTGCCATGTCCGGCGTGGACCTGGCCCTGTGGGACCTGCAAGCCCGACAAGCGGGAACCACCGTCACCGGCCTGATTGGCCGGCGGCAGGAATCCGCCGAGGTCTACGGGTCCGGGGTGAATTTGCACTACACCCTGGACGAGCTGGTTTCGCAGGCCGAACGGTGGGTGGCGGCCGGGCACCAGGCAGTCAAGATCAAGGTGGGCAAGCCGGACCTCCGGGAAGACTACGAGCGGGTGCAGGCTGTCCGCTCCGTCCTGGGCCCGCACCGCAAACTCATGATCGACGCGAACCAGCGCTGGGACCTGCCCACCACCTTCCGGGCCCTGGATGTCCTGTCCGAATTCGGCCTCGAATGGCTGGAGGAGCCCATCCGCGCCGACGACCTGTGGGCCTACCGCCGGCTCCGGAAGCATTCCCCGGTTCCGATTGCCCTCGGCGAAAACCTGCACACCATCTACCGCTTCCGCGATTTCATAGAGGCGGAAGCGGTGGACATCATCCAGCCCAACATCATCCGGGTTGGCGGGATCACCCCGTTCCGCCGGATTGTTGAGCTGGCCCGGACCAACAGCATCCGGGTGATGCCCCACCTGCTTCCCGAGCTCTCCGGGCAGTTGGCGCTCACCCTTGCCGAACCCACCCTGGTGGAGGACGTGGAGGAAGCATCATTCGAGCAACTGGGCATCCTGGACGGGCCGTCGCCGGTGCGCTTCAGCGACAGCCGGGTGGCGCTGACCGGCCAGCCGGGGCTCGGCTTTCGCTTCCGGGAAGGGCTGTAACCATGAACGCACATACAACGAACAGGTATCCGACGTGACAACTGCAACGCTTTCCCTGTCCGAAGTCACAACCGCTGCCACAGCTGCAGCCAAAATCTCCGCCGCGGCCTCCGATGCCGAACGGGCAAGCTGGCTCACCGCCGTCGCTGATGCGCTCGACGCCAACGCCGCCGAACTGGTGGAGATCGCTGACGGGGAGACCAGCCTGGGCAGCGCCCGCCTGACCGGCGAGGTCGCCCGGACCACCGGGCAGCTGCGGCTCTTCGCCCGAGTCATCACGGAGGGCTCCTACCTGGAGGCCGTCATCGACCACGCCGACCCGGCCGCCACCCCACCAAGGCCGGACCTCCGCCGCATCCTGCGCCCCATCGGGCCGGTGGCCGTCTTCTCGGCCTCCAACTTCCCCTTCGCCTTCTCGGTGGCCGGCGGCGACACCGCCTCCGCCCTGGCAGTGGGCTGCTCCGTCATCGTCAAGGCCCACTCCGGCCACCTGCGGCTGTCGGAGCGAACGGCGGAGATCGTGGCGGAGGCGCTCCATGCCGCGGGTGCACCCGCGGGCCTGTTCGCGCTGGTCAGCGGCCGGGAAGTGGGCACCGCACTGGTCCAGGACCCAGCCATCAAGGCAGTGGGCTTCACCGGGTCCATCCCCGGCGGGCGCGCGCTGTTCGACCTCGCCACCTCACGCCCGGATCCGATTCCGTTCTACGGAGAGTTGGGGAGTCTCAATCCGGTGGTGATCACGCCGGCAGCACTGGCCGAACGCAGCGGCCGGCTCGCCGCCGGACTGGCCGCTTCCTTCACCCTTGGCGCCGGCCAGTTCTGCACCAAGCCCGGCCTGGTCTTCATCCCGGCAGGATCAACCTTTGCCCGGGAAGTGGCGGAGGCCAGCAAGGACAAGCCCGCAGCCGGCATGCTGACCAGCAGGATCGCCGAGGCCTACCCCGACGGACTGCGCAGCTTCGCGTCCGTGCCCGGGGTTGAGGTGGTCAGTGGCAGCGTGGACCAGGACGCCGCCGCCAACGGTGCAGCGCCAGTGGTTTTCTCCACTTCCGCGGCCGCAGTGCTGGAACGGCCTGAACAACTGCTGGAGGAGTGCTTCGGCCCCACCACCATGTTGATTGAATACAGGGACCCGGCCGAGCTGTCCGCGGTGCTGGCCAAGGTGCCCGGCAGCCTCACTGCCACTCTGCACGCCCAGCCCGGCGACGACATCGACGCGCTGGCGGAGCAGCTGTCCAACCTGGCAGGCCGCGTCCTGTTCGACGGCTGGCCCACCGGCGTAGCAGTGAACTGGGCCCAACAGCACGGCGGGCCGTACCCGGCCACCACGTCGCTGTTCACCTCGGTGGGTGCGACGGCGGTCCGCCGGTTCCAGCGCCCGGTCGCCTACCAGGACGCCCCGGAATCCGTGCTGCACCCCGCCCTGCACGAGGACAACCCGCTGCGCATCCCGCGCCGGGTGGACGGGGAACTGGTGCTTCCATAAGAGGCTCTCTCACTTGATGTGGGATGACCACAAACGCTCCCGCAGTTGCGGCCGGAGTTCCGGCCCCAACTGCGGGAGCGTTTTGGGGTTCTATGCAGGATGTGGGAGAGCGTCCGGGGAGAGCCGCCATCAGTGAGCTCGCGTCACAGAAAAGACCGCCATAACTGAGCGCGCGTTGTAGGGATGCCGGGCTCTTGCCGACGCGGAAAATTTCCTCTGACGCGGAGATTCCCTGCCGTGCCCAAATATGGGGTGCGCCAGGGTACACGCGGGTCGACACTGAATTTGCGCGTCGATGGAGAGAGTCACCGGCAGGCAAATGACCCCGGGACCAACGGCCGCGGGGTCATTTGTCGTCAGGCTTAGAGCTGGAGCGTCACGGGGCGCTGCAGCCCGTTCACGGCGGCCGTCGGCCAGCGGGGATCCACCGTCAGGACCTGCAGCCCGGATTCGGTGAGCTGCACGGTGTCCTCGATCTTCACCCTGGGGCCGGAGGGGTTCCAGGTGAAGGTCTGGGCCAGCACCACGGTGTCGGTGGCGGACGACGTGACGCGGGGGTCACGGCCGGCGTAGCCGGCCGGTCCGCCCTGGTGGTGCTGTTCCCACTGGTCAGTGCCGAAGCCGTGGCGTGTGTAGGCGGCCTTGATTTCTGTGAAGATCCGGTCCAGCCGCGCGCCGGGGACCGTGGCATCGAAGATATCCGCCTCCACCGCGGCGATCCGGGACTCGGCGTCGCGCTCCTCGGCGGTGCCGGCGTCGAACCGCACCCAGCGGGTTATGTTGGCTACCAGCCCGTCGCGGCGGGCGCAGACCACGGCCATGGCCCGCCGGCCGAGGGGGGAGTGGGTGGCCAGCGGGTGCCGGAAATCGCTCCGGGAACTGCCGTTGCACAGCAGGACCAGCGGCTCGGCCCCCGCGGCCACCACACGTTCCGCCAGTTTTGAGACCAGTCCGAATTCGGTGGTGTCCGGCCGGGCTGCGGACAGCACGTCGGTCATGATCGCCGCCAGCTCACCGCTGAGCCGGGCGTAACGGGCACTTTCGCCCGGCAGCAGCTGCTGGCGGGCGGCCCGCAGTTGGGCCGCGACCTCAGCCTCGGCCAGCGGCTGCTGCCCGGCTGCGGCGGACGTTCCGACGGCGGCGGCAGCCTCGTGCAGGTTCCCGTACCAGGGGACGGTGTGCAGGGTGACGCCCGCCGGGAGCTCCTCGGCCGCAATGCGCCCGGCCTCGTTGTTGAAGGTCACCAGGTGGTCGCCCGTCCGGTCCACCAGCACGGCGGCGATGGGGTCGCCGGCCAGGCTGATGTGGACGCGGCTGCCGTCCAGGTACCAGGTCAGCGCCGTGTGCGTGGTCAGCAGCAGCGAATCCCGCCCGGCGGCATCCAGGATGTCCAGCACCCGGCGGCGCTTGACCTCCCGGTCTGCAGCGGAAGCGGGCGCAACCCGGGCGTCGCAGGTGGCCGTTAAACCGGCCTGGCCGGTGGCGGATGCCGGGACTGCCGGCGGGGCGGCTGCGGCGGTTGTCTGGGTCATGCGGGGTCCCCCTGGTTGATCAAAGCGTTGATATCGGATGTGGCCAGGATGCCGTCGGCCACAAAGACGGTGACTTTCCGGTGCACCGGCTTGCCGGGTTCAGCGATGACAGGTGCATCCCAGGCGAGTGACTGGCCCACGCCCGGATAGCCGTCCACGCGGACGAACCATGGGTCCGTGGCGTCGCGCGGCGCCACGAAAACCAGGGTGGCGTCCTTTCCGCCGTCGAACTTTCCTGCCCAGGCGAGCCAGCGGGTCACGCTGCCATGCACTCCGGCTTCCCCGCTGCCGGCGGGCGTCCATACGGTGGCGTCCTTGCATTCCGGCAGTCGCCAGAAGAAGCCGCCGTAGCCGCCCTCGTGGCGGCCGTTGGATCCGGGGCTGCCCAGGCTGACCGGTTTGCTCACGGCGGGGGACAAGGCGAACTCGAGGGACAGGCTCCAGACGGAGGGGCCGACGCCGGCCCAGGTCCACGTGCGGTCCTCGGCCAGGACAGGGGCGCCGTCCGGGCCGTTCCAGCTGAGGCGCTCCCGCAGCCTGCCCGGGCTGCCGGGAGTGGCCGCGGTTTCTCCAACCGGCGTCTCGGTAACGGCGATGCTGCCGTGGTCCGGCCGCCAGATGTACTGGCCGGCCTCCCGGGTGTAGGTGCGGCCGCCCCAGAAGTTGACGCCTTCCACATCCTGCAGCGCCACGCCGACGCCCAGGTGCCACACGTGGTCCAACGGCTGGTGGTCCGTCACCACGGTGCCACCGAGCGTGCGGACCGGGTGCAGGTAGGGGCGGGGGGAGGACACCGCACGGATGTGGCTGCCGTCCTGGTAATCCGCTACCGCCGTGCCGTCAACGGTCAGCGACCGGACCGGCGGAAGCCGGCGGGCCCAGGGGACGCCGAGCTCGGCAAACGTGGCCTGCGCCTTGGATGCACGCTCGATAAGGTCCGCGATGCCGTGCACCACGGGGTGCGCGTCCTCGCCCGCACCCTCCCACGTGATGTGTTCCTGCCCGATGGCCTGCGGCGCGGGGGAGGTACGGATGGCTTCCAGCACAGTGGTGAACGCGCCGGTATCCGGCAGCGAACAGAGCAGCGGTGCGCCCGTGGACCGGGCCTCGAGGAGGTTTTCCAGCAGGTCCGTGCGGCCGTAGGCCTCCCGACGCTCGCCGTCGGGGGTGGTGATGACCACCTCGTCCCGCGTGTAGAACAGGGTCACCTCGCCCAGGGTTCCGTGCACGGTCACCGAAGGATCCTGCTGTTCCGGTGCGCAGAGGGTCAGGCCGCAGAGGAGGGTGGTTCCCTGCGCGGTGCGGACGCGGATCACCGAGGTGTCATCGCTTTCGGTGTCGTGGGCCCGGTACAGGTCTGTTTCCACGACAGCGACATCGGCCACCGTGTGTGCCCCGGCCAGGTGCAGTGCCGTGGCTACGGCATGGGCGAGTGCGTTGGTGGCCACGCCGTCCACCACGTCGGTGCCGTCCAGGCTCCGCTTTCCTGCCCAGCGGGAGCGCTTGAAGTATGCCTTGGTCCGGACCCACCGGCCCTTGGCGCTGAAGCCCAGGACGTTTCCGATGCCGCCTGACTCCACCAGGCGGCGGATGGCAGGCAGGGCCTGCGAGCCAAGGCTCTGGAAACCGACCTGGACCAGCCGTCCTGCGGCATCCGCGGCGGCGAGTACCTCTTGGAACTGGGCCAGCGAGGACACCGGCGGCTTTTCCACGTAAACGTCCATGCCTGTGTGGAGGGCGGCAAGTGCCAGCGGCGCGTGCGTCTGGATGGGCGTGGCAAGGATGACGACGTCGGCAGGCGCGTTGGCAGCCGACTGTGCGGCGAGCAGCCTGTCCAGGTCGGGAAAGACGGCTACCGAGTCCTTGAGCTGGCCCGGTGCCGGAGGGTTGGGATCAGCCACCGCCACAAGTTCCAGGACGCCGGCTTCTTCCAGCCGGGCGAGGTTGGCCAGGTGCCGCTCGCCAAAGCCGTGGACGCCCACCAGGGCGATGCGCGGAACGGCAGCCGGAACAGGCGCGGCACCCGGAATGCTGTGGCCTTGTTCGGCAGTGGCGGAGTGTTGAGTCATCAAGGATCCTTGCAGGCTGGGGTGTTGAGGGATTAGGCGTATGTCTTGAGGGCGAGGGTGGCGGCCAGGAAGTCTGTGGCTTCTTCCTGCATGGCGGCAGTGAACACATGGCCGCCGGGCCAGAAGCTGCCCGTGTACGGGGATGCGGTGCCTTGGCTTGTATTGTGCAGCGATTCCAGGATCCGGTGGGCTTCGCGCATCCCCTCTTTGGGAAAGAGTTCATCGGCCAGGGCGTACTGCACCAGGAACGAAGCGTCCGATCGGGCTGTCAGTTCGGGCCAGTCACCAAGTTTCCACAGCCCGGGTGTCTGCAGCAGCCAGGAGTGGACGTCCAGGTAGGCCGGCAGGAGCGACTGGAACGTGGTCATCATGCAGGTCACCACCGACGCCCGGATCTGTGGGCTGAGTGCGGCGAGGGCCAAGGACCGTCCGCCGCCGCCGGAGAAACCCAGGCACCCCAGCCGGTCCGGGTCCACGCCGGGAAGGTGCGCGAGGATGTCCAGCGCAGCGAGGTCGTCGTGTGCCACCATGCCGGCCAGGCTCGTGCCCAGCAGCCCGGCGGTCTTGGCAACGGTCTCCTCGTGGAACCCTGCGGCGGCGTTGTAGTCATCCGCCTGGGAGGGCACGACGCCGTCCTGGCGCCACTGCGCCCGCCGCGCCTCCAGCGCGGCGGCGGTCCGCCATGGGGGAGTGGCGAGGTCGAAGCGCCGGCTGCCCCAGGCGAACGTGTCGTGGGCCAGGACGGCGAACCCCTTCCGGGCGGTCTCTGTTGCCAGGGCACGGCCGTCATAATGCCCGGCCCGGGCGGCAGCGGCGGACGGGTGGCTGTCCGGCAGTTCGACCAGCCGGTCCGCGCCGCCGAATTTGTTGCCGCCATGGCAGTGGAGCGCCAGGACTCCGGGCAGTTCGCCGGTTTCGCCGGCAGGCCTCACCAGCCAGCCCCTGGTCCGGGGGCCGAAGCCCAACTGCCAGCTGAGCTGGGAGGTGGTGACGCCGTCGTACGTTTTCTCCCACTCCACCGTCACACCGGGCGGGCCGGACGCGCCGGGAACTCCCAGGGCATCGGCAAGCTCCTGGCGGCCGGGCGTCGCAGCGGCGAAGCGTGGCTGTTCGCGGATGTAGGCAGGCCAGTCCTCGTACCCGCCGATGGCGCTGGGGCGTGCAGCGGTGTCCACTGGCCTGCCTCCTTCCTTTGGATGGTTCTGCCTGGAGGGGGTCAGCCCAGGTTTGAGTTGACCTCGTTGATGACGCCTTTGGCGGCATCCCGCGGGGAGACCTTCCCGAAAAGAACGTCGGTGTTGTAACGGTTCAATACTTCCATGGTGGCGGAGGATCCTGCCGGGAACGGCTTCGGCGGATCAATCTTCATCTCTGCGATCCGGTCCAGGTAGGTGGCCTCCTTCTGCTGGGTTTCCTTCAGCAGGGGAGTGATGCCGGCCTTCAGTTCGGTGTTGGCGGGCATGCCGCGGTCGCTCTTGATCTTGCTGGCAGCGTCCATATTGTTGACCAGGTAGTTGATGAAGAGTGCGGCTTCCTTGGACTGCGCCGACTTCGCGGAGATGGCGTACTCCATGGAAGAACGGAGCCAGGTGCCGGGCTGCTTGCTTTCGCCGGGGAGCTTCACCATCATCAGCGGAGCGCCGGAGTATGAGGTCATCTGGTTGCTCCATGAAATCTTCATGGCCTGCTTGCCCTGGCCCATGAGGGTCATCTCGGGCTGGGCCGAGCCGTCCTCCACCGTCTGCGACGCGGAGGGCGCTCCTCCGGTGTCCATCAGCTTCTTATTGAGCTCGAACCATTTGGTGAGCGTGTCCTCGCTGATGGCCATCTTCTTTCCGTCCTCCGTGTAGAGCTCCTCGCCGTTTTGGCGGGCCCAGACGGCAACGAATGAGTCGTTGGACATCGGCGTGGTGCCGAAGGTGCCGGCGGGAGACTTTGCGGTGATCTCCGCGGCAATGTCGACGTAATCATCCCAGGTCCAGGTTTCGTCATCCGGGAGGGGGACGCCGGCTGCCTCGAAGACAGTGGGGTCCAGCACCATGGACATGGCATTCACGCCGGCGGTGATGGTGTACTGCTTGCCGTCGATCTTGCCCAAATCCACAGTTCCTTCGGCGAACTTCGAAGTGTCGAGCTGGTCCTTTACCGTGTCCAGGTCAAGCAGCACGCCCCGGGAGGCGTACTCGCTGGGGTACGAGCCGCTCATGGCGAAGACATCAGGAGTGGTTCCCCCGGCGATCTGGGTGGCCATTTTGTCCCAGTAGGAGCTGAATTCGGTGTTCTCACCCTGGACTTTGATGGTGGGATTGGCGGCTTCAAAATCTTGGATGACCTCGAGCGTCGTTTTGGCGCGGGAGTCGTTGCCCCACCAGGCGAAGCGGATGGTTACCGGGTCCTCCTCGGTGCCCACCTTTCCGGCCTGGGTGTTGCTGCCGCAGCCGGTCAGGGCCAAGGCCAAGCTGGCAGTGGCCGCCGCCATCCCTAGTACTGACCTTTTTGGAAGAAACTTCATGGTCCTGCCCCTTTGCTGGTGTTCCAGAGCTGCTGTTCTAGAGTTGAGTGATGCCGGTTACAGAAAACGCTTTCTCAAAAATTAGCAAAGGGCTATACATCAGTCAAGAAACCGTTTACTTTGGTAGCGAGCCGCTTTCAACCAGCACCTCGGGCGGCGCCCGGCAAGCGTGTTCCGCAGTTCTTGCGGGCTCGCCTTCGCCACCGGCGCCACAGGTGCCCGCAACCATCGCACCGCGATGACAAGAACGTGGAGGCCACGATGACCAAAGGAGACCATATGGCCGCGAAGCACAAACCCAGGGCCCTGCGGCCGGCAATTCGGCCGGCCGCAGCCGGCCCATACCGGGCGGGGCACCTGCAGTGAGCGCGATCAGTGAATTGAGCTCGCTGTCCCGGCGGAAGGGCAAAGCCACCGCCGAGGAGAAGAAGGCGAACGGTCGCGACAACAAGGCCGCGTACATCTTCCTGCTGCCGTGGCTGGTGGGCCTGGTAGCCATCACCATCGGCCCCATGCTGATGTCCCTCTATCTGTCCTTCACGGACTACAACCTGCTCCAGCCGCCGGAATGGACCGGGCTGGACAACTTCACCCGGATGCTGACCGATGCCCGGCTGCACAACTCACTCGGTGTGACGTTCACCTACGTCTTTGTCGGTGTTCCGCTGCAGCTCGCCGTCGCTCTGCTGATCGCCCTGGTCCTGGATAAGGGCCTGCGCGGACTGCCGTTCTACCGCTCGGTGTTCTACCTGCCGTCCCTGCTTGGCGGTTCGGTGGCCGTGGCCATCCTCTGGAAGCAGATCTTCGGCACCACCGGCCTGGTCAACCAGGTCCTGGCGATGTTCGGCATCCAGGGGCCGGGGTGGATCTCGGATCCCAGCACTGCACTGGGGTCGATCATCCTGCTGCACGTCTGGACGTTCGGCGCCCCCATGATCATCTTCCTGGCCGGCCTGCGCCAGATCCCGCACATGTACTACGAGGCCGCCAAGGTGGATGGCGCCACCACGCTCCAGCAGTTCTGGCGGATCACCATGCCCATGCTGAGCCCCATCATCTTCTTCAACCTGGTTCTGCAGATCATCGGTTCGTTCCAGTCGTTCACCCAGGCGTTCATCGTCTCCGGCGGCAACGGTGGTCCTTCGGACTCCACGATGTTCTTCACGCTGTATCTCTACCAAAAGGGCTTCGGCCAGTTCGATATGGGCTACGCGTCGGCCATGGCATGGTTCCTGCTGGTCATCATCGGCGTCTTCACCGCCATCAACTTCATCGCTTCTAAGTATTGGGTTTTCTATGACGACTAACCTGGAGACGCTGCCCGCATCGGACAAGAAGTCCGGGAATGCCGGTAAGCCTACGAACCACCGCAAGCCCCGCGAGTCCCGCGGGACCCTGGCCTTCAGCCGGGCCCAGCGCGGCAAGTCCCTGATGAAGCACGGCATCCTGATCCTCGCCGGCGGCCTGATGATCTACCCCCTCCTTTGGATGGTGGTCTCCTCGCTCCGCCCCAACGAGATGATCTTCCGGGAGCCCGGCCTGTGGCTGAACAGCCTGGAAATGAGCAACTACACGGACGGCTGGTCCGCCCTGACGCACCCGTTCGGGCATTACATGATCAACTCGGCCATCGTGGTGATTGGCTCGATCCTGGGCAACCTGATTTCCTGCTCCATGGCCGCCTACGCCTTCGCCCGCCTGCAGTTCACGGGGAAGAAGCTGTTCTTCGGCATCATGCTGCTGACCATCATGCTTCCCTTCCACGTGGTAATCGTTCCGCAGTACATCCTGTTCTCGCAGATCGGCTGGGTGAACACCTTCTGGCCGCTGCTGGTGCCCAAGCTGCTCGCCACGGACGCGTTCTTCGTCTTTTTGATGGTCCAGTTCATTCGAGGTATTCCCCGGGAACTCGATGAAGCCGCCCGGATCGACGGCGCCGGCCACCCCCGCATCTTCCTGCGGGTCATCCTGCCGCTGATGGTGCCGGCCCTGGCCACCACCACCATCTTCACCTTCATCTGGACCTGGAACGACTTCTTCGGCGCCCTGATCTACCTCACCGATCCGGATATGTTCACGGTGCCCGTGGCCCTGCGTGCGTTCGTGGACTCCCAGTCCGCAACCAGCTGGGGATCATTGTTCGCCATGTCCATCGTGTCCCTCCTGCCGGTGTTCCTGGTGTTCCTGTTCGGCCAGCGGTTCCTTATCAAGGGCATCGCCACCACGGGCATCAAGTAGCCCCGCGCTGCCGCAGAATCCCAGGACCGCGGTTCTGCACCGGGCGGCGTTAAGCCCGAGCGGCCCGTCCCTGCGGCGGGCCGTTCGGCTGTCCTTTCCGGCATCCTGAAACTCTCCGCACAAGGTCTTGTATTACAAGTCACACACTTATAGCATTAGGTTCAGAAAGCGTTTTCCCGCCAGAAGATACCGTTCCCCCTATTCCTGCATAGCGAAACCAAGACCACACCATCCCCAGCACCAAGATCAAAGAAGATCGGAGTACCAAGTGCCGTTTTTCCCCCGTTCTGCATCTGCTGAGAGGCAGGCAGAAAATTCATCCTCCGGCGCAGCCCGCCGCATCCGCAAGACGGGCGTGGCGGCCGCGGCTGCCGCCGTCGTCGTGGCCCTCAGTGCATGCGGCGGCGGAGATACCGCGCAAAGTGCCGACGGCCCTGTTGAACTGCGCTTTTCCTGGTGGGGCGGTGACAAGCGCGCCCAGCTGACCCAGGAAGCCATCAAGCAGTTCGAAGCCGAGAACCCGAACATCAAGATCAAGCCGGAGTTTGGCGACTGGAGCGGCTACTGGGACAAGCTGGCCACCCAGGTGGCGGCCAATGACGCCCCGGACATCATCCAGATGGACGAGAAGTACATCACCGAGTACTCGAGCCGCGGCGCCCTCCTTGACCTGTCGAAGTACGACATTGACACGTCCAAGCTCGACGAAGCCGCCCTGAACGCCGGCAAGAGCGAGGACGGGCTGACGGGCATTGCCGCCGGTATCAATGCCGCCACCATCCTGGCCAACCCGGCTGTCTTCGAAGCCGCCGGTGTCCCGCTGCCGGATGACTCCACCTGGACCTGGGAGGACTTCGGACGTATCGCCGCGGAAATAACGGAGAAGTCGCCGAAGGGCACCTACGGCGCTGCGGCATATGGCACCGATGAGGCCTCGCTGGGTGTCTGGCTCCGCCAGGACGGCAAGTCCCTCTACACGTCGGACGGGAAGCTGGGCTTTGAGCCGGCCGATATCGCCGCCTGGTGGGACAACCTGAAGCAGCTGAGCGAGAAGAAGGCAGTGCCGACCGCATCCGAGGTGGTTGAGGCCGAAGCCGCACCGCTGGACCAGAGCGGACTGGCGACGGGCAAGAACGCCCTGGCCTTCTGGTGGTCCAACCAGGCGCCCGCACTGGAAAAGGCCTCCGGTGGCGACCTGAAGATCCTGCGGTTCCCCACCAAGACCGGTGACGCCGCCGATGCCGGGCTCTGGTACAAGGCATCCCAGTTCTGGTCAGCCTCCTCACGCACCAAGCACCCTGAGGAAGTGGCCAAGTTCATCAACTTCCTCGCGAACGACGTCAAAGCCGGTGAAGCCCTCCTGGCTGACCGCGGTGTCTACCCGAACTCCGAAGTCCGGGCAGCCATCGAATCCAAGCTGACCCCCGCCGACGTCAAGGTGGTCAAGTTCATCGACCAGATCAAGGACGAACTTGGCGAGGCTCCGGCACCGCCGCCAAAGGGCGCAGGCTCCATCCAGGAGATCATCAAGCGGTACACCTCGGAAGTCCTCTTCGAACGGCTGTCCCCGGAAGAAGCAGGCAAGAAGGCCCATGACGAAATGAAGTCGGCCATCAGCAGCTAGACCTCACACCGCCAACACGGCTCCGGACAGTTGGGTGGATGCCTCCTCCGCCCACAGCGTCCGACGGCGGGTGGCAGCTCCGTCCCGGCAGGAACCACCGGTTCCTCCCGGGACGGAGCTGTTTGAAGGCGTGGATGACGCCGGCTGGATGACCCGCCCGCCTCAGCCCTCCTCGGCGATCACCGCCACTCCGCCTGCAGGCACAATTCCGGAGAATGCATCACCCGTCAGAAGGTCCCTCCCCGATGCCTGCACTGAGGCACCGGAGCGGGTGTGGTTGATCGCGAACAGGAAGCTCCCACCGTCGGCAGAGCGGCGCCGCACCACCTCCACGCCGGTGTCGGCCACGGCGGCGGGTGCAACGCCGGAATCGGCAAGGAGCCGGTCCACCACAGCCTCGATGCCGTCCGGGTCGGGGAAAGTGGCCAGGTACCACGCAGTGCCCCTGCCGACAGTCCGCCGGGTCAGGGACGGGACGCCCTCCAGGGGGTATTCGGTAAAGGTCTGGACGGTTTCGGCGTCCACAGCGTGCACGTGCTCGCTCCACACGGACGCTACGGTGCCGTCGCTCAGCTTCAGCCGGGAACCTTCGAGCAGGGGATGGAACTCCTCCACCCGCACGCCCAGCAGGTCCCGGAAGGCGCCCGGGTAGCCGCCCAGCCGCACGTGGTCCTTCTCGTCCACGATCCCGCTGAAGTAGCTGACCAAAACGGTGGCGCCGGAGGCAGCGGCCGCGGCGATATTGGCGGCGGCCTCATCCGTCACTGAGTACAGCGTGCAGACGAGCACCAGGTCGTAATCCTCCAGCGGCGCCGTGGGGTGCACCATGTCAACGGCGACGCCCCGCAGGTACAGTGAGCGGTGGAAGGCGCGCAGCAGGTCCAGGTACCGGACGTCGATGCTGGGCTTCGAATCGATTTCGCTGGCCCACCAGGCCTCGTAGTCGAAAACAATGGCCGCCCTGGATTCCACCCGTGATCCCCGGACCGGTTCCAGGAGCTTGAGGGCGGCGCCCAGGTCCACCGCTTCGCGCCAGACCCGCGTGTCGCGCCCGCCGTGCGGCACCATGGCGGAGTGGAACTTCTCCGATCCGGCAAAACTTTGCCGCCACTGGAAGAACATCACGGCGTCCGCCCCGCGCCCCACGTGGGTGAGGGAATTGCGGAGCATCTCGCCCGGCAGCTTTGGCTGGTTGCGCGGCTGCCAGTTGACGGCCGACGTCGAATGTTCCATCAGGATCCACGGTTCGCCACCCGCGATTCCACGGGTGAGGTCCGCGCTGAACGCGAGTTCGATGTGGCGTTCCGGATCCGCGGCCACCAGGTAGTGGTCGTTGGCAATGACGTCCAGGTCCCTGGCCCAGTCGAAGTAGTCCATGGCCTTTGTGGCACTCGATGCCATCAGGTTGGTGGTGCAGGGAACGTTGGGGGTCACTTCACGCAGGACGGCCACGAGGCCGCGGTAGTAGTCCATCAGGACCCAGGAGTTAAACCGCTGGAAGTCCAGCTGCTGGCCGGGGTTCAGTGTGCTGGGAGCGATGCCGGGAGGCAGGATCTCCTGGAATGATGCGTAGTTCTGGCTCCAGAATGCCGTGCCCCAGGCGGCGTTCAACGCCTCGATGCTTCCGTAACGGCGCTCCAGCCACACGCGGAATGCTGCGGCGTCCTCCTCGCCGTAGAACTCGGATACGTGGCAGCCCAGCTCGTTGTCCACGTGCCAGAGTGCCAGTGACGGGTGGTTTTTGTAGCGTTCCGCCAGCGCCCGGGTGATGCCCTTAGCGTACCGGCGGTAAGCGGCCGACGACGGCGTGTAGTGCCGCCGTGAGCCCGGTCCCAGCACTGTTCCGTTAGCCGTGACCGGCAGGATTTCCGGATGCTTGCGGACTAGCCAGGCCGGGGGAGCGGCGGTGGCGGTGGCCAGGGCCACCTTGACGCCGATGCCCGCGAGGTTGTCCAGCACCTCGTCGAGCCAGCCGAAATCGTACTGTCCTTCAGCAGGTTCCAGCAGTGCCCAGGAGAAGATCCCGACGCTGAGGAAGCTCACGCCGGCTTCCTGCATCAGTTCCAGATCCTCCAGCCGCACGCTGACGGGCCACTGCTCCGGGTTGTAGTCGCCGCCGAAGGCGATGCCTTGGACGTTGCTCCAAACGCTGGCCGGGCCGGAAATTGTCTGAATGGTCATTGGACTCCTATGTCTGCTGTGGTGATGGAACCGGTCGGAACGTCAGATCTTTGGAAAACGCTTGCCCAATTACTGGAATGCCTATATTGTATCGTTTCAGAAGCCGTGTAAGCCAGCTCACTACTCACGTTGTAGATGAGATCAGGGATTGCACACATCGAGCAAGGAGGCTCCCGTGATCAACAGAAGGCATTTCCTCACCACCGTCGCCGTCGGCACCGCATCTGCCGCAGCCCTGGCGGCATGCGGAACCGGATCCAGCAGCCCCGGGAAGACCGGTTCCGCTGAAGACCCCGTCACCATCAACTACACGTGGTGGGGCAACGATGACCGTGCCGAGCGTACCCGCAAGGCCATTGCGCTGTTCGAGGAGAAGAACCCGGATATCAAGGTCAACGGCAACTTCACCGACTTCGCCGGCTACTGGCAGAAGCGTGCCACCGAAGCAGCCGGCGGCGGCCTGCCGGACGTCATGCAGTGGGACCTCTCCTACCTGCGCGACTACGGCCAGCGCAACCAGCTCCTGGACCTGGGCACCGTAAACATCAACACCGACGCATTCGAGAAGTCCCTCCTGCCGTCGGGCCAGATCAAGGGCAAGACCTACGGCATCCCCACCAGCACCAACGCGTTCGCGGTCTACTACGACCCCGCCAAGCTGGCATCGCTGGGCATTGCTGAGCCGACCGGTAAGTGGACCTACAAGGAATTCAACGATTTCATGGCTGAGATCGGCAGCAAGAGCAATGGCGCGCTTTACGGCGGCGGCGACTACACGGGCATCTGGTGGATGTTCAACATCTGGCTGCGCCAGAACAACATCGAAGCCTTCACCGAGGACGGCAAGCTCGGCTTTACCAAGGATGACCTGAAGGAGTGGTGGAACACGACGGCTGCCCTGCGCGGCACCCCGGCCATCATTCCTGAAGAGCGCGTTACTCAGCTCGCTCCCAAGTCGCCGTTCGGCTCCAACGCCGCGGCTACAGAGTTTACTTGGGATAACTTCATGGCCGGCTACCTCGCGGACAGCGGCGCCAAGGAGCTCAAGCTGGTCCCGCCGCCCTCGGATGATCCCGATAACCTGGGCCTGTTCCTGAAGCCGTCCATGCTGATGGTGGCCAGTGCCAAGACCCAGTACAAGGACGCTGCCGCCCGGTTCATCGACTTCATGGTCAACGAACCCGAGGTGGGCCAGATCTTCAAGACCTCCCGGGGTGTTCCGGCGTCAAAGACCCAGCGCGACGGCACCACCTTCGAGGGCACCGACAAGTTGGTTGTCGATTACGAAAAGTCCATCGAGAAGTACCTCAAGGACGCTCCCGAGCCGCCCATCGTCGGCTTCGGCACGCTTGAAGCCTCCTTCAAGCGCATCGCCTCCGACCTGAACTACGGCAAGCTGGACATCAACGGAGCCACCGATGCCTGGTTCAAGGAAGCCGAAGACCTTATCAAGCAGAACGCCTGATCCAGGCAGCCCGCCTGATTCTCGCTTCATGACTGACGGATTGAACTCGTGACTCAAAGCCCAACCCTGAGCAGGCGTTCCGCGACGTCCGCCTCCCCGCAGCTTCGCAAGTCGAAGCAGCGGGGGGCGGACGCCCGCGCCGGCTACACCTTCCTGCTGCCCTGGCTCCTGGGGTTCATCGCCCTCACTGTTGGGCCAATGATCTCCTCGTTGTACCTGTCGTTCACCAACTACAACCTGTTCGAGCCGCCCAAATGGATCGGCCTGGACAACTACACCACCCTGTTCCAGGACGAGCGGTTCCTGCAGTCGGTGGGCGTGACCGTGGGCTACGTGGTCTTCGGTACCCCGCTGAAGCTCGCGGCCGCACTGGCGGTGGCCATGCTGCTGAACAGCAAGCGCCGCGGCCAAGGCTTCTACCGCTCCGCGTTCTACGCCCCCTCCCTGATCGGCGCGTCCGTCTCCATCGCGATCGTCTGGAAGGCCATGTTCGGCGACTCCGGCCCGGTGGACCAGGGCCTGTCCTTCTTCGGCATCAACCTCGGCGGCTGGGTGGGCAACCCCTCGATGACCATGCCGATGTTCATCCTCCTGACGGTCTGGCAGTTCGGCGCGCCGATGGTGATCTTCCTGGCCGGCCTGAAGCAGATCCCCAACGAGCTCTACGAGGCTGCATCAATGGACGGCGCCGGCCCGGTGCGGAAATTCTTCAACATCACCTGGCCCATGCTCTCCCCGGTGATCTTCTTCAACCTGCTGATGGAAACCATCCACGCGTTCCAGATCTTCGCCTCGGCCTACATCATTTCCAACGGTGAAGGCGGCCCCGCCGGCTCCACCCTCTTCTACACCCTCTACCTGTACCTGCGCGGCTTCAGCGACTTCCGGATGGGCTACGCCTCGGCAATGGCCTGGCTCCTGGTGATCGTGGTGGGCATCATTACCCTGATCTTCTTCCGCACATCCAAGTCCTGGGTCCACTACAGCGGTGATGCAAAATGACAACCATGGCAACCCCCACCCAGTCCGCCCCGAACGCCTCCGCCCCGGTCTACAACCCCAAATCGGAGTCGGCGGGCGCCAAGCGGGCCAAGAGCCTGGCGTTCCATGCCGTCGCCCTCCTTCTCACCGCGGTGGTGCTTTATCCCGGCCTGTGGATGATCGCCTCCTCGTTCAAACCGAACTCGGAGATCGGCGGTGCGAACACGTCGCTGTGGTCCAGCAACTTCAGCTTTGACAACTTCGTCACGGCCATGGACGGCATCGGCGGCGTGTCCACCCTGCAGTTCTTCACCAACTCACTGATCCTGGCCATCGGTGCCGTGGTGGGCACCATCCTCTCGGCCAGCGTCTCGGCATACGCGTTCGCCAGGATCAAGTTCCCTGGCCGCAGCATCTTCTTCGGCATGATGATCGCCACCCTGCTCCTGCCGTTCCACGTGGTGATCATCCCGCAGTACATCGTGTTCCAGCAGCTTGGCCTGGTGGACACATACGTGCCGCTGCTGATCGGCAAGTTCCTGGCCGCGGATGCGTTCTTCGTGTTCCTCATGGTCCAGTTCATGCGCAACCTGCCCGCAGAACTGGATGAGGCAGCAAGGATCGACGGCGCCGGGCACGTCCGGATCTTCACCTCCATCATGCTGCCGCTCATGAAGCCGGCCCTGATTTCCACTTCGATCTTCTCCTTCATCTGGAGCTGGAACGACTTCCTGGGCCCGCTGCTCTACCTGAACACCCCGGACAAGTACCCGCTGCCGCTGGCCCTGCGCCTCTTCGTGGACCAGACCCAGAGCTCCGACTACGGTGCCATGATCGCCATGTCCGTGCTGGCGCTGCTGCCGGTTCTGATCTTCTTCCTGGTGTTCCAGCGGTACATTGTTGAAGGCGTCTCCACCCAGGGCCTGAAGGGCTGACGGAGGCAGGAATGAGCATCATGGACAGCACCAGGCCCGCATCCGACCACCATGAACCCGTCCCGGTAAACCGCTTCGCGCTGTTCTCCGAGACCCTCCTGGCAGGTGTCCTTGTGCTGGTCTTGTCCATTCCGCTGGTCACGATCCCCGCCGCCTACGCGGCGGGGATCGCCCATCTGGAACGGCACCTCTCGGGCCGGGACGATTCGGTCCGAGGGCTCTGGGGCACGTTCAAGGCTGCCCTTCCCGGCAGCTGGAAGCTCGGCCTCCTCACCGCGGCGGCCGCCGTCGTGATTGTCCTCAACCTGCTGTTGGCCTGGGTGGGCCAGCTGCCCGGCCGGGAAGTAGTCCTGCCGGCAACCCTGCTCCTGGCTGGCTGCGGCGCCATCCTGCTCCTGCGCACCACCGCCGCCTGGTCCGACTCCAGCGGCCCGGGCACAGATGCCAAGAGCGCGTGGCGCTCCGCGCTGGAAACCGGAAAAGCGTTGTCCCTCAAAGACTGGACAGGCTCGCTTCTGCTGGGAGCCGCCCTCTTCGGCGCCGTGGTCTTCGTCTGGATGCTTGCGGCACTGTTCGTCGTGGTCCCCGGCACGTTGATCCTCGCGGCCGCCGCCGTAAAGCTTCGCTCACACCGGGCCTGAGAGCCCGTTTTCAAGCTATTCCGGCGCCGGCCTCCCGCCGGCGCCGGAACCATTGCCCCAGTCTTCCCAGCTATCGAGTTGAGTCCCCGACGTGCCTTCCGAACGCCCGCGTTCCGAACAGTCCACCCACCCGCCTGAAAGTACCGCCCGCTGGTACCACCCGCTGAAGCAGCACAACTACCGGCTCTTCCTGGGCATGCAGCTGGCGGGCAGCGCCGGCGTCTGGATGCAGCGGCTGGCCCAGGACTGGCTGGTGCTGCAGCTGACCGGGAGCCCGGCGGCCGTGGGCGTCGCCGTCGCCCTGCAGTTCCTTCCCATGCTGGTGGTGGGGCCCCTCGCCGGGCTGGTGGTGGACCTCTACCCCAAGCGCCGAATCATGATGGTCTGCCAGACCGTGATCGTGCTTCTCGCCCTGGGCCTGGCAGCATGGGTAGCCAGCGGCTCCATCACCGTTTGGGCCGTGTATGCAAGTTGCGTTGCGCTGGGAATCACCGCCGCCATTGACCAGCCCGCCCGGCAGGTGTTCGTGAACGAGGTAGTGGGCGACGCCGCCCTCCGGCCTGCCATCGGACTGAACAACGCGCTGGCCCAGCTCGGAGCCATGGCGGGACCTGCCCTCAGCGGCGTACTCATCGCCCAGGCCGGCCCGGCCGCCGCCTTCGCTGCCAACGCCCTGATCGGCGTACTGGTGCTAGGGCTGATCATCGGCATGCGGACCTCGGAACTTTATCCCGGCACTCCTGCCGAACGGGGCCGCGGGCAGCTCCTCGCGGGCTTCCGCTATGTCCGGGACCGGCCGCGCCTGCTGCTCCTGATTCTGCTGGCCGGGCTCCTAGGTGCCTTCGGCATGAACGGACCGGTGGTCCTGGCAGCCTTCGCCGACCGGGTATGGCACAACGGCGTGGCGGGCTTCGGCCTGTTCAATACCGTCAGCGCCATCGGGGCGCTCACCGGCGCACTGCTTGCCGCCCGGCTCAGGAACATGGGGCGCAAGGGCATCGTGGCGGCGGCGGGCCTCTTTGGACTGTCCCAGCTTATTGCCGCCCTGATGCCCAACCTGCTGCTCTTCACGGCGATGCTGGTAGTGGTGGGCCTCATGACGCTCCTCTTCCTCACCAGCGCCGCCACCGCGGTCCAGCTCGAGGCCGGCCCGGCCATCCGCGGCCGGGTCATGGCGCTGTACCTGCCGCTACTCCTGGGCGGACACGCCTTGGGAGGGCTCCTCGCGGGCTGGCTGACAGAGCAATTTGGAGTGCGCACCGGACTGGTAGTTACAGGCGGGCTGGGCATGCTGTCCGCCGTTGTCGTGGGCCTGCTGCTGTGGCTGCACGGCAGGCGGTCCCGCACCCTGTAAAAGCGGCGCCGAAGTAAGGCTAGTCAGGACGCAGGGAGGGCGAACGAAGTGGGGGAGGACCCGGCCCAGCGCAAGCCCAGTTCGCTGAAGGTGGCATGCTGCCGGCCGGCGCGTTCCAGCGCGTCCTCAATGTCGACCACCACGGCGTGGGTTGCTTCGCCCTCGCCCTCCCACCGGACGTAGGCGCCGTCGATGGGGGCGGGCGCCGGCGCGGTGCGGATCGCCTCCAGGACCAGCATGAAGGCACCGCTGTCCACCGCCGAGCTGAGCAGGGGAACGCCGTGGTTCCGGTGCGCCAGCAGGTTCTCGGTGAGGTCGTCCCGGCCGAAGGTTTCCTCCGTGCGGCCGGACGCCGTTTCGATGGTGAGGCGGTCCTCGGTGTAGTGGAAGACCGCTGTTCCGGCCGATCCCTGGAGCGTCACGTATGGCTCCACGGACTCGGTGGCGCAGATGGTGAGGGCGCAGGTAATGGGCAGGCCGGATGCGGTGCGGATCCGGATCACGGAGGTGTCGTCCGATTCGATGTCGTTCGCGCGGTACAGCTCAGTTTCCACGGACGCCACATCCGCCGTGGTGCGGGCGCCGGCAATCCGCAGCGCGGTTGCCACTGCGTGGGCCAGGGGATTGGTGGCCACCCCGTCCACAACGTCGATGCCGTTGATGCTGCGCTTTCCCGCCCAGCGTGAGCGCTTGTAGTACGCCTTGTCGCGCACCCAGCGGCCGGTGGCCGAGATGCCCTGCAGGGTGCCGATGGTGCCGGCCGCCACCAGCTCTTCGATGGCCCGGAGGGCGTGCGAGCCGAGGCTTTGGAATCCGATCTGGACGCTCCTGCCGGAGGCGGCGGCGGCGTCGAGGAGTGTAATGTAGTCCGCGAGCGAGGCCACCGGCGGCTTTTCCAGGTAGAGGTCGGCTTCAACGGCCAGCGCGGCGAGTGCCAGCGGGGCGTGGGTTTGGATGGGCGTTGCAACGATGATCACGTCCAGCCCCTGCGTGTCCGCCAGCAGTTCAGCGAGCCCCGGAAAGACAACGGCCGACGCCGGCACGGAGCCGGGTGCCGGCGGCTGCGGGTCGGCTACGGCCACGAGTTCGACGGCGCCTGCCGCCTGGAGGCGTTCAAGGTTGCGGAGGTGGTGGGTGCCAAAGCCATGGACACCCACGAGAGCCACGCGGGCGGGGGCCTCGTCCTTGCCGGCAACGGCTGTGGTAGGCAATTCTCGCGATGCCGGAGCTCCTTCCGGTGCGTCCGGTACGCGGGGGCCAGCTGGCATTCCCATGGTTCTCCATTCCGCCCAAGGGCATGAGTTGTCGGCTTCGAGCCTCCGGCTGCGGCAAACGCTTTCCGCCTTCAAGTGTGCGGCATAGTCCATCCCGCCGTCCAGTGATGTAACGATTCAAAAATGGCGGTTGACCCTGGCCCGTAAGGTGGTCTAGCTTCTGAGAAGCCGACTACCTGCGCCGAACCCATGCACTTGCGCTATCACCTATGGGCCCCAGGGCGGGTTAAGCCGGCCATCTACCACGGCACTTATCCGGCTGCGGGGGAAGCTGTGCTTTGGCGCACCACCAGTTCGGGGGTGAAAACCACGGAGCGGTGGGTGGCGTTTTGCGACTCCACCTCCTCGGACAGCAGTTCGATGGCGGTGCGCCCCAGTGCCTCGGTGGGCTGCCGGATGGAGGAGAGTGGAACCACTGCGGAGGCGGCGAAGTCGATGTCGTCATAGCCGATCAGCGCAACGTCTTCGGGAATCCGAAACGTGTGCGTCATGGTCAGGGACTGCATGACTCCCAGGGCCAGGAGGTCGTTCGCGCAGAAGATGCCCTCCGGCAGATCGTCCCTGCCGCGCTCCACCAGCATGTTGCCCACGCTGCGGCCCGCCAGGACGGTCATGCCCTCCGAGGTCAGCACCTCTAGCGTTGCGCCCGGCTCCTCCTTCACGGCCCGCTCGGCCCCCTGCAGGCGGTCGGCCACCTGGCGGATGGAGGTTGCGCCGCCCACAAAGGCCAGCCGACGGCGGCCGGTGTCCAGCAGGTGCCGCGCTGCCAGGTACCCGCCGGCGTCGTCGTCCACTGCAACGGAACTGAACTTGGTCTCGTCGGCCAGGCGGTCCACCAGGACGGTGGGCACGCCGCGCTCGCGCAGCAGGTCCAGCCTCTCGGTCACGTCGCCCACAGGGGAAATCAGCAGGCCCTGGACCCGTTGCTCCTGGAACAGGTCGATGTAATTGGCTTCCCGGCCGGCGTCGTGGCCGCTGTCGCCCAGCAGCACGGCGCTGCCGTGGAGGGCAGCGGCGTCCTCCGCCGCCCTGACCACCGAGGTGAAGAAGGGGTTGCCGACGTCCAGGACGATCAGCCCCACGGTACGGCTGTGCCCGGCCCGGAGCTGCCTGGCAGCGTCGTTACGGATGAAGCCGAGCTCGTCAATGGCCTTCAAAACCCGTTCCTTGGTGCGCTCGGACACCCGGTCCGGGTAGTTCAGCACATTCGAAACGGTTCCCACCGCCACGCTGGCGTGCGTGGCGACGTCCTTGATGCTGGCTGAGCGGTTCATGGTTCTCCGTGCTGCTGGTCCGCGTGCGCTGCATTCCGGTCCATGAACGGCCAGACCCGAATGCTTGACACCTACTCTGGTTCAAGAGTACTTTGAATCGAAACAATGAAACGATTCAAAGTTTTGCGAGTTCAGGAGAGAGTTCCAGATGAGGGTGTGCTTCCGCTCTTCGATCAAGCCGGAGTTGACCGATGAATACAAGCGGCGCCACGCCGCCGTGTGGCCGGAGATGCTCCGCGCGCTGAAGGATGCCGGCTGGAACAACTACTCCCTGTTCCTGGGGGAGGACGGGCTCCTGGTGGGTTACGTGGAGTGCGACGACTTCGACGCCGCCCGGGCACGCATGGCCCTCACCGACGTAAACACCCGCTGGCAAGCGGAAATGGCAACGCTTTTTGCAGACTCCGGCCAGGCGCCCGATGAAGGATTCCAGGTCCTGGAAGAAGTCTTCAACCTCGACAGCCAGCTTGCGGCAGCAGGAACATCCGCTTTCTGAACCGCCGCAAGCGGCAGCCCCGGCAGCGGGGATGCACCCAACAGACCACAGAACAAGACACCGGGAAGAACCATCATGAATGACGTAGCAACGGCGCTGGGCAGGCTCGGGGAGCTTGCCATCGAGGTCCCCTCGTGGGCCTATGGAAATTCAGGCACGCGGTTCAAGGTGTTCGGCACGCCCGGCACCCCTCGGACCGTGCAGGAGAAGCTGGCCGATGCCGCAAAGGTACATGAACTGACGGGCCTGGCCCCCACGGTGGCGCTGCACATCCCGTGGGACAAGGTGGACGACTACGCCGCGCTGAAGGAATACGCGGCCGGCCTGGGCGTGGGCCTGGGCACCATCAACTCCAACACCTTCCAGGATGACGAGTACAAGTTCGGTTCGCTGACCTCGTCCAACGAGGCGGTCCGCCGACGGGCCATCGACCACCACCTGGACTGCATCGAGATCATGCACGCCACCGGCTCGAAGGACCTCAAGATCTGGCTGGCGGACGGCACCAACTACCCGGGCCAGGATGACATGCGCGGACGGCAGGACCGCCTGGCCGAGTCGCTGCAGGAGATCTACGCCGCCCTGGGCGATGAGCAGCGCCTGGTGCTGGAGTACAAGTTCTTCGAGCCGGCTTCCTACCACACCGATGTTCCGGACTGGGGCACCTCCTATGCCCAGACCTTGGCGCTGGGCGAGAAGGCGTTTGTCTGCCTGGACACCGGCCACCACGCCCCGGGCACCAACATCGAGTTCATCGTGATGCAGCTGCTGCGCCTGGGCAAGCTGGGGTCCTTTGACTTCAACTCCCGCTTCTACGCCGACGACGACCTCATTGTGGGTGCTGCGGATCCGTTCCAGCTCTTCCGCATCATGCACGAGGTCATCCGTGGCGGCGGTTACGGCAAGGACTCCGGTGTGGCCCTGATGCTGGACCAGTGCCACAACCTGGAAGAGAAGATTCCGGGCCAGATCCGCTCGGTCCTGAACGTCCAGGAAATGACCGCCCGCGCCCTGCTGGTGGACACCGCCGCCCTGAACGAGGCCCAGCGCGCCGGGGACGTCCTGGCTGCGAACGGCATCTTCAACGATGCCTTCTACACCGACGTCCGGCCTGTGTTGGCCGAGTGGCGTGAATCCCGCGGCCTGCCCGCGGACCCGCTGGCCGCCTTTAAGGCCAGCGGTTACCAAAAGAAGATCAACGAGGACCGCGTGGGCGGCCAGCAAGCCGGATGGGGCGCATAAGAAGCATGAACAAGACTGTTGAAGACCTGATCTCACGCTCCAACCGCCTGGGCGCGGACAAGCGGAACACCAACTTCGCCGGCGGCAACACCTCCGCCAAGGGCACCGAGAAGGACCCGGTCACGGGCGAGGACGTCCAGCTGCTCTGGGTCAAGGGCTCAGGCGGGGACCTGGGCACCCTGAAGGCCGAAAACCTCGCGGTGCTGCGGCTGGACCGGCTGAACGCCCTGAAGAACGCCTACCCCGGTGTTGACCGCGAGGACGAGATGGTGGCGGCCTTCGATTACTGCCTCCACGGTAAGGGCGGCGCAGCCCCCTCGATCGATACCGCCATGCACGGACTGGTGGACGCCGCGCATGTTGACCACCTGCACCCGGATTCCGGCATCGCAATCGCGACGGCGGTGGACGGCGAGGCGCTGACCACCAAGATCTTCGGCAACAAAGTGGTGTGGGTTCCCTGGCGCCGCCCCGGGTTCCAGCTGGGCCTGGACATCGCCGCGATCAAGGACGCCAACCCGCAGGCCGTCGGCACCATCCTTGGCGGCCACGGCATCACCGCCTGGGGCGCCACCAGCGAGGAGGCCGAGCAGAACTCGCTGTGGATCATCGACCAGGCCGAAAAGTACATCCGCGAGAACGGCAAGGCCGAGCCCTTCGGGCCCAAGCTGCCCGGCTACGGTCCGCTGCCCGAGGCCGAGCGCCGTGCCAAGGCCGCGGCCCTGGCACCCGTGATCCGCGGCCTGGCCTCCACGGACAAGCCGCAGCTGGGGCACTTCAGCGATGACGCCGTCGTCCTGGATTTCCTCGAAGCTGCCGAGCACCCGCGCCTGGGCGCCCTGGGCACCTCCTGCCCGGATCACTTCCTCCGCACCAAGGTCAAGCCGCTGATCCTGGACCTGCCCGCCGACGCCTCGGTGGAGGACTCCATCGCCCGGCTGCACGAGCTGCACGCCGACTACCGCGAGGACTACCAGGCCTATTACGACCGCCACGCGGACGAAAACAGCCCGGCGATGCGGGGCGCGGACCCGGCCATCGTGCTGGTCCCGGGCGTGGGTATGTTCTCCTTCGGCGCCAACAAGCAGACCGCCCGGGTTGCCGGTGAGTTCTACATCAACGCCATCAACGTAATGCGCGGCGCCGAGGCCATCTCCACGTACGCGCCGATCAAGGAATCCGAAAAGTTCCGGATTGAGTACTGGGCGCTGGAGGAAGCCAAGCTGGCCCGGATGCCCAAGCCTAAGTCCCACGCCACCCGGATCGCCCTGGTGACCGGTGCGGCGTCGGGAATCGGCAAGGCCATCGCCACCCGCCTCGCCGCGGAAGGCGCCTGCGTGGTCATCGCCGACCTCAACCTTGAGAACGCGCAGAAGGTGGCCGAGGAGCTCGGCGGCTCCGACGTCGCCGTCGGCGTCCAGGCCGACGTGACCGACGAAGCGCAGGTGGCTGCCGCGATCGACGCTGCCGTCCTGGCGTTCGGCGGCGTGGACCTGGTGGTCAACAACGCCGGCCTCTCCATCTCCAAGCCGCTGCTGGAAACCACCGAAAAGGACTGGGACCTGCAGCACAACGTCATGGCCAAGGGCTCGTTCCTGGTGGCCAAGGCCGCTGCCAGGGTGATGATCGCACAGGGCCTGGGCGGGGACATCATCTACATCTCCTCCAAGAACTCCGTGTTCGCGGGCCCGAACAACATCGCGTATTCCGCCACCAAGGCTGACCAGGCCCACCAGGTGCGCCTGCTCGCCGCCGAACTGGGCGAGCACGGCATCCGCGTCAACGGAATCAATCCCGACGGCGTGGTCCGCGGCTCCGGGATCTTCGCCGGCGGCTGGGGTGCCAAGCGCGCAGCGGTCTACGGCGTGGACGAGGAGAAGCTGGGCGAGTACTACGCCCAGCGCACCCTGCTCAAGCGCGAGGTCCTGCCCGAGCACGTGGCCAACGCCGCCGCCGTGCTCACCAGCAACGAACTGTCCCACACCACCGGCCTGCACATCCCCGTGGATGCCGGAGTGGCCGCAGCCTTCCTGCGATGAGCGGGCACATTTCGAATGTCGACGGCGGCAACGTGTTTGCCGCCGTCGACATCGGCGCCTCCTCCGGCCGGGTCATCCTGGGCCGGGTCGGCAACGGCGGTGTGCAGCTCGAGGTGGTCCACCGCTTCCCCAACGGCGTGGTGGAGATCGACGGCGGCCTCCGCTGGGACTTCGACGCCCTCTTCGCCGAGGTGCTTGAAGGGCTCCGGGCGGCGGCCACCACCGCCGCGGCGCAAGGCGAAAAGATTGCCAGCATCGGCATCGACACCTGGGCCGTGGACTACGGGCTGGTCAACACGGCCGGGGAGCTCACGGCCCAGCCGTTCAGCTACCGCGACGACCGCAGCCGCGCCGCCGTCGAACCCGTGCACCGCAAACTGGACCCGGCCCGCCTCTACGGCACCACCGGGCTGCAGTTCCTGCAGTTCAACACCATCTACCAGCTCGCCACCGAGAAGAACCTGGACGGCCTGCAGGCACTGCTCATCCCGGACCTGATCGCCTTCCTCCTCACCGGTGTCCGGCGGACAGAGGCTACCAACGCCTCCACCACGGGACTGTTCGACGCCGTGGCGGGGGAATGGGCCACGGAATTCCTCGCTGCCCTGGACCTGCGGCGGGACTTGTTCCCGCCGCTGATCCAGCCCGGGGAAACCTTCGGAACCCTGCTGCCGGAGATTGCCGGCCAGGTGGGGCTGCCGCAGTACACGACGGTGGTGGCGGTCGGCTCGCACGACACCGCGTCCGCCGTCGCCGCCGTCCCGGCCCAGGAAGAGGACTTCGCCTACATCTCCTCCGGCACCTGGTCCCTGGTAGGGCTCGAGCTCAAGCACCCCGTCCTTACCGAGGCCAGCCGCGCGGCGAACTTCACCAACGAACACGGCGTGGACGGCACCATCCGTTACCTCCGCAACATGGGCGGCCTTTGGCTGCTCAGCGAATGCCAGCGGACCTGGGCATCGGAGGGATTCCATCCCGAGCTTCCGGCGCTGCTCCAGGCTGCCGCGGCGCTGCCGCCGGGCGGACCGCAGATCAACCCGGACGATCCGTACTTTATTGCCCCGGACAACATGCCGGAGCGGATCCGGGCCGCTGTCCGCCGGACGGGCGAGGTGTTACCGGACGATCCGGCGGCCATCACCCGCTGCATCATGGACAGCCTCGCCGCCGGCTATGCCAGGACTATCCGCGACGCCGAGAAGCTCGCGGACAGTGCAGTGGACGTGGTGCACGTGGTGGGCGGCGGCTCGCAGAACCAGTTGCTCTGCCAGCTCACAGCAGATGTGACGGGCCGGAAAGTGGTGGCCGGACCGGTTGAAGCCACCGCCCTGGGCAACGTCCTGGTCCAGGCTCGGGCGGCCGGCGCGGTGACCGGCGGCCTGGCCGAACTGCGCGCCCTGGTGGCGGCCAGCAGCCCGCTCCAGGTCTTCGCCCCGCAGCTCACACGGCTGTAGCAACCCGCCGGCAAACGCCACGGATCCGGCGGTTCCTGTTTCTGCGGACGATTCTGGGGTAAGTTCCTTTCTGCGGCCGCGAGAAAACGGTTTCCGGCGCAGGGACAGGGATACATGAAACAACTGAGCAGGCTCGGCATTGTGGGCTACGGGGCCGGCGACGCCGCCAACAGCATGATTATCAGCACCGCGAACATGTTCCTGCTGGTCTATTACACGGACGTCGCAGGAATTGGTGCCGCTGCCGCCGGGACCCTGCTGGTGGTGGCGCGGGTGTTCAACGCCTTCACGGACATTGCTGCCGGACGCATCGTGGACCGCGTGCACAGCAGGCGGTGGGGCAAATTCCGGCCCTACCTGATGTTCGGCTTCATTCCGCTCCTGCTCAGTGCGGCGGTTTTCCACGTCCCTGACGCGGACCCTGGGGTGAAGCTGCTGTACGCGTACTGCACCTACGGCCTGGTGTGCCTGGCCTACAGCCTGGTGAACGTGCCCTACGGCTGCCTGGTGGGAGCAATGACCCAGGACCCGCGGGAACGGGCCCGGCTGGCCGGGGCCCGGACCATCGGCGGGCTGTCGGTGGGGGCAACGCTTGGCTTCTTCGTTGCCCCGCTGCTCGGCGCAGGCGGGGACATGCAGCAGATCTTCACGGTCATGACGCTGGTTTTCGCGGCTGTGGGGTCAGGGCTGTACGCGTTCACCGGGATTGCCTGCCGGGAACGGATCGCCGGCAGCGTTCCCAGCATTACGCTGCGCCAAAGTGTGGACGCGCTGAAAGCCAATTCCCCGCTGGTGGTCCTCTGCGTCAGTTCGGTGCTGTTCGTCACCGGCGCCAGCGCCACCGGAGCCGCACAGTTCTTCTACCTCCGCGATGTCCTGTCCCGGGTGGACCTGTTTCCGGTCATGGCGGCCGCGCAGGTGGCCATCACCCTGGTGCTCGCCATCGTGATGCCGCGCATCGTGGCCCGGTGGGGCAAGAAAGCTGTTTACGCGGCCGGTGGCTGCACCGGGGCACTGGGTGGCCTGCTGGTCTTCCTGGTTCCGGCAACCCTGCCGTGGCTTGCCGTTGCAGGCATCGTGCTGGCCATGCTGTCGTCCGCGTCGGTGGGCATTGTGACCTGGGCTCTGATTGCCGACACCGTGGAGTATGGCGAGTGGAAGACCGGCGTGCGCGTGCAGGGCATCAACTATGCGCTCCTGGCGGCAACCCGGAAGCTGGGCATGGGCTTCGGCGGGGGAGTGGTGGCCTTCTCCCTGGCCTGGGGCGGCTATGCGTCAGCGGCTGCGGCGCAGTCGGACGCTGCCCTCTTTGCCATCAGGGCCGCCGCGGGACTGCTGCCCGGCGCACTGACTCTGGCAGCAGCGGCAGCAATGTACTGGTACCGCCTCACCGATAAGAGGCACGCGGAGCTGGTGGCAGGCCTGCAGGAATCGCGCTAGCTGGGGTGGAATGTGACGCAGCCGATTTTGCAGTCCTGTCCGGCGGGGTTATGGTCTTTCCCATGACTAACCGTTGGTATGCGTATTTTTCGTTGGCTCTGGAGGGGCCCGCGTCTAACTGACACGCATCCAACTACCTTCAGAGCCAACAGGGCAGAGATCATTCTCTGCCCTTCGCCGTTTCTCCGGCGGGTTCTGAACTGGGCCCGCTCCCCATCTGGAACAGGACCCGAACATGAGCGCCGCAACAGCAACAGCCGCAAAATCCACCTCGAACCTGCGCGTCAGCGAATTCACGGCGCTGCCCGCCCCTTCCGAACTCATCGCAGAACTTCCCCTGGACGCCCGCGTGGCGGACGTCGTCGAACGCGGACGCGATGAAGTCCGCGCCATCATGGACGGCGTTGACGACCGCCTGCTGGTCATCGTGGGCCCCTGCTCCATCCATGACCCCAAGGCAGGGCTGGAATACGCCCGCCGGCTGGTCAGCCAGGCCGAGAAGCACAAGGCAGACCTGCTGATCGTCATGCGGACCTACTTCGAAAAGCCCCGCACCACCGTGGGCTGGAAGGGCCTGATCAACGATCCCCGGCTGGACGGTAGCCACGACATGGTCACCGGCCTGCGGACCGCCCGGCACTTCCTGCAGCAGGTCACAGCCCTGGGGCTGCCCACCGCCACCGAATTCCTCGAGCCCATCAGCCCGCAGTACATGGCGGACCTGATCTCCTGGGGCGCCATCGGGGCGCGCACCACGGAGAGCCAGATCCACCGGCAGCTCGCGTCCGGCCTGTCCATGCCCATCGGCTTCAAGAACGGGACCGACGGCGACCTCCAGGTGGCCATCGATGCCTGCGGTGCATCGGCGGCGCCGCAGGCGTTCCTGGGTATCGACGGCGAAGGCCGGGCGGCGCTGGTGGCCACTGCCGGCAACCCGGACACCCATGTAATTCTGCGCGGCGGGCGGAAGGGCCCCAACTACTCTTCAGCCGACGTCGAAGCCGCCTCGGCGAAGCTGGCCGGGAAGCAGCTGAATCCGCGGCTGATCGTGGACGCCAGCCACGCCAACAGCGGCAAGAGCCACCACCGGCAGGCAGAGGTGGCGCTCGAAATCGGCGCACAGCTTGAGGACGGCGGCACCTCCGCCCAGGCCATTGCCGGCGTCATGCTGGAGAGCTTCCTGGTGGGCGGGGCCCAGAACCTGGATGTTGCCGATCACGCGGCGGCCCGGGACGAGCTGGTGTACGGCCAGAGCGTCACCGACGCCTGCATGGAGTGGGACGTGACCGCATCGGTCCTGGACCAGTTGGCGGCGTCTGCACGGCAGCGCCGGGCGGTGAAATAGGGGAGCGCACTACTTTCACATCTGCCACAGGAACATCTAGAGTATCTAGGTAGGTGGTTGGTGGATGGCTCAGCATCGGAACACCGCATTGGCATGTACCTGGGGTCACTGTTGTCCATCCGTCAGCAAAGGAATAGGGAAATGTCGGAACAGAACTTCTCCAACGCGAAGTTCCTCACCGTGGCTGAAGTAGCCCAGGTCATGCGCGTCTCCAAAATGACGGTGTACCGCCTGGTGCACTCCGGTGAAATGCCCGCGGTGCGCTTTGGCCGCTCCTACCGGGTCCCCGAGAACGCCGTCGAGCAGTACCTCAAGGGTGCTGTGGTGGAGGGCCACACCGAGACCGCCTGAGGAGGCCTGTCAAAGGCCGCTCCGGATAGGCGGTACCCTGTTAAGGAACGATTTACGTCATTGTAAGAATCTGTCAGTTGTTCAGTTCGTAGCTTCGTCCACGGACCCGTTCCAGCAGGCAGGTACTGCATCTAGTTTGTAAGGAACTTTCGTGGGTTCAGTAATTAAGAAGCGTCGCAAGCGTATGGCCAAGAAGAAGCACCGCAAGCTGCTTCGCAAGACCCGTCACCAGCGCCGCAACAAGAAGTAGCAATACTTCGAACAGCGTGAATGCCCGTCGCCTTCCAGGCGGCGGGCATTTCTTTGTTCTCGGCTACCTAGATGCGCGGGCCGCGGATGCGGGCGAAGCCCTTCCACAGACCGTAGACCGCCCCGCCGGCGGTGGCTGCCTTGAGGCCGAACGTTGCGGCGCGCCGTCCCGCCCGGAAGTCATAGACGGGCCAGTTGTTGTCGCGGGCGTGGCGGCGGAGCCGGACGTCCGGATTAATCGCAACGGGATGGCCCACCAGCGAGAGCAGTGGAATGTCGTTGTAGGAATCGCTGTAGGCCCAGCAGCGCTTGAGGTCCAGGTCCTCGGCGTCGGCGATGGCCCGGACGGCCACGGCCTTGGCGGACCCGTGCAGGATGTCGCCCACCAGGCGGCCGGTGTACATGCCCTCCGAAATTTCGCCCACGGTGCCAAGCGCGCCCGTGAGACCCAGGCGGGTGGAAATGACCGTTGCCACTTCGATGGGGGTGGCCGTGACCAGCCAGACACGGCGGCCCACCCGCAGGTGCTGCTCTGCCAGCGCCTTGGCTCCGGGCCAGATCCGTGACGCGATCATCTCGTCGTAGACTTCCTCGCCCAATGCCTTGATGTCATCGACGGTGATGCCGGCTGCCAGGGTCAGGGCGGAATCCCGGACGGCATGGACGTCGTCGATATTCTCGCCCCGCGCCATGAACTTCAACTGCTTCCACGCGAACCCGGCAGCCTGGGCCATGGTGAAGGCGCCGCGCTGGTGCATCTTGCGTGCCACGTGGAACAGGCTGGCCCCGCGCATGAGCGTGTTGTCCACGTCGAAGAAGGCCGCCTCGCCCGGTTGTGGCGCAGCAACCGGCTTGGTGACTACGGCAACGTACTTCTCCTCGGGCATGGACTCGAGTCTAGTCAATCCAATAGGACGAAGCCGTCGGCGTGCCCGGCACCGCGAACGGGGCTACGGTTAAGCCATGGCCATCCCCCGCGTCGTCCTCCTTACCAAAGCCAACTGCCACCTTTGTGAGGAAGCGCGCGACGCCGTTGCGCGGGTCACTGCCTCGCTGGGCCTTGAGTGGACGGAAGAGTTGGTGGACCAGCAGCCGGAGCTGCGGGAACGCTACGCGGAGGAGATACCGGTGGTGCTGGTGGACGGGGTGCAGCGCGACTTCTGGAAGATCGACGAAGTCCGCTTGGAACGCGTCCTCCAGCGCGCCATGGCACAGTAGACGGGGGAGCGTTGCGGTTGATTGCACCTGCTTTGTGGGCACCGGCGGGAGGGCTCTAGAGTGGACTCACAACGCGACTCAAGGGAGGGGCTGGTGACTTCGCTGGACTCGACTCCCCAGGCTGTCCCGGATCTTCCGGGCGCCGCGGGCACCCCGGCCAAACAGATTCCGCCCGCAGCCGTGGCCCGGCTGACGCTCTACCTGCGCGCCCTGAACACCCTGCTTGCCGACGGAGTGGAGCGCGTCTCCTCCGAGTCCCTCGCCGAAGCCTCAGGTGTCAGCTCCTCCACACTGCGCAAGGACCTGTCCCATGTGGGCTCCTACGGCACCCGCGGAGTGGGTTACGAGGTGCAGTACCTCAGCCGTCATATCGCGGCTGCCCTTGGCCTCACCCACGACTGGAAAGTGGCGATAGTCGGCGCCGGCAACCTGGGCAAGGCCCTGGCACGCTACGGTGGCTTCGAATCCCGCGGGTTCGACGTCGTGGCCATTTTTGACGCGGACCCGATGGTGGTGGGCAACGAAGTGGGATGGCTGCGCGTCAGCGATGTGGCGGACCTGGAAAAGGTCCTGCACCGCACCGGAGCCAACATGGTGGTGCTGGCGCTCCCGGCGGCCGTGGCCCAGGACGTCTGCGACAGGGTGGTGGCCGCCGGCGTGCACAGCGTGCTGAGCTTTGCCCCTGTCATGCTGCAGGTTCCCGAAGGGGTCAATCTGCGCAAGGTGGATATGGCCACCGAACTGCAGATCCTGGCCTACCACGCGCAGCGGGCGCAGGCTCCGGGGCAGACTGCCTAGGTACGGAAAACGGCCCGGGATGCATTGCGCTTCCCGGGCCGCTTTCGTTAGCAGGTATTACCGGCCGTACGGGTTTCCAAAGCCGCCGCCGTACGGGTTGGTGAACGGCTGCTGCTTCCGGAAATAGGGAGCAGCAGCGGGCAGGTACAGCAGCACGACGGCGGCGATCCCCAGCAGGGTGCCCAGGGTTCCGATGGTGGGCGGACCGAACAGCCCGATGATGGATAGGGCCGCGAACACCGTGCCCAGGATGCGGGCCCAGTTCTTGCCCTTGCGGACGAAGAAGGCCACCAGCAGGTACAGGCCTGCGCCGATGATGGCGAACACCACCAGGGTGCCGGCGATGATGCCCTTGATGTCCTCGTACGTGACTCCGGTGGCGCCGCCGGCTTCCATCTGGTCCTCGAAGGTCTGGCGGAACAGCGGGTCATCCAGCTGGGTAAGGCCCGTCAGCAGGGAGACCACGAAGATTACCGCGGACGCAATCAACAGCCAGAAGGAGATGTTGACGAGCTGGGGCACGCCATTGGCGCCGGAAGGCTGCGGCTGCTCCGACGGGTACTGGGCGTACGGGGACTGGCCGAACGGCTGCTGGCCGTAGCCGGGAGCCTGCGGCGGGTTCTGCCCGTACTGCGGTGCGTTTTGTCCGTACTGCGGCGCCGACGGCGGCTGGGAACCATACTGCGGCGCGTTCTGTCCGTACTGCGGCGGGTTTTGCCCGTACGGCTGGCCGTACTGTGGAGCGTTTTCGCCGTAGCGGGGCTGGCTGCCGGGCTGGTTTCCGGACTGGTCATCGTTGGGTACGGGCGGCGGGACTGGAGGAGTGCTCATGAGCGGTCCTTCTGCAGGTCGGATTCCAGGGAGGCTGCCGGGAGCGGTCCTGCGCCGACCCCCAGCAAGGCTTAAGTCCACCGTACCCCCGGGCTGCCGCCTTGTGGGTCATTCTGGCGAGGTATTCCGCCCGGTGGCGGCGGCGAACCAGACCTGCGCATTCGGCAGCCACATCAGTACTGATGCCGCCAGGCTGACCAGGAAGGCTGTCCAGTTTCCTGCACCCTGCCCCATGCCCGATGCCGTATTAACTCCGGCCAGGACCAGGGTGATCCCGGCAAGCACCGTCAGGGCCACCCGCGCCCAGTTCCGGCCGGCTTTCATCTTGACCGCGAAGACCATCTGCGCGGCCCCAACGGCGGCGGCCAGCAGCATCAGGGCGACGACGGCTGCAGCGGCCGCAGGCGCGGCGGCAAAGAGCACCAGGGATGCCAGCATCCCCAGGAGCCCGCCCATCACGGCAAGGACCCCGCCCACAAACCAGATCCAGAATGAGATCTTGATTTCGACGGGCCGGCCGGCGACGGAAAACAGCGCGCCCAAGCCGCCCTGCGGCAGGCGGGAAGAGTTGGTCATGGCGTTCACTGTAGTCCCGCCCGGCGGTGTCAGGGCGAGGCTCGGTGGGCAGGGACTGCTCGCGTGCAAGGGGCGACGTCACTGCGCAGGCCCGGACGACGAACGCCATTAAGACGGAAACCTCCGGCGCCGGCCCATTGGCCGGTGCCGGAGGTTGTTCCGGGGGGCTGCTTACGCGGCGGGAGCGATGAAGGCCAGTTCCAGGTTGATGGCAACCTTGTCGCTGACCAGGACACCGCCGGTTTCCAGGACTGCGTTCCAGGTGAGGCCGAAGTCCTTGCGGCTGATGGTGGTCTCGGCGGAAACACCGGCGCGGGTGTTGCCGAACGGGTCAACGGCCACGCCGTTGAATTCGGTCTCCAGTGTCACCGGGCGGGTGACGCCCTTGATGGTGAGGTCGCCGTTCAGTTCGTAGCTGTTGCCCTTGGCGACCAGGCCGTTGGAGACGAAGGAGATTTCCGGGAACTTCTCCACGTCGAAGAAGTCCTCGCCCTTGACGTGGCCGTCGCGGTTGGCGTCGCCGGAGTCGAAGCTGGCGGTGTTGATGGTGGCCTCGATCCTGGCATCGGCCACATCCTCCGCGAGCTGCAGGGTTGCGGCGGCTTCGGTGAACTGGCCGCGGACCTTGCTGATGCCTGCGTGGCGGACGGTGAAGCCGATCTCGCTGTGGGAGTTGTCGAGGGTCCAGGTGCCGGTGGTGATGTCTGCGGGAAGTGCCATGGTGATGCTCCTTGATTCTTGCGTGCCGGGGACGGTTGGGTTGAACCTTCATCTGTTGAAGACTCAACTATCTTGCTGCATCCAGTATAAACATGCATTTGCATCTTTTGTTCCCACCCTCGGAACATTTCTTCAAAAACTTCAGTTCTACTCTTTGTAGAAAGCATGTGCGGAAGATTTCGGATCGCACGCCATCTTTGAGAAACTGGTAAACATGCCCCAAGCCACTGTCCATCTGCTCCGCCATGGCGAGGTCCACAATCCGGACGGCGTCCTGTATGGAAGGCTGCCCGAATTCCACCTGTCCGAACTCGGGCGGGAGATGGCCCGCATGCTCGCCGAGCACTTTCGGCAGCGTGTGGAAAACGGTGCCCGGATCACCTACCTTGCCGCTTCGCCGCTGGACCGGGCCCAGGAAACGGCGGCTCCCACCGCGGAGGCGCTGCGCCTACAAATCCACACCGATGAGCGGATCATCGAGGCCGAAAACTATTTCGAGGGCATGAAGGTCAGCAAGGCCGAGTTGCGCCGGCCCAAGCACTGGCCCCGGCTGGTCAACCCCCTGCGCCCGTCCTGGGGCGAGCCGTACAAGCAGCAGGCCTCGCGGGTGATGGCCGCAGTCCAGGAAGCCCGTCTTCGCGCCATCGAACTTGCGGACGGCGATTTCGGCGCGGCCGGCCCGGAGGCAATCATGGTCAGCCATCAGCTTCCCATCTGGGCAACCCGCCTCAACGCCGAGGGCAAGCCGCTGTGGCATGACCCGCGGAAGCGCGAATGCACCCTGACATCCATCACGTCGCTGGTGTTCGACGACGACGGCACGCTCCTGCGCGTCCAGTACAGCGAACCAGCGGCGTCCCTTCTTCCCGGTGCCGCCAGCACCCCTGGAGCCTAGTAGTGACTGACAGCAATTTCAGGAACACCCCGGCAGGCAAAGGGCCCGTCAGTTCCCGCCGCAGCGTCCTCGCTGCCGGTGGCCTGGCCCTGACCGCCCTGACCATGGGCCTGTCCGGTTGCGCCCAGGAGGACGCCCTGGCACAGCAGGCGAAGGCCGGGGACAACAAGAACTATGTGGCTGGGGACGGTTCCGTCACGGAATTCGCCGCGGCGGACCGCAAATCGGCCGTCCAGATCAACGGCACGCTCTTCAACGGCACGGCAGTGGCACCGGCTGATTTCCAGGGCAAGGTGACGGTATTGAACTTCTGGTTCGCCGCGTGCGCCCCGTGCCGGGTTGAAGCGCCCATCCTGGAGGAGCTCCACCAGGAGTTCAAGGACCAGGGCGTGCAGTTCTTCGGCGTCAACCTCCGCGACGAGAAGGCCACCGCCGAGGCGTTCGACAAGACGTTCAACCTGACCTATCCCAGCTTCGACGACAAGGACGGCGGAGTCCTGCTCGCCGTGTCCGGACTGGTCCCGCCGGGGGCCGTACCAACCACGCTGGTGCTGGACAAGGAGGGGCGCGTGGCGTCCCGCGTCCTGGGGGAGATCCAAAAGGGCACCCTCAAGGCCCTCATCACCGCAGCCGTGGCAGAGTAGCGGACCCGTGAACAGTCCCTTCGCCGAAGCCATCCTGAGCGGCTCGCTGCTCCTGGCCATTCCCGTGGCCCTGCTCGCGGGACTGGTTTCCTTCCTTTCGCCCTGCGTCCTGCCCCTGGTCCCGGGCTACCTGGGCTACGTCACGGGCCTCAGCGGCGTAGACCTGCAGAAGCAGAAGCGTGGCCGCATGCTGGTGGGCATCGGGCTGTTCGTCCTTGGCTTCTCTGTGATCTTCGTGCTCCTGGGCGGTGCCTTCGGCCAGTTGGGAACCCTCATTACGGGCTCCCAGAATGCCTGGATCACCCAGCTGCTTGGCCTCCTGGTGATCGTCATGGGCGTGGTGTTCATGGGCGGTTTCAGCTGGCTGCAGCGCGATGCAAAAATCCATGCCAAGCCGCCGGCAGGCCTGTGGGGCGCGCCGCTGCTGGGCCTGACCTTCGGGCTGGGGTGGGCGCCCTGCATCGGCCCCACCTACTCCGCCGTGCAGCTGCTGAGCCTCTCCGGCGGTTCCTCCGCCGCCAAGGGTGCGTTCCTTGCCTTCGTCTACAGCCTGGGGCTGGGCATCCCGTTCCTGCTGATCGCCCTCGCCCTGCGCCGCGGCATGGGCGTGATGGCGTTCTTCCGCAAGCACCGCCTGGCCATCCAGCGCATCGGCGGCGGCATCCTGGTGGTCCTGGGCCTGCTGATGGCCACCGGGGTGTGGGGAGCTTGGGTGACCGAGCTGCAGTACTGGTTCCAAACCGACGTGAAGTTGCCAATCTGATGAGCGAGCGTGTGAACGTAGAGAAGAAGTCCGCAGCCGAGGCAGGCGACAACGAGCCCGGCGCCAAAGTGCTGGAGGCCAAGGCCGGCGCCGCGCTGCCCGCCCTGGGTCCCAAGGAAATGCTGCGCTGGGCGTGGACCCAGCTGACCAGCATGCGGACGGCCCTGTTCCTGCTGCTGCTCCTGGCTGTCGCTGCGGTCCCGGGCTCGCTCTTCCCGCAGCGCCCGGCCAACCCGGCCGTGGTGACCCAGTACATCAAGGACAACCCGGACTACGGCAAGCTGCTGGACTCCCTCCAGCTCTACGACGTGTATTCCTCGGCATGGTTCTCTGCCATCTACCTGCTGCTGTTCATCTCCCTCATCGGCTGCGTGGTGCCCCGCGCCATCGCCCATTACAGGGCGATGCGCTCCCAGCCGCCGCGCACCCCCAAGCGACTGTCCCGCCTGCCCGAGTACGGCACACTGGTCATTCCCGCTTCCGCGGGAATCCCGGCGTCGGACGCCATCCATGGTGCCGCCGGGCTACTGCGGAAGCGCGGCTACCGCGTTGAAGTGAGGGACGACGACGGCGCGCGGCCGTCTTTGGGTGCCGAACGCGGCTTCCTGAAGGAAGTGGGCAACCTCGTCTTCCATACCTCCCTGATCGGCGTGCTGGTTTCGGTGGCAATTGGGGGACTGTTCGGCTACAGCGGCCAGCGGATCCTCGTGGAAGGCGACACCTTCGTCAACACCCTGGTGGGCTACGACCAGTTCAACCCGGGCATCAACTTCCAGTCCAGCCAGCTGCAGCCGTACTCGATCCAGCTGGACAAGTTCGACATCACCTTCGACCGCGAGTCCCAGGGCAAGTTCGGCCAGCCCATCGACTTCGCCGCCGCCGTGACCACCCGGGAAAACCCGGACGCGCCCGCCAAGCAGGAAGTCCTGAAGGTGAACGATCCCGTCACCCTGGGCGGCACCAGCATCTACCTCACCGGCAACGGGTACGCGCCCGTGGTGACCATCCGGGACGGGGAGGGCAACATCGCCATGCAGGGGCCCGTGGTGGCCAAGCTGCAGGGGGATAACTACTACTCGTCCGTGGTCATCAAGGTCCCCGATGCCAAGCCGGACCAGCTGGGCTTCGCAGGCTTCTTCCTCCCCACCGCGTTCGTCACGGATGAGGGCGTGTCCTTCAGCGGGGACCCCGAGCTCTTCAACCCGCAGCTGACCCTGAACTCCTACTTCGGAGACCTTGGCCTGGACGACGGCGCTCCGCAGAACGTCTTCGAGCTGGACGTGGAGGACCTGACGCCGCTGAACGCCCGCAACCTTGACGCCGGCGGCATCACCCTGGCACCCGGAACCTCCTACACCCTGCCCGACGGCAAGGGCAGCATCAGCTTCGACGGCGTGAAGCGCTACATCGGCGTGGACATCCACCACAATCCCGGCCAGCTGTACGCCCTGATCTTTGCGCTGCTCGCTGTTGCCGGCCTGATCCTCTCCCTGTACGTCAACCGCCGCCGGGCCTGGGTGCGCACCGGCACCCACGAAGACGGCCGGACCATGGTGGAGTACGGGCTCCTGGCCCGCGGCGAGGACCACCGCCTGGCCGCCGAGGCTGCCACCCTCCGCAAGCTGTTCTCCACTGAATGGCGGCTGCCAGGGGACGCGCCCGCCGAACCTTCCTCCGTATCCACCCCAGCAGGCCCCTCCGGGCCCGAAAAGGACCAGTAATGCCGTTCGGAATCAACGAGACCATGGGCCAGTACAGCGAGCTCTTCATGCTGCTTGCGGCGGGCACCTACACGGTTGCCTTCCTCGCCTTCGCCTGGGACCTCGCCAAGAGCAGCAAGGCGCTGCGGGCCATCGACCTCAAGGCCGCGCAAGCTGAAGAAGCAGTCAAAGTTCCGGTAGCAGCCGGGGCAGGGGCAGAGTCCTCAACTGCCGGATCCCGTCCTGATGAGGCTCGCCTTGGCGGGCCGGCAGGCCGGGCCGAGCGGCCGTCGTCGTCCACGGCCAAAGCGGCCGGTGCCGGGGGAGTGGTAACGGCCGACGCCGACATGAAGTACGCGGCCGAGCGCCGCGCTCCCGCGCGGGTAGCGGTGGCCCTGACCGTCCTCGGTGCGCTGATCCACGGGGCGGGCGTGGTGACCCGGGCGCTCGGCGCCGGGCGCGTGCCGTGGGGCAACATGTACGAGTTCCTGACCACCGGCGCGTTCGTGGCGATTGCCGTGTTCCTCCTGGTCCTGGTCCGGCGGGACCTCCGGTTCCTGGGAACGTTCGTGGTGGGCCTGGCCATCATCATGCTAGTGGCTGCCTCTGTGGCCTACTGGACACCGGTCGGGCACCTGGTGCCCGCCCTGCAGAGCTACTGGCTGATCATCCACGTCTCCATCGCCGTGCTCTCATCAGCGCTGTTCACGCTGACCTTCGCCATGTCCGCCCTGCAGCTGGTCCAGTCGCACCGGCAGAAGACGGTGGCTGCGGGCGGCGCGGACAAGCTCGGCTTCATGCGCCTGGTGCCCTCCGCGCTCAGCCTGGAGAACCTGTCGTACCGGATCAACGCCATCGCGTTCATCGGCTGGACCTTCACGCTGATGTTCGGCGCCATCTGGGCGGAGAAGGCCTGGGGACGCTTCTGGGGCTGGGACACCAAGGAAGTCTGGACGTTCGTCATCTGGGTGGTCTACGCCGGCTACCTGCACGCACGGGCCACCCGCGGCTGGACCGGCAACAGGGCGGCCTGGCTCTCGATCGTGGGCTACCTCTGCGTGATCTTCAACTTCACCATCGTGAACCAGTTCTTCAACGGCCTCCACTCCTACTCGGGCCTCTGAGCAGGGGATTCTCGGGAAAGCCCGGGGTGGCCCGGGCAAATAACAAATCGATGTAGCAATGGGGGTGTTCCCGGTCCGCCGGTGATGCTACGTTGGTGACGTTCGCCCGTGATGAAGTTTGCAGGCGAAACGCAAGTTTGCCTGAGGTACCCCATGAGCTACGTTCTCGCCATTGATGTCGGGACCAGTTTCACGGCAGCCGCCGTTGTCCGTTTTCAGCAGGGGATCAAACCCATTCCGGAGTGCCTTCCGCTGGGTCTTCGCGGGTCTGCCGTGCCATCCGTGGTGTACTACCCGGAGGAGGGCCCCATCCTGGTGGGGGAGGCGGCAGAGCGCCGCGGCCTCGATTCCCCCGGCCGCGTGGTGCGGGAGTTCAAGCGCCGGATTGGCGATTCCGTGCCGATTTCCGTGGGCACGTTGTCCCTTCCGCCTGAAGACGTCTTCGCCACCATGGCCCGCTGGGTGGCGGACCGGGCAGCGGAACGGGAGGGGGAGCCGCCGTCGGAAGTCATCCTGACCCACCCCGCCGCCTGGGGCAGCCACCGCACGTCCGTGGTCCGGGACGCCCTGGCCGCCCACGGCCTGCCAAACGTCACGCTGCTGACTGAGCCCGAAGCGGCTGCGCTGCACTACGCATCGCAGGTCCGGGTGGAGGACGGCAGCACGGTGGCCGTCTACGACCTCGGTGGCGGGACCTTCGATACCGCTGTCCTCCGCAAAACCGGCAGTAACCGGTTCGAGGTGCTGGGACGGCCGGAAGGTATTGAGGACCTCGGCGGCGCCGACTTTGATGCCGCAGTATTCCGCTTCGTGGCCGGAAACACCGGCGAAGCCATGGCCGGCCTGGACGCCGAAGACCCGAATGTGCTCGCGGCGCTGGCCCGGCTGCGGCGGGAATGCGTGGAAGCCAAGGAAGCCCTGTCCTCGGACAGCGAGGCCAGCATCTCCGTGCTCCTGCCTGGCCTCCAGCAGCAGGTCCGCCTGGTCCGGTTCGAGTTCGAGGCACTGATCGAGGAGCCGGTCCGCGATACCGTTGACGCCTTGGAACAGTCGCTGGCGCAGCTGGAGCTGGAACCTGCAGACCTCACCGCGGTCCTGCTCATCGGCGGTTCCTCCCGGATCCCGCTGGTGGCCCAGCTGGTCTCCGAACAGCTGGACCGGCCCATCGCCGTCGATGCCGATCCCAAATCCTCCATCTGCCTCGGGGCCGCCGTGTCCGCGGTACTGGCACTGCCGGAGGTTGCTCCCGCGGCGGCCGCGGAGCCGGAAGCCGCTGCCGCGGATTCCGCCGCAGAGGGCGCTCATCTGCCGGTCCGGCCGGCCAGCTGGTCCCGGAAGGGCCCGGCGGGTGCCACTGCCGCCCACGGTCCCGGACACGGACACCACGGCGGGGCGCATGCTCCGAAGCCGACAGTACGGCTGACCGCCATCGCAGCCGCCGCCGCCATGCTCACCGTCTTCACGGCCACCGCTGCCCAAAGCCCGGAGGGTTTCAACAACCTCGCATCCATCTTCCAGCCGGGTGCAGAAGCCGCACCGGGGGCGAAATCCGACGGCGGATCCGGCGCCGGTGACGGAACCGGGGGAGCCGCGGTCGGGGCCGCTGGCGATGGGGCGGCGCCGCTGGCAGGCATCGAGGCCGGAGTGGAGAAGCCGGCATCGTCGCAGAGCGCCGGCCTCGAGGTCGAGGCGTCGCCTACCAGCAAGCCGTCGGCCTCCGCTGAGAAGAGTCCAGCTGGTGAGCCTTCGGCGGACAGCACGTCGGGGTCCGACTCCGTAACGGGTGCTGCGGCGCCGGGCACCTCCCCGGACACAGTGTCCGGTACCGAAGGTACGACGACGCCCGGCACTACTGATTCTACCGGCACCCCCACGACGGCGCCGGGAACGGTGGATCCGACGACGCCTGGCACGACTGACCCCGCGCCGACTGATCCCGGCACAAGTACTCCGCCGGCGACGGAGGAACCCGCGCCTGTAACCTCCGATCCTCCACCACCTGAAACTTCGGATCCACCACCGCCCGTCACCTCGGAACCGCCGGTTACGGAAGATCCGCAGCCAACGGCAACCGAGGATCCGGCCCCGGTGACGGAACCGGTACAGACCACAACAGAAGCGCCGGCAGTGGAAACTGCCGCTCCGACGGAACCGGGGGCTTAGCATGTTGGGCGATTACACCGGAGCCGAGGAACCGGCACATGCGGAGCCGAACCACCAGGGGCAGCCGGCCCACGCCGCCGAACACATGGCCAGGCAGCTCAAGGGCGAGAACGCGGCCGTACGGGAGCTGCTGCTGGCGTTGTCCGTTGGCTTTACCCTTCCGGGACCGCTGCCTGCCGGCCTGCAGCGCAGGATCGACGGCGGCGAGGTGGACAGCCTGGATGTCCTGGTGCAACGCGCAGAGTCCGCAGGCCTGCTGACCACCGATGGCACGGTTGTGGGACAGGCACAGCATGCGTTGCTGACCGTTGCTCCCACCGCGAAAGTCCATGCGCTCCAGCGCGAACTGGTGGCCGCCTACGCCGCTGCCGGCCAGCCGCTGGGTGATGTGGCACGGGAATTGGCCCGTGGCGGCCTTGCCGATCCACGGGTGGCCCTGGAGCTGGAGCACGCTGCCAACAAGGCCTTGAACCACGATCCAGGGCTGGCCTACCAGCTGTACGGTGAAGCACTGCTGGCCGGTGCCGACGAGATTGCCACCGCCGCGCGGCGTGCCCAGGCCGCGGCGGGCGACGGCGACCTGGACACCGCCACGCGCATTATCGACACCCTCCTGGTTGAGGAGGACCCGCCGGACGTGCGCCGTGGTGCCGATGTCGCAGCCGCCGTCTGGGCCCAGCGCGGGATGCTGGCACGCGGCGCCGACATCTACAGCTGGCTGGGGTCCTCGCGGGTGGGGCAATCGGCGCCCCTCGCCGCCGTCGCCCTGCTTGGCTGCGGCAACCGTGCCGGCGCCGAAGCACTGTTCCGTGCGGACGCGCCGCCGGCCTCGCCCACGCTCCTGGCCACCACGCTCGCCCAGACCGGCAAGGGCCTCCTGGAGTCCCTTGCGGCTGATCCGCACCAGGGCCTCCCCCTCCTGATCCACGCCTCGGATATGCTCAACGCCGCCGGCACGGCGCTTCCCATGCCGGAGACACCCGCCGCGCTGGCCGCACTGGTGGCCCTGCACAGCGGGGAGCCGCATCTGGCCGAAACCGTCTGCCGTTCCGCGGCTGCGGCGGGCCAGGGCGGCAACGGGGCCAAGCCCCGGCTCTTCCTCTTGCAGGCATGGTCGGCGATGATGCAGGACAAACTCGAGGATGCCCGGCTCGCCATCAACGAGGCGTCCAAAACGAACCACTGGCCGCTGGTGCCGCGGGACGAATTCCTGTGCTCGGCACTGGAAGTTGGCCTCGCACGCCGCAACGGCGACGTTCCCGAACTACTCAAGGCCTGGGAACGGGCCCGCGAGGCGATGCTGCACACCGCCGTCGATCTTTACAGCCTCCTGCCGTGGGGCGAACTGATGATCGCTGCAGCCCGGCTCCGGGAAACCCGCCGGGTTGTGCACTATTTCGACGAGGCGAACCGGCTGCTCGGCCGCCTCGGTGATCCGCCTCTGTGGGCTGTGCCGTTCCACTGGGCGGCAGTCCAGGCAGCCATGCTCAGCGAGAGCCCGTCGGACCTCGCACCCCATGCCGCAGCACTGGCCCGCGCGGCGAACCACAGCCACCTCGCGGCGGTGCTCGCCACCGCCGGCAAAGCATGGGTTTCCGTCCTGGCCAACAGGTTCAGTCCCGCCGAGGTTGAAGCGGCAGCACGAAGCCTGGGCAGGGTGGGAATGCCCTGGGAGGGTGCCCGGCTGGCTGGCCACGCTGCCGCGAAGGCGGAGGATCGCAAAGACATGGTGCGTCTGCTGTCCTGTGCCCGCGACCTCCATCCGCAGGGCAGCTCCGCGGGCGGGGGAAGCTCCGGCTCGGTCGAATCCGGTACCGCCCCTTCCGAGACGGGAAACGGCATGCATCCCGACGGGACGGGGCTCAGCGAGCGGGAAAAGGAAGTGGCCCGGCTGGTGCTTGAGGGCAAGACCTACCGGGAGATCGGCGAAGCCATCTACATCTCCCCACGAACGGCCGAACACCACATTGCCCGCATGCGCCGGCGCCTCGGAGCGGAGAACCGATCGGACCTGCTGGCCCGGCTGCGCGTAGCCCTGAACTCGGAGAATCCTCCTCTCGAGTGAACCCCTAATGCCCCTAACAGGGGGTGCGGCAGTTCCCCAGCAGGGGGACTGCTGGAAGGGGGAATCGGCCCGATGCCCGGTTCTGCACCCGGACCATACGTTTGATCCAAGCCCGGCAACGAAGCTTGGCGAAATTCAACTCAGAGAAACCAGGGGACCATCAAATGACACTCGCAAACGACCTCGTACAGTTCCTGATGCACCTCTTCGGCGACCGCCAGGCCGCGCAGGACTTCCTGGATGATCCGGAGAAGGTCCTGGAAGACCACGGCCTGGGCCACGTTTGCTCGGCGGATGTTGACGCCGCAATGCCGGTTGTCCTGGACTACGCACCCATCACGGTCAACTCCCGGTTCGACCGCGACTACAACACCGGTGGCAACACCTCCTGGACCCGGGATAACGACGGCGGCAACCACGGCGGTGGCGGCAACCATGGCGGCGGTGGCGGACACGGCGGCGGCGGACATGGTGGCGGCGGCAACCACGGTGGCGACGACCACGCCCATGCTGTCCAGCAGCTGCACCACGTGGTGAACAACTACTCCTACACCTCAACGGTCGATGACCGCGACAACATCGTTGACCAGTCGGTCAACCAGAACATCTGGGCCGACGGCGACGTCAAGCAGTGGTTCGACAACGATTCCGTGATCGCCTCCGGCGACCGTGCCGTTGCTGCCGGCGACGACGCCTACGTCAAGGACTCCAACAACATCGAGGACTCCTACAACACCGACAACTCGACGGACAACTCCACCGACAACTCCATTAAGGCCGGCGGCGACGTTAACATCGGCAACGAGGAAACCGACATCGACGACTCCTTCAACACCGACGTGGACGTGGACGCCGACATCGACGACTCGTTCAACGACAACTCGGACAACTCGGACAACTCCATCGAGGACTCGTTCAACGACAACTCGGATCATTCCGACAACTCCACGGACAACTCGGTTGACGTTGACATTGACGATTCCTTCAACGACGAGAGCGTCGAGATCGACGAGTCCTTCAACGAGGACAAGTCCACGAACACCGACATCGACGTTGACTTCGAGGATTCCTTCAACGACAACTCGACCACGGAGACCAACACCACCGAGGTGGAAATCGAGGATTCATTCCAAGACAACTCCACCGATGTTGATGTCGACGTCGAGGACTCGTTCCAGGACAACTCGCAGACCGCCGTCCTTCAGGACAACATCATTGTCGCCGACAACGAACTCAGCTACTCGGAGGAGACCACCAACACCACCGAGATCGACACGGACATTGAGGTCGAAGACGTGAATGTGGCAGGGGACGACGTAACGCTCTAGGAGGCAACGCTGTAGCACACCGGAATCAGCCCGGCAGGTGAACCCAGAACACCTGCCGGGCTCTTCCCAACCCATCCCACATTCCAAATCGCGGCTCGAGGAAAAGGACACGCTGTGGCAGAAGAAGGACCGGCAAAACCCACTACCCCGGCGACGGCGGCGCAGCTTATCAAACTGGTGGAGCACGGCCTTCAACTGGTCGGCACCGGGGACCGGGCGGACCTCCGGAAGCGCCTGGACCAGACACTGGGCAGGCTCAAGGACCCCAGCATCCGCGTCATCGTGGTGGGCGAGTTCAAGCAGGGAAAGAGCAAACTTATAAACGCCCTGGTCAACGCCCCCGCATGTCCCGTGGATGATGATATTGCCACCTCGGTGCCCACCGTGGTCCGCTACGGCGACCCTGCATCGGCGTCCATCCTGGTTCCCAAAGCTGACAAGGACGGCGCCGACGAGGCCAGTGTGGAACGGCAGCCCATCCCGCTTGCCGACCTCCCGGCCTATGTTTCCGAGCATGGCAACCCGGGAAACAGCAAGAAGCTCGTGGCCGCGGAGGTCTGCCTGCCCCGGAAGATCCTGACCGGCGGGCTTACCGTCATTGACTCCCCGGGCGTTGGCGGGATGGGCTCGTCCCACACCCTGACCACCCTGACCGCGCTGCCCACCGCCGATGCCATGCTGCTGGTGTCGGATGCTTCACAGGAGTACACCGAACCTGAACTGCGTTTCCTCCGCCAGGCCATGCGGATCACCCCCAGCGTTGTGGGTGTCCTGTCCAAGACGGATCTGTACCCGGACTGGCGCCGGGTGGAAGAAACGGACCGTGCCCACCTGGGCAGGGTGGCTCCGGATATTCCGTTGTTCCCCGTGTCCTCAGACCTGCGGCTGGAGGCTGCGCGCCTGCAGGACCGCGAGTTGAACGCCGAATCCGGCTTTCCGGTCCTGATTACGCACCTTCGGAATGAGATCGTCGGAAAGGCCCAGCGCCTGCAGCGCCGTTCCGTCAGCCAAGACCTGCTCTCCGTTACCGAAAACCTTCGGCTCTCACTGCAGTCAGAGCTTGAAGCACTCGAAAACCCCGAGGGCACGCCCCGGATGATCGCTGAACTGGAAATGGCCAGGACCGAGGCGGACGAACTCCGCAAACGCTCGGCGCGGTGGCAGATCACCCTCAACGACGGCATCAGCGACCTCATTGCGGACATGGAATACGACCTAAGGGACCGCCTGCGCCGCATCCAGAGGGAAGCTGAGACTGCCATCGACCAGGGGGACCCGGGACCAAGCTGGAACGAGTTTTCCAAGTGGCTGGAGGAATGCGCCGCCGCCGCCATCTCGGACACCTTTGTGTGGACCAGCGAGCGGGCGCAGTGGCTGGCGGCCCAGGTTGCCGAGCACTTCGCCGCCGAGGAAGTGTCACTGCCGGTCATGCGCGTGTCCGATTCCGGTGACGCGCTGGATCCCGTGGACGCAATGCCGGACATGGACGACGGCCGCATCAACCCGATGCAAAAAGTGCTGATCGGCATGCGCGGCTCCTATGGTGGCGTGCTGATGTTCGGCCTTTTGACCGGCATCTTCGGCATGGCCCTGATCAATCCGCTCTCCGTCGGCGCCGGCCTGCTGCTGGGCCGCAAAGCGTACCGGGAGGATAAGGAGGCGCGGCTCAAGCGACGGCAGGGCGAAGCGAAGGCGCTGGTCAGGCGGCAAATCGACGACGTGACATTCCAGGTGGGCAAGCAGCTCAAGGACCGGCTTCGGCTGGTGCAGCGGTCCATCCGCGACCACTTCACCGAGATCGCGGAAGAACACCACCGCTCCCTGACCGATTCCGTGAGCGCAGCGCAGAAGGCTGCCACCACCTATGCGCTGGAGAAGGACGTCCGGATCAAGGACATCAGGGCCGAGCTCAAGAAAGTCGATGCCCTCCACCGGGCGGCGGAGGCGGTCGCTGCCGAGGTGGCAGCCGGCGCCCAGAAGCTCACGTCTGTGGGCGCAGGATGACCGGTTCAACCATTGACGGTGCCGCTGGCCTGGTCCAGGAGGCCCTGAAAGTTTACGGCGATGACCCGGTGGCTGCCGGGGTGCTGCGCAATTATGCCCGCAGGCTGGCCGAGCCCTTGCGGATAGCCATCGCCGGGATGGTGAAGGCGGGCAAGTCAACGTTGCTGAATGCCATTATCGGCGAGGAAATCGCGCCCACGGACACGGGCGAATGCACCAGGATCGTCACGTGGTACCGGTACGGGCGCACGCCCCGCATCACCCTCCACCCCCGGGACGGGGAACCCCGCATCCTGCCGCTCAAGCGTGTGGAGGGCCGTCTGGTGTTCGTCCTGGGTGCCGTGCAGGCGGAGGACGTGGAGCGGCTGGACGTGGAGTGGCCGTCGCCCACGCTGCGGAACATGACCCTGATCGATACGCCGGGCATCGCCTCCCTTTCCGAGGACGTGTCTGCCCGGTCCACGAGCTTCCTGACGCCCGGGGACACACCGTCGGAAGCGGACGCGATCATCTACCTGATGCGCCACATGCACGCCTCCGACCTCCGGTTCCTCGAATCCTTTCGGGACACGGAGGCGGGCCGCTCCGGCACCGTCAATGCGCTCGCGGTCCTGTCCCGCGCGGATGAGGTAGGCGCAGGGCGCATTGATTCGCTGCTCTCGGCCGGGGAAATCGCCGAGCGGTACCGGCGGGACCACAACCTGCGGAAGCTGGCCCTGGGCGTGGTCCCCGTGGCCGGCCTCCTTGCCCAGAGCGCCCGCACCATGCGCCAGCAGGACTTTGCCTCCCTGCAACTGCTGGCAGACCTGGAGCGTGCCGACCGCGAAAAGATGCTGCTCTCTGCCGACCGGTTCGTCCGGTCTGCCGGACCGGACGGCCTGACGGCGGAGGCCCGAGTTTCGCTGTTGTCCAGGTATGGATTGTTCGGTATCCGGCTGGCGGTCGTCCTGCTCCGGAACGGGTTCGACGAACCCACGCCGCTTGCTCATGAACTCGCCCGCCGTAGCGGCCTGGATCCGCTGCTGGAGCTGCTCAACCGCCAGTTCCAGGCGCGCGCGGAGGCGTTGAAGGCCCGGACCGCCCTGGTGGGGGTGGAATCCCTGCTGCGCACCTCCCCCCGCCCGGATACCGGGCAGCTGGCCGCCGCGCTGGAACGGTTGCAGGCCAATGCCCACGAATTCCGGGAACTGCGGCTGCTTGCCACGCTGCGGACTTCAGGCGTGCCTCTCCGCCCGGAACTGGCAGCGGAGGCAGAAGGCCTGATCGGGGGCTGGGGCGCTGCGCCGCACGTCCGGCTGGGGCTGGGCGAGGAAACAAGCCCTGACGACGTGGCGGACGAGGCCCGCCGGTTCCTGGTCCGGTGGCGCTCGGTGGCCGAGAACCCGCTGACTGACCGCGCCGCGCTGGACGCCTGCAGGGTTGTTATCCGCAGTTGTGAGGGACTGCTGGCGGAAGCATCCACCCGGCAGCGGCAGCCGCTTCGGCACTCCGCCTGAGCGGCCGGCGGTCAGCCGGCGGGGTGGCTCGTCTTGAGCCAGGCGTTCGCTGAGGGCAGGAAGAACATCACCAGCCCGGCCAGGGCCAGGAGCAGTTCGGCGCCCCAGAGCAGCAGGACGTAGCTGGCGCCGTCACCCTCGGGGACGAGGAACGCGATGGCCACGATCATCACCAGCGCGTGGCCGGCGAGCAGCGGGATGAGGGCCCACCTGGCCCAGCCCTGCCGGCCCAGCACCACGCCCAGCATCGCTGCCTCAAGGAGGATCGCCAGCAGCAAGGCTCCTCCGCTTCCCCAAAAAACGATCCCGGTGGCGGTGGTCACGGCCGCTGCGTCACCGCCCGGCGCCATCTCCTCCACCACTCCGCGCAGCCGTTCCAGGTGCCCGTCGCGGGTGAGGAAGGAACCCACCAGGACGGCCAGGCCCGCCAGGAAGCTGGCAAGCCACAGTGTGCGGCCATGCCTGATGGTGCCCGGGGCCGGCGGGATGACGGCGATGGGGGCAGGTGCGGAATAGGACAGCCCCGGCCGCGGCGGCGGGGCGTGTTGGGTGGGAGGCGGTGCCGGGGGCTGGCCGGCGGACGAATCGGACGGTTCAGTGGCTTGCCCCTCTGCCGGATAAGCGGTCCCGGATGCATTGGTCCGCAGACGTTCTTCTCCGTCAGGTTGGTGAGCCATAGGTCCTACTTCCGTCCGTCGTTATCGCGTTCGTCGGTTTCGTGCTTGTCCTTGCCGCCATCGTCCTTGGCCTTGGCATCCAGCTCTTCCTTGAGCTTCTTCAGGCGGGCAGCCTCGGCCTCGTTGCGGCGGCGGAGTTCAAGGTTACGGAGGAAATCGGGGTCGTCGTCCGGGGCGGTGGGGTGCCGGTAGTTCTGCTGCTGCGGGGCGGAACCGCGCGGCCGCCCGATGAGCAGCCAGAGGATGGCGCCCAGGACGGGGAGGACGATCATCACCACGATCCATGCGGGTTTGGAAATTCCCCGGGTGAGCCGGCCGTCCGTGCGGATCACGTCCACGAGGCCATACACGAAGATGACGAGGACTGCCACGGCCAAAGCCACACGGAGGAGCATGCCATCAAGTCTATCGCCCGCAGGGCCGCGGGAGCCCGGGCGGGAGACGGCTAAACTTGAATGTGGCCTTTTTGAAATATTCCCTGATCCGACTTGCCCTCTTCGCACCGCTGTTCGTGCTGTTCACGCTCCTGCAGCTGGGCGTCCTGATGTCCGTGATCTGTGCCGCCCTGATCGCCTTCGCCGTCAGCTACCTTTTCTTCCAGAAGCAGCGGGACGAGGCTGCCGCAGCCCTGCACCGGCGGTTCTCCGGCAAGGCCAAGCCGCTCCGCTCGGCCAATGAGGTCCAGGACGCCAACGCAGAGGACGCGCTCCTGGACGCTAACCCGGACATCGCCATCAGCAATGACGCGAAGGACCACAAGCCGCGCAGCTAGGGCCTAGAACCCGTGGCTGAGCACCAGGCCCAGTGAGAACAGCAGGCTGTACCCGAGGTTGATGAGGCCGGTCTGCTTCAGCACCGGGATGAGGCTCTTGCGCTTGCGGCCGTTGATCATCAGCCAGGACGGCATCAAGCAGGCCGGTATCAGCAGCAGCACAATCAGCATCCACGGCCGCGCCGGAGCCAGGATGACCACCAGCAGGATGGCCACGGCCAGCATCAGCACGTAGCTTTCCCGGGCATGCTTGTCGCCCAGCCGCACGGCCAGGGTCTTCTTGCCCACCTGCATGTCCGTGGGGATGTCCCGCACATTGTTGGCCATCAGCAGGGCCGTGGCGATGAGCCCGGTGCCGATGGCGCCGATGATGGCGGGCAGGTTGATCTGCCCTGCCTGGGTGTAGGTGGTGCCGAGCGTCGCCACCAGGCCGAAGAACACGAACACGAACACGTCGCCCAGGCCCATGTAGCCGTAGGGGTTCTTGCCGCCCGTGTACCCCCACGCTGCCATGACGCAGCCCAGTCCCACCAGGATCAGCCACCAGCTCTGGGTGATGATCACAAGGACCAGCCCGAACACCATCGCCGCAGCAAAGGTCCCGAACGCGGCTCGCTTCACGTGCTCCGGCTTGGCCACGCCGGAACCGACCAGGCGCAGCGGGCCCACCCTGTCATCGTCCGTCCCGCGGATGCCGTCGGAGTAGTCGTTGGCGAAGTTCACGCCCACCTGCAGCAGCAGGGCCACCAGCGCAGCGAGGATGGCGTTGAACAGGAGGAACGAATCCATCTCGTAGGCGGCAGCGGAGCCGATAAGTACCGGCGCTATCGCGGCGGGCAGGGTTCGCAGTCGCGCGCCTTGGATCCATTGTGCGGCTGTGGCCACGGTTAGTACCTCGTATTGAATCGGGAGTCCGGCGGGGCGGAAAGCACGCACCCGCCGCTTTGGTGCAGGTCCACTCTACTTTCCCTGGTGCAGGGCGCTGAGTTCGGCGGTCATGGCAACCCGGTCGGGTTTTCCGTTGGGCAGCATCAGCAGGGCGGAGGCGGCCAGCACGGTCTTGGGCGCCAGTACTCCCAGTCTGCGGTGCCATTCCTGTTCAAGCACGACGGCGCGTTCCCCCGGTGCAGCGACGGAACCGGCGGCACCCGGGGCGGCGGGTTCGTCCGCGAGGGCAACATACGCGGCCACAGCCTGGCCCCACTCCGCGGAGGGGACGCCGGCCACGAACGCGGCCGTGACGCCGTCGGACTTTTCCAGTTCCTCCTGCACGTGCAGAGCGGAGACTTTCATGCCGCCGGTGATGATCACGTCGTCCATCCTGCCCAGCACGGTGAGCCGGCCGTCGTCGTCAATGCTGCCGAGGTCGTTGGTGCGGTACCAGCGCACACCGTCCTCCTCGAAGAAGGTGCCGGACTCTTGGTCCGGCGCCTCCAGGTAGCCGGCGGCGATGGTGTCGCCGCCCAGCAGGATGCGGCCGTCCCCGTCCACCCGGACGGAGACGCCTTCCAGGGGGTAGCCGTTGTAGATGCAGCCGCCGGAGGATTCGGCGGACCCGTAGGTGGTGACAACGCGTACACCGGCGTCCCGGGCAGCGTCCAGCAGGGACTCAGGCGCCGGACCCCCGCCCAGGAGGACGGCGTTGAACCGGCGGAGCACCGCCAAGGTTTCGGGTGACGGGTCATCAAGGAGCCGCTGCAGCTGGGTGGGAACCAGTGAGGTAAAGCGGATCTTGTCCGTCAGCTCCAGTGCCGCGGCTGTGAATGCCTCCGGCGTGAACCCGCCGGACATGTCCATAACCCAGGGGCGCGTGCCAGCGAACAGCGAACGCACCAGCACCTGGATACCTGCCACGTACTGCACCGGCAGGGCCAGCAGCCACTGCCCTTCACCCTTCAGCGCCAGCGCCGTGGCCATGGAGGACGCGGCTAGCGATTCCACGGTGAGGACCGTCGCCTTGGGCGTTCCGGTGGATCCGGAGGTGCGGACCACGGCCACCGCATCGTCGCAGCCGGGCGTTTCAACGTGGCCCACCACCAGGGAGCCGTCCCCGGCGATGGAAAGTTCGACGGCGGGGCCCTCGCCATGGAGGGCGGCCGCCAGGGCCTTCAGGGCCGGTTCGATGTTGAGGGGACCGCTGCTCATTGCCGCGCCTGCCTTAGAAGTAGTGCGGGAAGGAGGACCAGTCCGGGTCGCGTTTTTGCAGGAAGGCTTCCTTGCCCTCCACCGCCTCGTCCGTCATGTATGCCAGCCGGGTGGCTTCACCGGCGAACACCTGCTGGCCGGCCAGGCCGTCGTCGGCAAGGTTGAAGGCGAACTTCAGCATCCGGATGGCCTGCGGCGACTGGCGGGCGATGTCAGCCGCGTACTCCAGGGCCACCTCCTCGAGGCGTTCATGGTCCACGGCCTCGTTCACGGCGCCCATCCGGACCATGTCCTCAGCGGAATATTCGCGGGCCAGGAAGAAGATCTCCCGGGCGGCCTTCTGCCCGATCTGGCGGGCCAGGAGCGCCGAGCCGTAACCGGCGTCGAAGCTTCCCACGGTGGCATCGGTCTGCTTGAACTTGCCGTGCTGGCGGGAGGCGATGGTGAGGTCCGCCACCACGTGCAGCGAGTGTCCGCCGCCTGCCGCCCAGCCGTTGACGACGGCGATGACCACCTTGGGCATGGTCCGCATCAGCCGCTGGACTTCCAGGATGTGGAGCCGGCCGGCCCTGGCGGGGTCGATGGTTTCGTGGGTCTCGCCGTCGGCGTATTTATAGCCGTCCCGGCCGCGGATCCGCTGGTCACCGCCGGAGCAGAACGAGTGGCCGCCGTCCTTTGGGGAGGGGCCGTTGCCCGTGAGCAGGACGGTGGCCACGTCCGGGGTCATCCGCGCGTGGTCCATGGCGCGGTACAGCTCATCCACGGTGCCCGGCCGGAATGCGTTGCGGACTTCGGGCCGGTTGAAGGCGATCCGGACCGTCGGCAGGTCACGTACCCAGCCGCCGTCGGAATCCCGCTCCACCTGGCGGTGGTAGGTCATGTCCTGGAAGTCTTCAAAGCCGGTCACCACGCGCCAGCGGGTGGGATCGAAGACGTCGGACACCGGGGCGGGGATCTGGTTGCTCACCGTCCAAGTGTAGTAATCAGGCTTAGCTGATGCAGAACCCGTTTGCCCACCTGCTTGCCAAAAGCGCGGTCCTGACGGTCCGTACCGGCACCTAGGCCGGAACGCCCTGCTGGAGCTGGTCGTACAGCTCCGGCGGGATGGCGTAGAGAAAGACGACGGCCAGTAGGTTCTTGGCGGCATGGACGAAGTAGGAGAACATCAGGTTTTTCCCGGTCCAGACGTAGACGAACACCAGGGTGGCGCCCATCGCCAGGTATGGGAGCAGCACCGTCAGTGTGATGGTCCCCTGACTCATCATGTGCATGACCGCGAACAGGGACACGGACAGCGCACAGCAGACCCAGATGTTGACACGGCGGCTGAGCTTGCCGATCAGCAGGTGCCGGAAGATGTACTCCTCGACAAAGGGCCCTACAAGCACCAACAGCGGAACCATGAGCCAGGCAGGAACCTGCTGGATCAGCGACTGCACACCCGCTTGGTTTGCTGACGTCTGTACTTCTCCACCAACAGTCACTACCAGCGCCGTGAAGACCATCATGGCGACCACTGCCGCTGGAATCATTAGCAGGGTGAACCATGGCCGGGTGGCAAGGACCCGGAGGTCCCTGCTTGCGACCCGCCGGGCAGCCACAACCGCTACGATCCCCACCGAACCAAACCACAACAGGTTTGCCGCGTAGGATACGGCCGCCGGGGAGGGGGCAACCTGGCGCAGGAAGGGGGCCAGAAGGCCACCCCCGAATGCAAAGAATCCGGCGATCGCCACGAAAAGCCCTACTGCGGTGAAGTCTAGGGGAGTAAACCGGTACAGCTGTGGCTGCGGAGCAGGTGGAATGCGATGGGCGGTTGCCATGGTTTCAGCCTATCCCGGGGCAGGGCAGGGTGCGTTGCCCGCGGAAACCTGCTTCGCGTAAAATGTTCGGTATGCCTAAATTTACGTTTCGGTGCGCCAAAGTAGCCGCCCGGACCAGCGCCACACAGCGGCTGCGCCTCCGCACCGCGGCCGTTGCAGCCGTCGTGCTTTCCCTCTTGCTCACCGCCTGCGGAGGCGGCGCCGCCGGCAACGGCGACGACGGCAAGAAGGTGGTCCTGACCACCTTTACTGTGCTGGCCGACGTCGCCCGGAACGTTGCGGGGGACAAGCTAACGGTGGAGTCCATCACCAAGGCGGGCGCCGAGATCCACGGCTACGAGCCGACGCCGGGGGACATCCGGAAAGCGTCCAAAGCCGACCTCATCCTTGATAACGGGCTGAACCTGGAAGCGTGGTTCGCCCAGTTCGTCGAGGGGCTGGACGTGCCGCATGCCGTGGTCAGTGAGGGCGTGGAACCCATGAACATCAGCGAGGACGCCTACCAGGGCAAGCCGAACCCGCACGCCTGGATGTCGCCGCTGAACGTACAAACCTATGTGGACAACATGGTGAAGGCCTTCTCGGAGCTGGACCCGGACAACGCCGAGGCCTTCAAAGCCAACGGTGACGCCTACAAGGCAGAACTCCAGGCCGTGCAGGACCAGATGACCACCCGCCTGGCCGGAGTGCCGGAGGCGCAGCGCGCCCTGGTCACCTGCGAGGGCGCATTCTCCTACCTGGCCCGCGACGCCGGGCTGAAAGAGCTCTACATCTGGGCCGTCAACGCCGAGCAGCAGGCCACCCCGCAGCAGATCACCCGGGCCATCGAGTACGTCAAGGCCAACAACGTTCCCGCGGTGTTCTGCGAGTCAACCGTCTCGGACGCCCCCATGCAGCAGGTGGTGGGTGCCACCGGCGCCAAGTTCGGCGGCACCCTCTACGTGGACTCGCTCTCCGAAGCGGACGGCCCAGTGCCCACCTACCTGGACCTCATCAGGCACGATGCCGACGTCATCACCAAGGCCCTCACCGGAGCCGTGTCATGAGCACGCCCGCCATCCTCGTTGACAACGTAACCGTCCACTACGGCGAGGTCCTGGCGCTGGATGCCGCCTCCCTGACCCTCGATCCCGCCCGGATCTGTGGCCTGGTAGGCATGAACGGTTCGGGCAAGTCCACGCTGTTCAAAGTGATCATGGGCATGATCAAGCCCGACGCCGGCACGGTCCGGATCAACGGGAAGTCACCCGGCCGGGCCCGCCGGGAAGGCGGGATCGGATATGTGCCGCAGAGCGAGGAGGTGGACTGGCAGTTCCCGCTGTCCGTCCGCGACGTGGTGATGATGGGCCGCTACGGGCACCAGGGCTTCACCCGCCGCGCGTCCAAAGCCGACCGCGCCGCCGTCGACGAGGCACTGGACCGGGTGGAACTGGGCGGCTACGCCGGGCGCCAGATCGGCCAGCTGTCCGGCGGCCAAAAGAAGCGCGCGTTCGTGGCGCGGGGGATCGCGCAGGGGGCCACCACCATGCTCCTGGACGAACCCTTCGCCGGCGTGGACAAGCGCTCGGAGGCCACCATCACCCGGCTGCTCCGCGAGCTCGCCTCCGACGGCTGCACCATCCTGGTATCCACCCACGACCTGCACGCCCTGCCCCAGCTCTGCGACGAGGCCGTGCTGCTGATGCACCGGGTGCTCATGCACGGGCCGCCGGAGCAGGTGCTGCAGCCGGAGAACCTGGCGATGGCCTTCGGCCTGGACGTGCTGAACCGCGATCTGCCGGACCAGGACATGCATGCCCGGAAGGAGCGGACCGCCTGATGGAACTCCTCCTCGAACCCCTGTCCTATGACTTCATGGTCCGGGCCATCGTCACCACCGCGCTCGCCGCCGTCGTCTGTGCCGTGCTCAGCTGCTGGCTGGTTCTGATCGGATGGTCCCTCATGGGTGACGCCGTCTCGCACGCGGTGCTTCCCGGCGTCGTGCTTGCCTACATCGTGGGCGCCCCGTTTGCGCTGGGTGCGCTGGTGTTCGCGCTGGTGGCGGTCACCCTGATCGGGCTGGTCCGCAACACCAGCCGGGTAAAGGAAGACGCCGCAATCGGGATCGTGTTCTCCTCGCTGTTCGCGCTGGGCCTGGTGCTGATCTCCGTCACGCCCAGCCAGACCGACCTCAACCACATCATCTTTGGCAACCTCCTCGGCGTCAGCGTCCCGGACCTGATCCAGGTGCTGGTGCTCGGCGTGGTGGCCTTCGCCATCCTCATCCTCAAGCGCCGCGACCTCACCCTCTACGCCTTCGACCCCACCCATGCGCATGCCATCGGGCTTTCGCCCCGCCGGCTCGGCGCGCTCCTGCTCGGGCTGCTCGCCCTGACGTCCGTGGTGGCGCTGCAGACCGTGGGCGTGGTGCTGGTGGTGGCCATGCTCATCATCCCCGGGGCCACCGCCTACCTGTTGACGGACCGGTTCTCCCGGATGCTGGTCATTGCGCCCACCATCTCGGCGCTCTGCTCCGTGGCGGGCATCTACATCAGCTACTACCTCGACACCGCGTCCGGGGCCATGGTGGTGCTGACCCAAGGCGTGGTGTTCGGCGCCGTCTACCTCTTCAGCCCCCGGCAGGGCCTGATCGGGACGCGGCTGGCAAAGGCCCGGCGACGCAAAGCGGCCGCAGTGGCGGCGTGATTCCCGTGCTACCCCCGCCGTTTCGACGGTTCCCTGCCCGCTCGACGTCTCGCGCCGTCGAACCTGCGGGGAACCGTCTAAATGGCACCCTCCGGAAACGGTGAGGTTCGCGTAAACGGATCTTTACGGGGGACCGGCGCGCTGAAACATCGCGGTGCAGGAGGGGCAGTGCCAGTCGCGACGGTTCCGTGCGCGCCGTCTCGGCCGGCTGCCCGGCATGGACCCGATGCAGAGCTACCGGGTGGGCCTGGACGGGCAGCAGAATCTGCTCCTGGAGAGAGGCCGCTGTAGCCCACGTCACGTAGCACCTCTGGTGTCTTGTAGGATGGACAGGCCGCGCGAAGCTTCGGCTTTACGAGGAATCGGACTTATAAACGGTTGCTGCAGGAGCAGAACGCCGAATTTGTGAGCTGGATTACTTCGTATTCCGGATGCGGCCAACCCCCAACCCACAAGGAACAGTTGTGCCTCAAAGTACCCCCACCGATCTCCAGAACAGCACGGCACCATCCACCGCCGTCGATCCCTCCCTCAGTGCCGAGGGCTACAGCAAGACGCTGGGCAGGCGCCATGTCACCATGATCGCCATGGGCGGCGCCATCGGCGTCGGCCTGTTCATGGGCGCAGGCGGCCGTCTCGCCTCCACCGGCCCGGCCCTGATCTTCTCGTACGCCATTGCCGGCGTCATCGCCTACCTGCTGATGCGGGCCCTGGGTGAGCTCATCATGTACCGCCAGACCTCAGGCTCGTTCGTCAGCTATGCCGGCGAGATGTTCGGCAAGAAGGGCGCGTTCCTGTCCGGCTGGATGTATTTCATCAACTGGGGCATGACCGGCATCGCCGAGCTCATCGCGATCGGCCTGTACTTCCAGTTCTTCTTCCCCAACGTCCCGGTGGAGGCCTCCGCCATGGCGGCACTGGCGCTGCTGGTGGCAGTGAACCTGCTCAGCGTCAAGGCGTTCGGCGAATTCGAATTCTGGGCCTCCTGCCTCAAGGTGGGCGCCATCCTCATCTTCCTGGTGGTCGGTACCTTCATGGTGGTCACCAACGCCCAGGTGGGCGACGGCAACGCCTCCGTGGCAAACCTCTTCGCTGCCGAAGGCGGCATGTTCCCCAAGGGCGCCCTGGTAATGGTCCTGGTCCTCAACGCCGTGATCTTCGCCTACAACGGCATCGAACTCGTGGGCATCACCGCCGGCGAGATGCAGAACCCGGAACGCGAAGTGCCCAAGGCGATCCGCGCCGTCGTACTCCGGATTGTGGTGTTCTACGTAGGCTCCGTGACCCTGCTGGCCATGCTGCTGCCGTCCGACCAGTACGTGGCGGGCACGTCCCCGTTCGTCACCGTGTTCGGCCAGATGGGCCTGGCCTGGGTGGGTGACGTGATGAATATGATCGTCATCACCGCCGCGCTGTCCTCCTGCAATTCCGGCCTGTACTCGATCGGCCGCGTCTTCCGCACCATGGCCAACAACGGCCACGCCCCGCAGTGGCTCACCCGGATGTCCAAGCGGCACGTCCCGTACGCAGCCATCCTGGCTATCGCGGCGTTCTACCTGGTGGGCATCCTGTTGAACATCTGGCTGGGCGGCTCGCACGCGTTCGACCTGGCCCTGAACACCGCATCGATCGGCGTGATCTTCACCTGGGGTGCCATCTTCGCCAGCCAGATCGTGCTCCGCCACCGCAAGGGCGTCACCTCCAGCCTGCCGATGCCCGGATCGCCGTGGACAAGCTGGGCCGGCCTGCTCGGCCTGTTGGCCATCACAGTGCTGATCGGCTTCGACACCATGACCAGCAAGACCGGAGAGGTGTTCTACCTGGGCCTGTGGACCCTGGCCACCATCCCGTTCTTCGCGGTGCTCCTCTGGCTCGGCTGGCAGAAGGTCAAGAACAACGAGCCCAAGAACGCGCTCTACAGCTAAGCATTCCTTAGCAGCAAACGACGGCGGGACGCCCCTGGGGAGGGCGGGCCCGCCGTCGGCGTGTCCGGCTGGGGTGCGGGAAATGGTGGTGCGGGGCGCCGGGCGGGGGCAGACTGTGGCTTGTGGGAGAACCCTGGGTGCTGCATGTTGACCTCGACCAGTTCATCGCCGCCGTGGAGGTGCTCCGCCGGCCGGAGCTGGCGGGCAAGCCGTTGATCGTGGGCGGCCGAGGTGATCCCACCGAGCGGGCGGTGGTGTCCACGGCGTCCTACGAGGCGAGGGCGTACGGCGTCGGCTCCGGAATGCCTCTGCGCATTGCCGCCCGGAAAGTCCCTGACGCCGTCATCCTGCCCGTGGACCAGGACGCCTACCTTGAAGCGTCCGGGAAAGTCATGGCGGTGCTGCGTGCACAGCCGGACGCCACTGTCCAGGTGCTGGGGTGGGATGAAGCGTTTGTGGGCGTGCATACGGAGGACCCGGACAACTATGCCCGGCAGCTGCAGCAGGCGGTCCTGGCCGAGACCCGGCTGCACTGCAGCGTGGGCATCGGTGACACGCTGGTCCGCGCCAAGGTGGCCACGACTTTTGGCAAGCCCGCCGGGGTCTTCCGTCTCACCGAGGGCAACTGGCTTGACGTCATGGGCGGCCGGCCCACCATCGACCTATGGGGTGTGGGAACCAAAGTCTCGCGCCGCCTGGCCAAGCTCGGGATCGAAACGGTCGCCCAGCTGGCGGCATCCAACCCTGATGACCTGGTCCCCGAGTTCGGCCCGAAGATGGGACCCTGGTACGCACAGCTGGGCCGCGGCGACGGCGCCCGGGAAGTCGACGACACGCCCTGGGTGGCACGGGGGCACAGCCGGGAAACCACCTTCCAGCAGGACCTGACCGGGCCCGCGCAGGTTGACGCCGCCATCCGTGAACTGGCCGGGCACGTCCTCGAGGACGTGGCGGCCGAGGGGCGGCCGGTGGTCGGTCTGACCCTGAAGGTCCGCTACGCCCCGTTCATCACCAAAACTTATGCCCGGAAAATCCCGGAGACAGCCGATCCCGCGGAAGTGCTGGCCAGGGCGCTGGACCTGGTGGCGAAGATCGAGCCGGACCGCCCCATCCGGCTGTTGGGGCTGCGGGCTGAGATGACCATGCCCGGGGACTCCCGGCAGGGGCACACCCCCACCCGCAGCGGCTGGTGACGGGCAACCTCAGGGAAAGCAGAACGGCGGCGGATCCGAAAGGGATCCGCCGCCGTTTCTGGCTGTTGCAGCACGCCGTTCGCTGCGGCTGCGCCAGCAAGGACCTAGTCGCGCTTGAACTCGTCCTTGACGCTTTCGCCAACCTTCTTGGCATCAGCCTTGACCTGGTCCTTCTGGCCTTCGGCCCTCAGGCGGTCATTGTCAGTCGCGTTGCCCGCAGCTTCCTTGGCCTTGCCGCCCATGTCTTCTGCTGCATTACCGATCTTGTCTCCGAGGCCCATGATGGACTCCTTTCGTTTCGTCGATCAACCTGACCACTTCACCCTAACACGAAGCATGCTTACTATTTCAAGCCCGTGTATCCGCGGGCGGATGCCTGTTGATTGTCAGTGCCCGGGGCTAGGCTCGGAACCATGGAACAAACCACCACGCTCACCCAGCACATCCAGGCCGCCCCGGAGAAGGTGTGGTCTGTCATCACGGACATCCCGGGCTCGGCGGCGACACTGTCCGGCGTGGAGGCGGTCCAGCTCCTCACGGACGGCCCGTACGGCGAGGGAACCCGGTGGAAGGAAACCCGGAAGATGTTCGGCCGGTCGGAAACCGTGGAGATGTGGGTGGACCAGGTGGATCCGCCCCGCAACACCACGGTGAAGGCCGTCCAAGGCGGTGCGGATTACAGCACGCGGTTCAACCTTGCTCCGCGGGACGGCGGAACGGACCTCACAGTCACGTTCGGGGCAGAGGTTGCCAAGCCCACTGCCGCAAGCCGCATCATGATGGCGCTTTTCGGAAAGATGGGCCTGGCGGCCACGCGCAAAGCCTTGGCCAAGGACCTGGCGGAGATCGCAGCGAAGGCTGAGTCGCTGTAGTGGCGGACGCCCGGCCCGCAGCCCGGAAGAAGCCGGGCCAGGGGGTCGCGGCGCCCCGGCTTTCACAGGTGGTGCCGGCGGACCTTTCGGACGAGCCTGCGCCGGAGTTCGTGCGCGGCGGGAAATACGACGGCGCTGCACCATCGGCACCCTTGACTTAACCGGTGTCAGGCTCAAGGATTTCGACCTCCGGGGCACCGATTTCCGTGGCATCGGCGAACTGGGCAGCGTCGCCGGAATGGTGGTCGACGATTACCAGCCGGGACTCCTGGCGCCGCTCCTGGCTGCGCACCTCGGCATCACCATCCTCTAGCTGGAGGTACGCAACGGCAGCCCTGCCGTGTACTATTTACAGAACGAACGGTCGGTAAGTGGAGGATTCCGCGATGCCGGATGCCGATGACAGTGCTGTTTATCGCATGAAGGGTGTTTCCATGGCTGCAACCGCAGGTCCGCAGGCTTTCCTTGTTGGCGGGGTCCGAACGCCAGTAGGCAAATACGGCGGCGCGCTCTCGTCCGTCCGCCCCGATGACCTTGCCGCTTTGGTAGTCCGGGAAGCCGTAAACCGGGCGGGCCTGGACCCGGACAGCATTGACGAGGTCATCCTGGGCAACGCCAACGGCGCGGGCGAAGAAAACCGGAACGTGGCCCGGATGGCAACCCTGCTGGCCGGGCTGCCGCTCCACATTCCCGGAATCACGGTCAACAGGCTGTGCTCCTCGGGCCTGAGTGCCATCATCCAGGCCAGCCACATGATCAAGGCCGGTGCCGCGGACATCGTGATCGCCGGCGGCGTGGAGTCCATGAGCCGGGCACCATGGGTGCAGGAGAAGCCCGCCGCCGCCTTCGCCAAGCCGGGCCAGATCTTCGACACCTCCATCGGTTGGCGCTTCGCCAATCCGCATTTCCAGCACGGTGCCCTGTCCCGCGACGGCAAGATGACGTACTCCATGCCGGAAACCGCGGAAGAGGTGGCCAGGGTGGACAACATCTCCCGTGAGGACGCCGACGCCTTCGCCGTCCGCTCGCACGAGCGGTCCCTCGCAGCCATCAAAGCCGGCCGGTTCAAGGACGAGATCGTCCCCGTCACGGTGAAGACCCGCAAATCGGAAAGTGTGGTGGACACCGACGAAGGCCCGCGGCCGGGAACCACCATGGATGTCCTCGCCGGGCTGAAGCCGGTGGCGCATGGCGGCACGGTGGTCACCGCCGGCAACTCCTCATCCTTGAACGACGGCGCCTCCGCGATCATCGTGGCCTCGGAGGCCGCCATCGAACGGCTGGGCCTGACGCCCCGGGCACGCATCATCGACGGCGCCTCGGCCGGCTGCGAGCCGGAGATCATGGGCATCGGACCGGTTCCCGCCACCCAGAAAGTCCTGAAGCGCAGCGGCCTCAGCGTGGGCGACCTTGCAACCGTCGAACTTAACGAAGCCTTCGCCACGCAGTCCCTTGCCTGCATCCGCCGGCTGGGCCTCGAGCCGGACATTGTCAACAACGACGGCGGCGCCATAGCCCTGGGGCACCCGCTCGGTTCCAGCGGTGCCAGGATTGCGATCACCCTGCTGGGCCGGATGGAACGCGAGGACGCCCGGATTGGCCTCGCCACCATGTGCATCGGCGTGGGCCAGGGCACGGCAATGCTGCTGGAGAAGGTCTGATGCCCGGCGCCGTGGACCTGGCCGCGGAAAAGTTTCACGCCCTCCTGGTGGAGGAACGCAGCGACCGGGTGGTGGTGCTGCTCAACAGGCCGGAGGTGCGGAACGCCATCGACCAGCAGATGGTGGACGAACTGCACACCGTCTGCACCGCGTTGGAACAGAACCCCAAAATCCTGATTATCGCCGGCGTGGAGGGCGTCTTCGCCTCCGGGGCGGACATTGCACAGCTCCGGGAGCGCCGCCGGGACGACGCACTGCAGGGAATCAACTCCACCATCTTCGTCCGGATCGCCAAGCTGCCCATGCCGGTGATCGCGGCCCTGGACGGGTACTGCCTGGGTGGTGGGGCGGAACTGGCATACGCGGCCGATTTCCGGATCGGCACGCCGGCCGTGCGGATTGGCAATCCCGAAAGCGGGCTGGGGATCCTCGCCGCAGCCGGTGCCAGCTGGCGGCTCAAAGAGCTGGTGGGGGAGCCGGTGGCCAAGCAGATCCTGCTGGCCGGGCGGGTCCTTGGCGCCGATGAGGCGCTGGCAGTCAACCTCATCACCGAAATTCATGAGCCGGACGGCCTGCTGGACGCAGCCCACCACCTCGCGGATGGGATCGGGCGGCAGGACCCGCTGGCGGTCCGCATCACCAAGTCCGTGTTCCATGCCCCGGCCGAGGCCCACCCCCTGATCGACCAGCTGGCCCAGGGGATCCTGTTCGAATCTGAGGCGAAGTTCGAGCGCATGCAGAAATTCCTGGACAGGAACGCCGCCAAGAAGGCCGGCAGGGAATCCGGCCTGGAAGCCGGCAGCGAAACCGGAAAGAAGGACCGATGACCAACCCCAAACTCGCACCCGGACTTCCCTCACACGTCGGTGTCCTAGGCGGCGGCCGCATGGGCGCCGGCATCGCGCACGCCTTCCTGGTCAAGGGCGCCGACGTGCTGGTGATCGAGCGCGACGAGCCGTCCGCCGAGGCAGCCCGAGAACGGATCGAGGCGGCCGCGGCCAAAAGCATTGAACGCGGCGCCACTGACGCCAGCCTGGACGAGATGGTGTCCCGGCTGGCTGTGGGCGTGGACTACGACGCCTTCACCGGCCGGCAGCTGGTGGTGGAGGCCGTGCCGGAGGACTGGGACCTGAAGGTCACCGCCCTGCGCGGCATTGAGGAGCGGCTGGGCGACGACGCGTACCTCGCCTCCAACACCTCGTCCCTGTCCGTCAACGGGCTGGCCGGCGAGCTGAAGCGGCCGGAGAACTTCCTGGGCCTGCACTTCTTCAACCCGGTCCCGGCGTCCACCCTCATCGAAGTGGTGCTGGGGGAGCGCACATCACCCGGACTCGCGCGAGCGGCCAAGGGGTGGGTGGAGGCACTCGGCAAAACCGCCGTCGTTGTCAATGACGCCCCCGGATTCGCGTCCTCCCGCCTCGGGGTCGCCATCGCGCTGGAGGCGATGCGCATGGTGGAAGAGGGCGTCGCCTCGCCGGAGGACATCGACGCCGCCATGGTCCTGGGCTACAAGCACCCCACGGGGCCGCTTCGGACCACCGACATTGTGGGGCTGGATGTCCGGCTGGGGATTGCTGAGTACCTGCACTCCACCCTGGGGGAGCGGTTCGCGCCGCCGCAGATCCTCAAGGACAAGGTGGCCCGCGGTGAACTGGGACGCAAGGCCGGCAAGGGCTTCTTCGACTGGTCCCGCTAGGACGGCGCTTTAGGCGCTTGCCTAGTCGAAGAACCCGACGATATAGCCGATGAAGTAGAGCAGGGACAGCAGGACCACGATCCCGATGATCGCGATCCACAGGAACTGGGTGCTCTTCTTGGTCCCGTGCTCGTCGTGCCCCTGCGGGCCGGCGGTGGAGGCTTCGCCGGGCGGGGTCTCTCCCGGCGGCACGCCGCCGCCGGGCTCCAGGCCTGTGATCCTGTCGTCCTCCGGGTCCGGATTTGTTCCTGACACGTCAACTCCCTTTTGCTCGCCGTCCTGGTGCTGTCCCAGCGTAACCGGCACCGATGAGGGGGCCTAGGCTGGTGCAGTGACTTTCCTAGAACCCCTTACCCTGACCGGCCGCCATGTAATCCTGGAGCCGCTGGTCGAGGAGCACCACGACGGCCTGGTTGCTGCGGCAACCGACGGTGAGCTGTGGAAGCTCTGGTATACCTCGGTGCCCGCGCCGGAGGAAATGGCCGACGAGATCGGGCGCCGCCTGGCGCTGCAGGATGAGGGCTCGATGCTGCCGTTCACCACCCGGCTGATCGACCCCGCCACCGGGGGTCCAGGCAGGATCATCGGGATGACCACGTATATGAATATCGACGCCGGCACGCCTCGGGTGGAGATCGGCTCCACCTGGAACGCGGCGTCAGCCCAGGGCACGGGCACCAATCCGGACTCCAAGCTGCTGCTGCTCCGGCACGCGTTCGAGACCATCGGCTGCCCGGCCGTCGAGTTCCGCACGCACTGGCTCAACCACCAGTCGCGCGAGGCGATCGCGCGGCTGGGTGCCAAGCAGGACGGCGTGCTGCGGAACCATTCCCGGACCCGCGACGGCATCCTCCGGGACACAGTGGTGTTCTCCATCCTTGAGCACGAATGGCCCATGGTCCGCGCCGGGCTGGAGCACAGGCTCGCCCGGCGCGGGTAGGCGGTCTGGAACAAAGGACTACGGTCGTGCCAGCTGCCGCAGGTTTACTGAAGACAACAAAGCCTCCGCGTATTGGGCGTGGCCAGTCGGGTTCGGGTGGAAGCTGCGGGGATCAAAGTGCAGAACTCCATTCTCATCGACGAACGCGGCAAAGAAGATCCAGGGATCGGCAGTATTGGCTTCATGTCCCGCAAACCTCGCCGTGACGTCGACATATCGCGCGTTTGCCCCGTACAGCGCACTCGCGGTTGCCACAGCCGAAGCAATCGTAGTGTTCAGCGCTGCCGTGCCAAGGTTGACAAGGTTCTGGTTATCGACGGGAATGATGGGTGCGCTGGTCCTCCACGCTGGTGACGCCGTCCCATGTGGGTTCCGTCAGGAGAGCGCCGTGGCACGCCTCGTTGTCCACAAGCTCGACAGGGTTTGTGCGGTCCACGATGTCCACGTAGCCGCCCGGAGTCTGATCGCAAGGAAAGGTTTGGGCGAAGGTGCCCGCTCCGGTGCCAGCAGTATACGAATCACCGAGGGCAACGTAATCGACGTCGCGCACGGGGGGAGCCGCCGTGGCCGGCACGGCTGCGGAGCCCAGGGCCATGGCCAGGGCGGCGAGGCCGGCCGCAAAAGCTGATTGTCGCCGTCGTACTGGTGCAATTCCCAACGAAGTTCTCCTTTGAACACCGCCTCAAGCACAAGCGTGTAGGTGTACGTTTCGCCCGGCGCGGGCGGGCGTCATCAGCGTGCGGCCCGCAATTTCCCTAATTCTTCCCCAATCGTGACGTGCGTCTCCTGTGACTGGTGTGATTAGCTGGCCGGGTGACGAAAACGGGCAGGTCCATGGATTGGGACGGTGCTGTCAACGCGTGGCACGTGGCCGGCGGCGTTTACCGGATGGGACGCCGCGAATGGCTGACGGAGGCGGGATGGCAGCAGGCGTTCGACGACGGCGTCCGCACCGTCGTCGACCTTCGCAATGCCGCGGAGGCGCGCCGCCGGGACACCGATCCTCTGGTGTCGGACGGCGCATGGCACGGCATGGCCGTCGTCTCGGCACCCACCGAAGAACCCGGCCACCCCCGCTTCACCGAACTGTGCGGTCCCTACCTCAACGATCCCGCCTTCTATGCGGACAACGCCCGCATCTTCCCCGCAAAGCTGGTGGGCGTCTTCCGGGCGCTCGCGGCAGGGGCGGAACGCGGCGGGGTGATCCTGCACTGCGCCGCCGGACGCGACCGCAGCGGCATGGTGGCCGCCATGGTGCAGGACCTGGCGGGGGACACGGACCAGGACATCGCCGAGGGTTACCGCCTCGCCGCCCGCGGCATCAATGAGCGCTACCGGACCCACGGTCCCCCGCATGACCGGGAACGCTACCTGGACGACGCCGAACTGGCACCACTGCTCGAGCGGCGCGGGGCCGCCGTGGTGGAGTTCGTCCGTACCCTGGACACCCGGGGCTACCTGCTACGGAACGGCCTCAGCACCGACGAACTCGACGCCGTGCTGTCCCTGTGCGGGATGGGAGTGGCCCGATGAGGGCGGCCCGCCTGCCCCGGTTCCTGTCCCTTGGGGCCGTCGCCGGGGTGCTGGCGTCCTCCGCCTACGTGACTGCTCCTGCATGGGCGGCGGACCAGGCTCCAGAGGCTCCCGGGGTCGCGGTACCCGACGGCGGCCCCGTCCTTTCGGAAGCGGCGCTCGCCGAAGCGGTGCAGCGGGATCTCGGCCTCACCCCGGAGCAGTTCGCCGCGGCTGGGGAGCTTGGTTCCCGGGCGGCTGCTGCGGCCGTGCAGCTCCGCGACGTCCCGGGCTACGTGGGCACCAGGCTGGAAGACGGCCGGATCGTGGTGACAGGGTCCGGCGCCGAGCTGCTGGCAAAAGTGGCCGGGCTCGCTGTTCAAATACCGGAACTGGTGGTGGAGGCACCGGCGCCCGAAGCCAGGCTGGCGGATCCTGGCGCCGCAGCTGCCCCTGGCGAAGGGGCGGAACTGGCCGTCAGCACCGAACAGCTGTTCCAGGCCTACGTGCGCGAGGTCGGCCCGGAAGGACTCCAGGCTGTGCTGGCGTCCGGCGGGAAATTCGTGATCCGCACCGGCGGCGTCAACACGCCCGAGTCAACCGAGAGGACTGGCACAGCAGCCGTTCCGGCCCGCGCCGGAAAGGTGTCGCCCGCCGAGTTCGTGGCCAAGTACGCCAACGTGGAGCTCGACGGCGGCGCCTCGCTTGCGCCCGAAGCGGACGTTCCCGGGGGAGTGGGCTACATCGCCGACACCGGCTGGGTCTGCTCCACGGGCTTCTCCGCCTTCGACCCCGCAGGCCTGCCCGCTGTTCTCTCCGCCGGGCACTGTGCCTCCGATGGTGCGGCGAAATCCGCAACCCTGCATTTCCTCGGCGAATCTGCCGGCCTGCTGGGTGACTTTGGCTTCAGCCAGTACGGCGGCCCGGGCAACTCGAGGGTCCTGGACCCCAACACCGCCACCGGCCCGGGCGGCACGGCTCTGACTGACCCCGGGAATGTGGGCACCGACATCTCCGTCATCGAGTCCCTGCGCACCGACGTGGACCCGCTGCCGGCAGCCAGCACGTGGGGTCACCCCGCCGAGCCGGGCCCGGACGTCAAGATCATCGGCAGCGCAGACCCCGTGCCGGGAATGCCGGTGTGCCGCTCGGGACGGACGTCTTTCTGGTCCTGCGGGACCATCGATGCGGTGGGGATCTTCGTTGTCCCCGGCCATGGCTACGCAACGGACCCCACCGACTTGCGGGCCTTCCGCGGTTTCCTGTCCTACGCCGTGCAGTCCAGTGGCGGTGACTCCGGCGGCCCCTACGTCAGCGGCAATTACGCAGTGGGGACGCATGCTGCCGGCGACACCCCGGATGAGAACGGCAACGTCGTCCAGAACATGGCCATTGCGGTGACCCTTAGCGAGGGCCTAGCTGTCCTGCCGGGTTACCAGCTGGAAGTCTTCCTCAACAGACCTGCCGTCACCAGCCCCGCGCCCGGCGGCACCTTCGAAGCGGGGCAGTCGGTCAGCGGCACTGTTCCCGCCGCACCGGCTTCCGCCGTGGCTGCCGGGTCAACAGTCCGGATCACCCTGGACGGCGAAGATCCCTTCGAGGTTCCGGTGGACAGCGCCGGAAACTGGAGCTTCACGGCCCCTGAAAGCATCCCCGGGGGCAGCGGAAAGCTGCGGTTCACCGCCGAGACGGTCAACGGGTTCAGTGTTTCCGGCACCAGCAGTTTCGAGTTTGGGGGTGTACCGGAAGAGCCGCCCGCACCTCCGGCACCGGCTGAACCGCCCGCGCCTCCGGTGCCAGTCGAACCGGCAGCAATGGTGCCTGCTCCCGCGCCCACCGGAACGGCACCCGCCAGCACGGCCCCGGCTGGCCCGGCTCCTGTCCCCCCGTCGGATTCCCCGGATGGCGGCGCCGCCGTCGTACCTTCCCCGACCGGGACGCCGCCCGCCGGCCTGGCCGATACATCGGGCCGGTACACTGCGGGCTCCACTGGCGGGCTCGCCTACACCGGCACCAGCGCACTCCTTCCGGCGGCAGGCGCGGCGTTGGCGGCGCTCGCCGTCGGCATCCTCCTGACAGTCCTGGTCCGCCGGCGGAACCGGCGCCGCGTCCCCTAGTTTCGAATGGGCGGGGACGCCTGTGGCCCCGCCCATGTGGCCAGCCATCGGGGCGGGACCCTGTGCCCGCGGTCAGCGGTGACCGTGCCACCTGTCGTCGCCGTCAACCACCTGCACGGCCGTGGCCAGGGTGCCGTCGGCCAGGCTTCCCCAGGCATAGACGATGGTGTTCGTCCCGCCTGCAACGGTGATATCAGCCGGGCCGATCACCGGAGCGGTGGTTCCTGCCGCGGCTACCGCAGCTGAGACCGTGCCGGCCCTCAGCTTCAGCACAGCTTCATCGGGATTCGTGAGGCCTTGGATAACGGGCTCGCCGTTAGCCAGCACGTCGACGGCGGGAGCTGCGGCCACGTGCCTGACCGTCAGTTTGCCTTTCCTGTCGTTGCGCAGGCCCTTGGTGCTGTTTTCGAACAGCGAAGCCGTGGGGGCGCCCTCGGCGCTGAGGTGGGCCACGGCTGTGTAGTTGCCGCCCTCGTCGAGCTGCACATTCACAGGCCCGATCACCGGGTTCTTGGCGGACGTGGCATCGGCGGCAGTCACGGCGATCTGGTAGTCGCCGGCAGCCAGTTCCAGCGGCCCTGCCAGGGTGCCGGGAGCGAAGTCATCAAGCGTAAGGTTCCCGTTCACCCACACGTCCACCGTCAGGCCCGGAACACCATGGAGGACGGACAGCAACGCGCCGTCATCCTCGTGGTGCCAAGCGCCGGCCTGGGCGGGAGCGGCGAAGGCCAACGAGGCGGCCAGGGAAAGTGCTCCGGCGGCGTAACCCATTCTGCGCATGTCAAACTCCTTCAAGGATGCCCGGCAGCCCGGGCTGTTTGTGCTTACGCGCTTAATACCGGGGAAGTGCAGTCTTTGGATGCACCGTGGGGTAGTTTTTCCTGGCTAGTGCTTGTGGCGGCTAGTGCTTGTGGCGCCGCATCAGCAGGTTGGTGATGCGGAGCGTGCAGAGCCGCTGGCCGATCTCGTTGGTGATCAGCACCTCGTGCGTAGTGAGCGTGCCGCCGAGGTGGATGGGCGTGGCGGTGATGGTGACCAGCCCTTCCCGGGCGGACCGGTGGTGCGTGGCGGAAACATCTACGCCCACCGCCGTCTTGCCCATCGTGCTGGCGTGGATCACGGCGGCCCAGGAGCCCACCGCCTCGCCCACGGCCAGCGAGGCCCCACCGTGGAGCAGTCCGAATGACTGCCTGTTGCCATCCACCGGCATGGTGGCCACAACGCGCTCCACTGACTCCTCCACGATCTTCACCCCCATCTTCTCGTCCAGCTCGCCGAGGGTGATCTTCCACAGCTCATGCTCTGTGGGGGAGTGGTCCTGCGTCTCGGCGGAATTCGGAACAGGGATGCTCATGGGAGTCTCCTTCGGTGTTGCCGGACGGCACATTCATGTATGGTTCTTATATTACCGAACGGACGGTCAGTAATCATCGACCGCCTTTCTGCCCCCCCTTGTTGGAAGGACCCCGTCAACGATGACCACCACAGCCACAGCTCCCCAGGCCACGGTCGACACCGTGGAGACAGTGCCCAGCTTCATCCAGGATGCCTGGTGGACCCCCGACGCCGGCACCTCTTCCTCCGCAGTCCCGGTCCGTGACGCGAGCACCGGGGAGATCCTGGCCAAGGTGAGCACCGAGGGGCTGGACCTGCAGGCCGTGGTGGACTACGGCCGCGGCACCGGCCAGGAAGAACTGGGTAAGCTCACCTTCCACCAGCGTGCGCTCAAACTCAAGGAGCTCGCTCAGTACCTGCACGCCCGGCGCGAGCACTTCTACAACTTCTCCTTCCAGACCGGCGCCACCAAGATCGATTCCATGGTGGACATCGACGGCGGCATCGGCGTCCTGTTCACCTTCGGCTCCAAGGGCCGGCGCGAGCTGCCCAACTCGCAGGTGGTGGTGGACGGGCCCATGGAGGTGCTTTCGAAGGACGGCTCCTTCGCCGGCGAGCACATCTACACCCGCATCCCAGGTGTCGCCGTGCAGATCAACGCCTTCAACTTTCCGGTTTGGGGCATGCTCGAAAAGTTCGCCCCCGCGTTCCTCGCCGGGGTTCCCACCATCGTCAAGCCCGCCACCCCCACCGGCTATGTTGCCGCGGCTGTGGTCAAGGCCATCGTCGAATCCAACATCCTGCCGAAGGGCTCGCTGCAGCTGATCTCTGGCTCAGTCCGCGGCCTGCTGGACGTGCTGGATTACCGCGATTACGTCTCCTTCACCGGCTCGGCCTCCACTGCCCTGTCCCTGAAGTCCCACCCGAACGTGGTCCAGGGCGGCGTCCGGTTCACTTCCGAAACCGACTCCCTGAACGCGGCCATCCTCGGGCCCGACGCCGTGGAGGGCACCCCGGAATTCGATGCCTTCGTGAAGTCCGTGGTCACCGAAATGACCGTCAAGGCGGGCCAGAAGTGCACCGCCATCCGCCGGACCATCGTCCCGGAGGCGCTGGTGCCCGCCGTCGTGTCCGCCATCGGCAAGCGGGTCCAGGAGCGCGTGGTGCTCGGCGACCCCCGCGGCGAAGGCGTCACCATGGGCGCCCTGGCCTCCGTGGAGCAGCTCCAGGACGTGCGCGCCGCCGTGCAGTCCATGCTCGACGCCGGCGGCGAGCTTGCGTACGGAACACTGGATTCGCCGTCGGTCACCACCGCCGACGGCACCTCTGCGGTGGTGGAGGAAGGTGCCTTCATGTCTCCCGTCGTGCTCAGCTGGAACGATCCGGAAGCGGAGGCGCTGCACTCCCTGGAGGCCTTCGGCCCCGTTTCGTCGGTGATCGGCTACAAGGACCTGGCCGACGCCGTCCGGCTCGCGGCCCGGGGCAGCGGCTCCCTGGTGGCCACCGTCTGCACCAACGATCCCGCCGTGGCGCGGGAACTGGTAACGGGAATTGCCGCCCATCACGGCCGCGTGCTGATGCTCAACCGCGAGGACGCACGGTCCTCCACCGGCCACGGATCGCCCGTACCGCACCTGGTCCACGGCGGGCCCGGCCGCGCCGGCGGCGGCGAGGAACTGGGCGGCATCCGCTCCGTGATGCACCATATGCAGCGCACGGCCATCCAGGGCTCGCCGAACATGCTTACGGCCGTCACCGGCATCTGGCACGCCGGGGCGGACCGCAACTTCACCGTGGAAACCGAAGGGACCCACCCGTTCCGGAAGCCGCTGGAGACGCTGCGGATCGGCGACGCCGTCCGGTCCGACCTGCGGCAGGTCACCCTGGAGGACATCACCGCCTTCGCCAACAGCACCGGCGACACCTTCTACGCCCACACCAACCAGGAAGCCGCCGAAGCCAATCCGTTCTTCCCGGGCATCGTTGCCCACGGCTACCTGCTGCTCAGCTGGGCCGCCGGTTTGTTCGTGGAACCAGCGCCGGGCCCGGTGCTGGCCAACTACGGGCTGGAGAACCTGCGCTTCATCACCCCGGTGGCTGCCGGCGACTCCATCCGGGTCACCCTCACCGCCAAGAAGATCACCCCGCGCGAGACGGACGAGTACGGCGAGGTGGCCTGGGACGCCGTCCTGACCAACCAGAACGACGAGATCGTGGCCACCTACGACGTCCTCACCCTCGTCGAAAAGTAACCCACCCCCGGACGCTCTCTCACTCCCTGCGGCTTTTTCCCGTACGCTCTCGCACTTCCTGCGGTTTTTCCCAACGCCGCTCACCCGGGATGAGAGAGCGTTTGGGGTTTGGGCTCTAAAGGTGAGAGAGCGTTTGGGGTTTGGGCGCCAAAAGTGGAAGAGCGTTTTTGGGGGTGGGGGCGTAAAATTCTGCCCGTAGGAGGTGGCCACATGACCCTAAGAATGAAATCAGCCACAACCATCCTGCCAGTCGATGATGCAGCCCGCGCCCACAGTTTCTACACCGAGAAACTTGGACTCCCGCACCGCGGTATGACAGACGATGGAAGCGAAATACTGGGCATCGACGGCGGCGCCATGCTGCAGCTGATGCCGGTCAGGGACGGCAAGCACTCGGAACACACGGCCCTCAGCTTCGAGGTCACGGACATCGAGCAAACTGTCCGCGAGATGGAGTCCATGGGCGTCCAGTTCCAGGATTATGACCTGCCCAACCTGAAGACCGAGAACCACATCTGCACTACGGGCTCGGAGAAGAGCGCTTGGTTCATGGACACCGAGCACAACATCCTCTGCGTCCACGAGAACCTGGGCGACAAAATGGAGTACCAGCTCTAGGCATCACAAAAGACGCAGGGGCGCCCCGGAAATGAACTGGTCCCCGAAAGTTGGACTGGGTAAGTAAGAGCCTAAGCCGCGAGGGCCTGAGCACGGTATTGCACCGGGCTCAGGCCCTCGAGCTTTGTCGAGATTCTTTCGTTGTTGTACCAGCGGATGTACTCGTTCAGTGCCATCGTGAGTGCGTCGGAGTTAAGGAAGCGAACGCGGTGGAACAGTTCTTCTTTGAGGTGCCCGAAGAAGTTCTCCATTACGGCGTTGTCGTAGCAATTGGCTTTGCGGGACATCGATTGGACGGCGCCGGCGCTTTCCAGGAGAGCCCGCCAGGAAGCGTGCTGGTATTGAAACCCTTGATCCGAATGCACGAGCGGCTGCTGACCGGGCTCAAGGCAGCTGAGGGCCTGGCGTAGTGAAGCGTTAGTGAGCTCCAGGTTCGGGGACGAGCTGATGGTGTGAGAGATGATCTGCCGGTCGAAGAGGTCCATAACCGGTGAGAGGTAGAGTTTCCGGTCCCCGACCCTGAACTCGGTCACATCTGTCACCCACTTCCGGTTGGGGCCATCGGCGTCAAACTCCCGATTCAGGACGTTCGGAGCAACTTTCCCCTGATCACCCTTGTAGGAGCTGTAGCGCTTCTTCCGCCGGACTTTGCAGACGAGCCGCATCGCACGCATGAGTTTCAGGACTGTCTTCTTGGCGATTGTCCATCCTTGCTTGACCAGCTCTGCGTGGATACGCCGGTGTCCGTACCGGCCATGGTTCCTCTCGAAAATGTCCATGAGCTCGGCCTTGAGCGCCTCCCGGGGGTCGGGTGCCAGGAGACGTGCCTGGTGGTAGAAGAATGTTGACCTGGCAAGACCCGTGATCTGAAACAGTACCGGGAGGGGAAAGTCAGCCTTGAGAGCGATGAGGGCTTGAACCTTCACCGTCGTTCCTGCGCCCTCAAGGCCCGCAATTTTCCCAGGTAAGCCACTTCCGCCCGCAAGCGCTCGTTCTCCCGGCGAAGTCGTTCCAGTTCGGGTAGCTCCCCTGG